>JANMNR010000609.1:0-15356 GCA_031368325.1 Pirellula sp.
GACAAACTGGATGAATTCTTGGCGGCTCGCAAAGTGCAAGTCGATGCGGCTCCCGCAGCCGTTGCCCCAAGTGTGACTCCAGAGGGCACGAAGCCAAATCCACCCGAGGCAGCCCCAACCTCCCACATCTCCGAACTGTTCGAGGTGCGAACTATCAATTCGGGGCTAAAGGAACTAGCGGATTTCGGTTTCTCCATCGAAGACCTGATTCCGAAGGATCGAACCGGTGCTACTGATTCCCGTTTCTATCTGTACCGCGAAGAAAATGCGATCGGATTGGAAGACCTCCGCGGACTCCTCCCGGGAATTCGTGAGTCCGGACGACGAGGACTCTCCGTAACTCGATTTAAGGGACTGGGTGAAATGAACGCCGAAGAGCTTCGCGAAACAACGCTTGACCCATCCAACCGAACTGTAGTTAAAGTTCAACTCACAGACGCCGCCGCAGCCGACGAAATGTTTCGTGTGCTCATGGGTGACAAAGTAGAACCGCGACGTGAGTTCATCGAAAAACACGCACTCGATGTGCGAAACCTGGACGTATAAGAAAGTCACCCATCCAAAAATGACCACAAATCGCACGAGTACCGTTTCCAGGCAAACGGCAGAGACAAAAATTGAGCTGAAGCTATCGTTGGACGGCTCAGGCCAAAACAACATCCATACAGGTATCGGTTTCCTCGACCATATGCTCGTTCTGCTAGCCCGACACGCGCTGGTGGACCTCGATGTCCACGCGGTCGGTGATCTGCAAGTGGACGCACATCATACCACCGAGGATATTGGCATTTGTCTGGGACAAGCCATGAGTCAATGCCTGGGTGCCAAGCACGGAATTCGACGATACGGACACATGGTTTTGCCGATGGAAGAAACGCTGGTGACGACTGCTGTGGATTTCAGCGGACGGCCGTTCCTGGTATTTCAAGCCGAAATGCCATCTCCAAAGATCGGCGATTTCGACAGTGAATTGGTCGAAGATTTCTGGCAGGGGTTTGCATCGAACGCAATGTGCAACCTGCACATCTTGATGCATTACGGTCGGAACACGCATCACATCGCCGAAGCGATTTTCAAGGGAACAGCCAGAGCGATTCGTATTGCATGCGAGATAGACCCACGCCAAACGGGCGTGCCCAGTTCCAAAGGTGTCCTTTAGAGCGTTCGCCTGAATATCGCTCCTGAAACTCGAAGGCTTTGCCTTTGAGCCTAGAAGCCGCAACTGCCCCCAAATTTACTTTTTAGTAGCTTTTGGTGTGGCGGCAAACTCGGCACTGGTCAGCAACTTGGCGGATCCATCCTCAAGGAGCACCCACCCACCTGCCGCCTCGGCTTTTTTCTCGTAAGCGATAATCGCTTGTCCGCCAGTCTTCAAACCTGATCCCCAAAAATAGACGATCTCTCCGTTCTTGATGAACTCGGCAGAAATCGGTGCCATCGGTTCTAAAGGAAGGAACTCTGATAGTTTCTTAGGCGGTTTGATTCCGTCCGACGGAAGAGACCCTAAGAGCTGAGCAAAATCTAGCAAAGCTGGCTTCATAGAATCGTCGAATTTTTGGGTCCCCGAACCTCCACAGCCGGAAGTCGTAAAAACAACGCCAATCAAAATTAGCAAGGTTATCAAACGATTCATGTTCACTCTCTTGGGCCAGGGATGTCTGCAGGAGTTTCTGCAGACTGAATTTGGTTTTACGTCGACAAGCTCTAGTCAGCAATCGCGTTGACTTCTCCATTCGCCCGGGTGCCCAAAGCATACCAAACCGTGAAGTCGGTGGAATCGCCAAAGAATCTTACGGAACCATCGCAAAGAACAGCGTTTGCGCCGCCTGTGTGGTAGCTGCCGGCATTGATGTGTGCGCGTCTAAAACTTGAGTCCCCACATGTGTATCGTTGGGTCAATGGATTATTGGTGTTCTTGTTCCAATTGATAGGCAGGGTGTGTGTGTAGAGGGAGGTGTGGTTGATACCGCCTCGATAGTACTGCAAGCCAACGTAATTAATTCTGGTTCCGGCTGTGCTTCCGGCTCGACAGCCAACGTCGTTTCTGCCGTCGACAAGTAGAACACCAGTTGAGATATCTCCAGATTGTCGATTGGTTGTGTAATTGACAACCGAAGTATCTCCAAATTTTCGCATCACTTCGGAATGAAGCGCTGTATTGCTAGTGCCATCCGTAATTGAGCCAAACTTTACCCCTTTGGGGGTTTCGTTAAGCGCCACGTTGCTAAAGTTCCCACTGAAGATTCCTGCTAAGCCGTCCGCTTGACGACTGTCGGCTGCTCCGCCGATGCTGCCGAAGTAGTTCAACCTGCCAACCGTAGCGCCGGTTGACGTAGAGAATTGAGCGCTGGAGGGTTCAGACGGGCAAACGAATGCCGGCACGTCTTGCGACCGCGCAGGCTCGTTTTTCGGATCTGTGTTAACGTCTACCTTGAAGTCGAACTGGTTAAACTTATTCGATTGCTCCAAGAAGCCAAGGACCACCGTTGTCCAAGCCGGACGTGTTGTCGAAGCGGTCGTAGCAGCGCGGGTCCACTCACCCGGTGGTAGGTATTTGTAAGAAGATTCGAAATTGTGTGCTGCAAGTCCAAGTTGCTTCAGGTTGTTTGAACACTGCATTCTTCGTGCAGCCTCACGTGCCGCTTGTACCGCAGGCAAAAGCAAGCCGACCAAAATTCCAATGATCGCAATGACCACCAATAACTCGACCAAAGTAAAACCGCGTCTCTTTTTTGACATAATCACATTCCCATAGGATGAAAAAACAGGAGATAATTGCTACCCATCAAAGCAGAAAGTTAGATTAATACTATAGCTAATTCGTTCCAGAAAAACACGAGAACTGCGATTGAGATACGTATGCTTTGATAAGCATCTAGGGTTGATATGCATCCCTTGAGTGGTTTGTTTGGCGATTTGGTGTTCCAGGGTGGATTCCAGGCGGCTTGATCTCCCCATAGATTCTTGTTTTGTTGTGAAATTAAGCAAATAACTTTCGTGTCAACTTCACCCCGTAGTTCGGATACACTGTTGCTGTAACTTGCATCCAACCGGAAATAGGTGCCATGGCTCAAAGTCTCCAGATTTGTCGGATCGTCGCTCGCACCTTTCTCTTGTTTGCGATAAGCATCAACGGCATCTGTGCAGCGCAATCCACGTATACCCCTTTGTCGGACACCCCGTCGCAACGCTGGTTGCCACCCGTCCGGAGTTATCCTGAACAGCCGGATCAGCAGGCAAAACTGTTGTCTCAGCTGAGAGGGCTGATGCAGAAAAGCGACGATTCCAACGACTTAAAGTCCTCGAGATTGTCGGACTCCGAGGTCCAGTCCCTCAAAGATGCGATGAAGCAGTTTGACGGTAACTGGCCGGATGGATTGTCCGCCGATAGCTTGGACGCGATTCCCTCGGACTTGATTTCTAAGGCACTCTCTAATCCGGAGTTGATGCGCCAAGCGAAAGAACTCGCAGAGCAATTCTCGAATGGGAAACTCCCCAATTCAAACGAAGGCAAGAAATCAAACGACGGAAGGGAGAAGAATGATGGATCCAACTCCGCCTCCAATAATCGCTACTCGAAACAAAACGATTTGCCGAAGTCGAAAGACAAGCCTGACGATAACGAAAGCTTAAACTCGGGCAACAAGCAATCGCAGCCTGTGAGGCCGAAGGGGAGACCTGAGTCGAACACCCCATCGTCAAGCGAGGACTTTGCGGACCTGATGGAAAAACTGCGAAGCACTCAGCAGCAGTATGAGAATAAACAAACGCAACAGTCCGAACTACCATCTTCCCCTGAGCTATCGAGTCCACCGGGCCCGGTGGCAGACTCAAGCAAGGAACCGCTCAAACCAGGAACACCCTTAGGCAGTTCCAAACAAGGCAAGCCATCGGAGAGCGGGGCGCCTGGATCGAAGTCGTCACGACCTGCGTCTCCTGGTTCGTCGCCCTCTCGTCCCACCCCAACCGATCGAAGCGTTCAGCAGCCAACATCACCTATCGAAAGTTCCAATCCGTTCGATTCAAAACGAAGTTCGCCAGCAACTCAACGCAAAAAAGAGAATGATATCGTGCCACCCAGGTCGGCACCCGATAGTACCAAGCAGGAGTTAAGCAGGCCAACAAGCCCAAGTCCACGCGGCTCACGCGATGAAGGCATCCGAGATTCGCAAGGTGCGGCAGGAATAAACAAGGTAAATGGGACAAACAAGGCGGATGAAGCAAACGTCTCGGATGCAACATCGCCAAAAAACATTCGACAGGAATTGGATCGAAAAGGTTTCGGTCCGACACTTCAGAAACTCATTGAGGATGCCCAGCGTGCTGGCCAAGCAGCACGCGTAGCGCCAGTTTCCAATCCGCCGCCAACCAACAGTATCGATAAACGGGCAGAGTCAAAAAACCAAGAGCAAGTAAAAACTCTGCGAAAAAACGCGGATCCAAAAAACGCGGATCCAAAAAAAACCGTGCCAAGAAAGCCCGAGCAGGCAACGAAACAACAGACGTCTCAAAACGTGCCTCGTCCGGCAGAAACTCCGCCTCGACCGCCGCAGCCGGACTCGGCCTTTTCGAAAGGTTTAAAGCAAACGGGCAAGGCGATCAATGATTTTTGGACGCAGATCTCCAAATCGGAGTCGTCGGCAGCACCTACATCTTCTGGACCTAGGGCTTCGCCACCTGCAGCGTCCGCCCCATCTACGACGAATGAACTGTCTTCCCTGCCTAACCCGTTTAGTGCAAGAGTGTTGCAAGGACTGTTGGTGCTTGCCGTTGCCATTGCGATTGGCTTTTTCGCGTTACGACACGTGGTTCGAACAGAACAAGCCCGTCGAGAGATCGAAGAAGCAAAGATGGCCCCCAAGATTGACGAGATTCGTACTCGCGATGACGTAGTGCGTGCATTCCATGCCATGACGAAACATAGATTTCAATCGGCCCAAATGTGGTGGACAAGTCGGCATGTGGCCGAAAGATTTGAGCAGTCCTTACCCGAGTATACGGCCCCAATTCGAACACTTTCTAGCCTTTATGAACAGGCTCGATACTTTCCAAAGGATCATCAACTCTCATCCGACCAAATCGAGGACGCGAAACTCGCACTGAAGCAATGCAACGGTTAGACATCTTGATCGCCATTCATCTAACACGTTGCAGCTCCATTCGACACGGGGCTGTCGCTATTTTTATTTGCTTCGTTCTGTTGCCTGCTGGCAGTTTGGTTGTAGCGCAAGCCAGCATGCCACAAACCGAGGTAAAGTGGCAAGTCGGGTGCGAGCTCTTTCAAATGCTGCTGGAAGAACGCGGTGTATCGACGTTCCAAACGCTTGAGTCCTCCCTTATCTCTCCCCTGAATTCCGTTGTTGTCATAACTGGGGATGTTAGACGATTGCCTATCGAAACCTGGCCCCGACTTGTGCAGTATGTAAGCAGAGGTGGAAACGTGCTCATAGCATCGGATCAACCGCGGAGCATGACTGGCATCGGTGAGATCAAAGCAGGACCAGTCATTTCGACCAGGAGTGAGGATGCCTATTCGGAGTTCCGGGATTGTATTCGAGTACGCGATATCGATGCTTCCAACGATTCAATGATCGGTGTGAAGGAGATCATTTCCAATCGCACAGCATGGCTTGTATTGCCAAGCAAAACATCGGCCGTAAATCCACTTCGATGGAATGTCATAGCGTCTTTGCCTCCGGACTGTCTGCCGTCCGCTAGCAGCCAGCGACCACTGATTGCGGTCGGCGGTGGCAGTTCGCCGAGTGCCGGAACAATGATCGTCGTCGCCGATACAAGTGTTCTGACCAACGGCATGATGTGGCATGGAGACAACGCGATCTTTGCGATTCGAGTTTCCGAAGTGCTGGCGCGAGGAAAAAGGACGCAATTGACGTTTATTTCCGACGGACGTGTATTGTCTAGCTACAAAGACAGGGTTCTTCCGCCGCCGCCACAAACCACAAGTCGGAGTCCGTCCAACTCGCCACCTGTTCCGCAAATTCAGAATTTACCCGAAACGGATCTCGCAACGAAGCTTGCGATCGCGAATCATGTTTTGAAGAATGTCGAAGATTCAAACATTCTCAACGAAGCCATGGCAAATCAACCGAGGCCCGTCAATGCACGAGCGTACGCGCTTGCGATTTTGGGACTGGCGGCGTCCGCTCTGATACTGCTGTTGTTGGCTTATCTGATTCGACGGGTTCCGGCAATACTTGCCCGGCAGCCTGTCATTCCACACCTTTCAGCCTTCGAAATGGACTCGGGTTCCAAGCAAAGCAGTTCACAATACGGTCCCGCCGCATTCATCTTGGCTCGCGAGTTTTGCAAGGAGTGCTCTGGAAGTAGTGGTGAACGCGACTGGAAAACCAAAGCCACCCATTTCCAACTTTCAGCCTCGATACCGAACGAGAAAACGTTTCGCGACAAATTGGAATACGTGCGTTCGTTTGAGATTAGTAATCTCGTTCCCAAGGTTTCGGAACGTGAGTTTTTGAAGCTCGGAAAAACAATTCATGAATTACGGCAGGCTTTGCGACCCCCTAAAATCGATGGAGCAACGTAGAATAAGCATCGTCGCAATACAACGCCCTCATTTCCTTCAGAACCAGAAAACTGATTCGTGCCCACAGCCAACCAAATTGCCTTACGAGTAAATCAACTTCGCAGTCGAACTCAGGAGCTAATGCAGCAGGTTGTCGTCGGACTTGATGAAGTGACAGACCAATTGTTGGTCGCATTGTTTGCTGGCGGCCATGTGCTCCTCGAGGGAGTTCCTGGAACCGCGAAAACGACACTCTGTCGCACGTTCGCAACCATTCTTGGAATCCAATTTGAACGTATCCAGTTTACGCCAGATCTTTTGCCGTCCGACGTAACAGGAATACAAATCCTGGATCGCAACACCAGCAATTTCGTGTTGCGAAAAGGTCCGGTTTTTTGCCAGCTTTTGCTTGCCGATGAATTAAACCGCGCACCCGCGAGGACGCAGTCTTCGTTGCTTGAGGCCATGCAAGAACGTCAAGTTACAATTGATGGAACGACCCTGGCATTACCCCTTCCCTTCATGGTGCTTGCAACTCAAAACCCAATCGAACAGGAGGGCGTTTATCGACTTCCAGAAGCACAACTGGACCGCTTTCTGTTCCGAATCAAAGTTGGATACCCAGGCCGAGCTGATGAGGTTGCGATGTTGGATTTGCACAGCAAGCCGATACCAAAGCTCACTGCGATTAGCACCTCAGAGGAGATCATTGGCATCCAGTCCCAACTCGACTTGGTCTTTTGTTCCGATGAGCTAAAGAGTTACATCATCGATATTGTGCGTGAAAGCCGTCAGCATAACGATCTGCTGCTTGGGGCAAGTCCCAGGGCGGCAATTAATTTGATGAAAGCCTCTCGAGCGTATGCGTTGCTCAAGGGACGCGAGTTTGTAACGCACGACGACGTGCAATCGATTTGTCGGCCGGTGCTAGGGCATCGGCTCATCATGCGTCCTGAATCAGAGATGGATGGGCGGACCGTCGAGGCGGTGATACTACAAGTGGTCCAACGCGTCCCGGTCCTAGCGGACAAAAAAGCATGACAAGTCGGGCTCAAATGTTCGTCGTCGCCGGCTTGATTGGGCTCGTAGCCGGTCTCGCGCGTGGACAAACGGCTCTTAGCTTGCTGTCTCTGGCCTCCCTGGTTTGGGTTCTCTCCGAATGGTTTTTGTTTTATTGGCATTTGCGATTTCAGATCCCAACTTTGAAACCAATTCGGATGCTCAACGGCGATGCAGAGCAAATCCGGACGCTATGGGCCGACCGAATGGTCCACGTGCAGTGCAGGCTGGCAAATAAAATTGCTTTGTTTGGTGTGACCCTCGATGTGCTCGATGTTGTGCCAGAGAATTTGGAGTTGGCGTCCCTTGCAAACGATAAGAACTCGAGCAGATTTGGTTTCCAACCAACGCGATGGTCCAAATCCTGGATTGTTCGAAAGTGGACCAGTTTCCTAGAGGGGGCTGATGTAACTGCTCCCAGTCAGGTCCGGTTGGGGCTTGGGTCGGAAGTCAGTTGGGGCTACACAGCAAGAGTACGGGCGGCTGGCAGCGTGGTCTTTCCTGGTTTCAGGCTCACTCTTCAAAGCACGCACGCACTCTTTCGAAGTGAGATGTTTGTGGCGTGCGAGCAAGTGTGTCGGGCACTGCCATCCTTCGTGGATGCAGGGGAATACCGTTCCCTAATGAAAAAATCGAACGTCATTCCACGACACGGCGTCCATCGACTGCACCGGTCTGGAATGGGCTCGGAGTTACTTGAATTGAGAGAATACGTGACGGGCGATCCATTTAAGGCGATCGCCTGGAAGATTTCTGCCAAGCGGGACCAGTGGATGACCCGGCAATATGAATCAGAGGTCCCTGCTCGTGTCCAACTGATTGTTGACGGATCGAGCATTAGCCGCGTCGGCGGCTTCGGGTTTCGATTGTTGGACCAAATGACATATGTGGCCGCTAGTATTGGACGCATGGCAACCAACGTAGGTGATCCGGTGGGTGGAATTCTTTTCGACGAACGCGGCTTGCAAAGATTGCCGCCGATGGCAGGAGAAAAAGGATTCCAGGTATTATTGAGGGCTTTGAGTGATTTTTCCGTCAATCCTAATCCCCCGTCAAGCCAAATGAGCCAGCGAATGATGGACGCAGTCTGGGGCCTTCTTAGCCAGCGATATCCAGAACTATTGGACTTCAAAGTCAATCAGATTCCAGCATCCTTGTTTCCCTTGTTTCCCGGCGCCCGGGCGCGACGAAGACAACGGTTTTTGGTTGCGGGTGCGTTGTCAGAAATTTATGGTCTTTCAACGCGAGAGCAAGTCTCGATGATCCAAGATGACATGGCTATCGCAGGGAGAATCCAGGAACTGCTTAACCGCTCTGGCATACCGTGGATTGCACCAGTTGTTTCTCCATCGGAGCGTCGCGATCGTGAACCCTTCCAGCGGATGAAGCAACTATCCAACTCCATTCTATCGGTGGTCGGCCACGCGCGAGACAACGAAGTGATTGTTGTCATGTCGGATCTTCTGAACTGCGTGGGCATATTGGAGTTCCTTTTGCCATCAGTGAAGTTGGCGATTGCAAAGCACCATCGCGTCTCCTTTGTTTGCCCGACCTCGACGTTTCTGCGACCAAGCCGAAACGTTTCCGCTGACTTTGCTGGCAACTGGTCTGCGCAAGAGTTGCTGTTGGTAGCCGAACAAGCCAGGCTTCAGATTCAGCTGGAGCAATTGCAACGCGAGATCCACCGCTGCGGAGCTTCGGTGTCGCTTTCGGGCGAAAAGAACGCGATCCGCTTGATCATGTCGGAACTCGATGCGGCGAAGTCCGGACGAAGCCGATTTCAAGGAGCTTAGCGATGAGCTTGATGAAGCTTCCAGATCGCAACGAAGCCGATCTTAATGCGTCCGATGCGATTGGATCCCAGTCCCGCGTTCTTCGAGCCTTGGGCGCCGCACTGCAGCTCTTGGCTATCGGCTTGTGTTTAGAGTCGATGCTTGGCGTTGCGGATGGCATGGGCGTCTTGCTTCGGATTGCATTGATTGCACTGATCATGTTTGGAATCGTGCTGCGTTTGGGATGGCTGTCGCTGGTAGCGCTTCAAGTCTGTCTTTTTGTCCTGGAGCCAAGTCGTCAGCCGCCTGAACAGACACCCTCTGCCTTTTTTTTCGTACTTTTGGCCTGTTGTGTAATCGTCTTTGCGATGAATCTGCCGCAGGTGCATCGATTTGTAACGGATTGCTTTGTACGGCTCTTCTTAGGTGCTGCTCAACCTGAGCACACGGATAGCCCGACTGGAACGATGAACTCGCGGCAAATCCGCATCATCTTTGGTTCAGGCTTTGCCATTCGCGCTTTGCAGATGGTGATGTCGGTGGTTTTAGGTGTTTACTTGTTAAATATTATTCCGATCGGGCGACAATCCAACAGTTGGTTGCAATGGTCGCGCGAACATGGGCAAGCGGTTTGGCCCGGTTCGTTAATTTTGGTATTGATGATCAGCTTGCTGGTCTTGGCTCGCGAGAACGCTTGGCGTCAAATCACTTCATCACAGGCCAGACTTTATCTACGTTCTCAGCATCTCATTGCAAACTTTCGAGACTTGAATTTAGTTGAACGAGTACGGCTGAAAGCGGTGAAAAACGGACTTCGCTCACCGCAAAGAGAACGTAAGCCGATAAGCGACAGGGACAAATCGAAATTGCATCTGTCTAACACAGAAATTGAGTCTCTTAAGAAGGAGTTGCCATAATGTTTTTTTGGGCAAGAGAAATTGCCGGTTGGCTGTTGGTTCTGGTGTCGCTCTATATGATTCGAATAGGGCTGGTATTCCTAAACGACATCAGCAGTCCTCGCATCATTGAATCGGGAGTGGTTATGTTGGCGGGGCTTGGCGTCATGCGATGCGGAGTGCTATTGGTGCGCGTCTCTACTGCCGCCAGGCTATGCCGCGATTAACCCATTGCCGTGCGAATAGCCTGATGCTCCATCCATAGAGCTTGGATAGAGCTGAATTGAAGCCCACGGGGATTTCTAGGGTTTCTCGCTTGAAGGCGTTTCTTCCTCTGGTTTCGTGTCGTCTGATTTGGCCTCGTCTGGTTTGGCCTCGGCAGGGACCTCTTCCTTCTGAGGGTTGCTGGAAGCTGATCCAGAACTGCTCCCTCCGCTGACGCCTGGAACACCCGGTCTTGAGCCATCTAACTCTGGCGCCGTCACTTTTTTTGCATCCGCAGCCCGCTCCCAAATCTCCTTCAAAAAAATGGACCCAAAAGCACCAACGAAAACAAGTACGGCCAATCCTAAAACAACTGCTAAGAACTTAACCGAAGTGCCTTGTTTTTTTGAGTTTGCACCCGTGTGTAAATCGGACATCACAACTACCTTTCCAAAAATGCCAATACCAAAAAAGAAAGGGTGCTCAATCGAGCACCCTTTCCAAAACGAAGCTGTTCAACAACTACTGTGGAGCTGAAACGCTACCAGAGGAGCCAGATTGGGCACCGCCAGTCCCGGTGTTCGATGGTATCGAGCCAGGGGCCGCAGGGATCACTTCAGGCTTCGTGGCCTTGGTATCGCTACCACAACCTTGAAACGCAACGAGACCGCTTCCGAGAGCCAACACCAAAATCAAATTTCTCATTAACTAATCCTTGTTCTATTCTGGAACTTGGGAGATAAGACCGTCCGCCATGCTTCCGAGCAGGAGCCATGTGGCATAATCTGTTGTGATGGACATGCCACGTACTGACCCGTCAGCCAATGCGGAATTGATGATCCCACCGGAGTGGAAGCTCGAAAAACGGAAGCCCGACTTGCAACGAACGTTGTTTTGCCAAGGGAGAGGAGTACCAGTGGCGCCGGTACCTTGCATCCAGTGGGTGATCCCGCCAGCAGCGGACGCGAACGAGAAGGATTGAAAGCGTCCCGATGGTCGGCATGGATCGTCGAAATCACCGGTAACTTCGGAAAACATCAAGGTGTTCGTTGTACCATCAGTGATTTGTCCAATCTTCGTCTTGCTTCGCTGGGTGAAAATCCCTTGAAGTGCATCGTATCGTACGCCTGGAACCGGATCGGTCGACGGTGTTACGAAAGTGGTCCCGGTTCGACCACGGCGACCAGCAACCCCAACGTAATTTGTCTTTCCAAGTGTAACCTGGAATGCTGCGTCCTGTGGGGTTACAGTCCATTGCGATGTTGCTGGGGCAGCGCCAATGCCACCAGAAGCCCAGCTATGCATGAGAATGATGGTGAATCGCGTTCCGGCGTACGCATCATCGGAAGGACAAAGCAGTGAACCGATTCTGAAATTTCCACCAGTCCAAGGCCTGTTATTAGTCCACCAAATGTTGTACCTGTTCGCTTGAGCGCTTGGCACGCCAACGCCGTCGATGTCTGGGTTCAGGTCAATATCGCCTGCGAACATGTCATAAATCGCCGACTGCTCCATGTACGGAAGCATGTAGACCAAATGGCTAACGCCTGAGTTCGTACCCCAGTCTTGTTGCGGAAGACCTGCGCCACCAATTCGGTTGATCCCGAGGTAGCCAGGAGGAAATCGCTTAAAGGCCGACTCAAAATTGTGTGCTGCCAAGCCGAGTTGCTTGACGTTGTTCGAGCACTGCATCCTACGGGCTGCTTCGCGAGCCGCCTGGACTGCAGGTAGCAATAAGCCGACCAAAATACCAATGATTGCAATAACCACGAGCAGTTCAACTAGCGTGAACCCTCGTTTCCCAATGCTTTTCTTCATAATGAAACACCCTTAGGTCATGAAAAAACAAAAAACAAAAAACGTAAACAGTTTGTGATATCGGAGGAAATTTTGAGGGAGAGTGTGTTGATGTACGATACTTATTAAACCCGCAGGTTTTTCCCGTGTCAACAGAATTGATACAGTGCGGTCGGTGTGTGAGCAGTCGTCAATACCAAAATCGTGATTTTCAGGTTAGGTTCACGCCTATAAAATGCAAAAAAAGCTCGATTCGCCGCCAATCGCCCGTCAATAGGGCATTACCGAAAAAAGTTCCATAATTTTTTCAAATCTGAGCGGGAGATAAGACATTTGAATCCTATGAAGTCGGGCGGCCGGCTAGAAGCTCCAGCAACCGCGACTTGGACGCCAGCGTTTGATTCCTGCAGACCGCGCTCTCGCGACTCGTGTTAGGTCACTTTGAAGCCCGAGTAGCCAAGCGGTTTACTTCCCGTCAAATGCCTCCATTTGTTCCTGCAATTCAGCCCAACGCATTTCGGCAGTTTCAAGCTCGGTGGAGACTTTCGTGAGTTCTTCGTGAAGCTTCATGGCCGAAATCGCTTCGGTCGATTGCATCAGTTGGTCGTTTAGCTGCTTCTTTTGCGCATCGAGTTTGGCAATTGTCTTTTCGAGTTGCCCAACTTCCCGTTTTACGGAACGATCGTCCTCCACGAAGTTCTTCCCTGGACCATTTCCCTTCTTATTGGGTGATGCTAACGAGGTGTGGCCGCGGTCTTTTGGCGGGGGTGGGGCTTTCGGTTTCGCCGTCGGCTTTTCGATCGCTTTTGGGCTTCCGCCTTTTCGTTCGCTCTCCACACTGTCGATTTCCTTGTTGACCATGTAGAGATAGGAGTCGTAGTCTCCTCGATAGTTGACCACAGTACCGTCTTTGACTTCGATAATGCTCGAGGCCACGCGTTTCATAAAGTGGCGGTCGTGGGAGGTGAATATAACCGTACCCTTATATTCGATCAGCGCATTGGCTAAGGCTTCGACCGTTTCCACGTCCAAGTGATTACCGGGTTCGTCCAGGACCAGAATATTGCATTTGCTGAGCAGCAGAGCAGCCATACATAATCTGGCTCGCTCACCACCGCTCAACACTGGGATCTTCTTCTTGACTGCACTGCCACGAAATAACATGGCGCCTGCAACATCGAGTATCGTCTGATTCTTAGTTCCAGGGATCGCTTCGTACTCCAGGTACTCAAGCACCGTCTTGCGTTCGGGCAAACTACTGTAAACGTGTTGCGCGTAGGTCCCAATTTCGCACCCGAACCCCCATTTGACCTCTCCGTGCAAGGCTGGAAGCGATTGCACAAGCGTTCTCAATAAAGTCGTTTTCCCCTGACCATTGTCGCCGACAATTGCTGCCCGCGAGCCATGTTCGATTTCCAGATCGATGCCTTTTGCAATGGCATGGTCCCCATAGCCAATCGTCAGATCTTTACATCGGACCGCCGGCCCTTTGCGTGGCTCAACCATGGGTGCACGGACGGTTGCACGAGCTTGCTCGCCTTGCACCTCTCGAAACTCCAACTTACCCAACATTTTCTCTTTTGACTTCGCTCGCGTTGCGGTGCTCGCGCGGGCGCGGTTCTTGTCAATGAACTCTTGAAGCTGTTTGCGTTTGGCTTCGTTGGCGCTGTTCACTCGTTGATCGTGCTCACTGAGCTCCTGCTGGTACACCAGAAAGTCATCGATTTTGCCTGGGTACATCGTCAGCTTGCCGAGCGACAAGTCCAGAGTAATGTCGCAAGTGGCTGTCAAAAAAGCCCGGTCGTGGGAAACAATCAAACAAGCCTCATGAAAATCTCGAAGAAAGTGTTCGAGCAAAATTTGCGTGCGCAAATCCAAAAAGTTCGTAGGTTCGTCGAGAAGCAATAAATTGGGTTCATGTAGCAGTAATGCTGCCAGCTTGACTCGAGTCTGCCAACCTCCGGAAAGTTCGCCCACCGGGCCATCCAGGTACTTTCCCTTTAACTCGAATTGGCCACCAACCTCGCCACACTTCCAATCAGGCTGGCCGCTGTCACGCATCATAAATTCAAGTGAAGTTTCGCCGGGTAGAAACGGATCATGCTGGCGAAGGTATCCAATATTGAGTTTTGGATGCTTGATGATTTGTCCAGTGTCGAGCTCTTCGTCTCCAAGGATGCACCGCAACAAAGTGGATTTGCCGGCCCCGTTCCTGCCTACGAACCCCACTTTTGTGTCACTCATGATGGTGCATTCGGCATCTTCCATCAAAATTTGGTCACCGTAATGCTTCGAGGCGTTTCTAATCTGCAACAGGACGGACATGGCAACCAGGGAAAAGCGAGGGATCAAGTGAAATCAACTTAGCGATCAAAACCGCTTGTGATATGTTATCAACAGCCTCGACAGATACCAAGGAGAACTAGTGGCCACATGAGCGAGATATCCCAATCCGTAACCGAATTAATCGACCAGCTAGGCCGATTACCCGGTATTGGTCGCAAGACGGCCGAGCGTTTGGCCTACCACCTGTTGCGAGTCCATGAAACGGAGGCGTTCGCCCTCTCGGACGCCATTCGTCGCGTTCGAGAAAACGTTCGATATTGTTCGGTCTGTTACAATCTCGCCGAGGGAGAACTGTGCGGTATATGCATGGACGCGCGCAGAGACACGTCGCTACTGTGCATCGTGGAGCAACCACGCGACCTGATCGCGTTAGAACAGTCCGGGGTGTTTCGTGGTCTTTATCACGTTCTGTTGGGAAGGATCGCACCGCTAGAGGGAGTTGGCCCGGATCAACTTACTATCGACGCTTTGGTCGAACGGGTTCGCAACGGCAATTTCTCCGAAGCGATCATGGCTACAAATCCGAATGTGGAGGGAGACGGAACCGCCCTGTTCATTTCCAATCAGTTAGATGAGTTTCCAATCCAGCTGACTCGACTCGCTCGCGGCGTTACCAGCGGAAGTGTTCTTGAGTTTACGAACAAAGAAATCTTGGCAGATGCTCTAAGCGGTCGTCAGAAACTCTAGAACACGAAACAGCGCCGCACATGATTGACGATTTGTCTGAGGAACGCGTTA
>JANMNR010000631.1:0-2094 GCA_031368325.1 Pirellula sp.
GCATGGTGTATCTATCCGATGTACGATTGGGCGCATGGGCAAAGCGATTCGATCGAGGGAATCACCCACTCAATCTGCACGCTTGAGTTTGAGGATCATCGACCACTTTACGATTGGTTCTGCAAAACACTGCGTATCTACCATCCTCGCCAAATGGAGTTCGCGAGGATGAATCTGACCTACACGGTCATGAGCAAGCGAAAGCTGCTGCAACTCGTCCAAGAAAAACATGTTTCTGGTTGGGACGATCCACGGATGCCAACCATCAGCGGACTGCGTCGACGAGGCTACACGCCGGAAAGTCTTCGCATTTTCTGCGATCGAATTGGCGTGGCACGATTCAGTAGCACCATTGATGTTGTGGTTCTCGAGGGTAGTGTTCGTGAACACCTGAACACTGTTGCGCCGCGATTCATGGCAGTGCTCGATCCCATCAAGGTTGTCCTTACAAACTATTCAGAGGGTCAAACGGAGTGGATGGACGCGGTCAACAACCCCGAAGACCCAAATGGAGGCACACGTCAAATCCCCTTCACTCGCGAACTTTATATTGAACGCGAGGACTTTATGGAGAATCCTCCATCCAAGTTCTTCCGACTAAAACCTGCAGGCGAAGTTCGATTGCGTTATGGGTATGTCATCCAATGCAACGAAGTCGTCAAGGACGCGGACGGCAACATCGTTGAACTGCGATGCACGTTTGATCCAACGACCAAGAGCGGTTCGCCGAGTGCAATCGAACGCAAGGTCAAGGGGACCATCCATTGGGTTTCGGCAACCGAATCGGCTGAGGTCGAAGTCCGGCTATATGACCGCCTCTTTTTGAGTGAGAATCCTGAGGATGCGCCGCCAGGAAAGACATTCCTCGACAACATCAATCCAGATAGTATTCGGATTGTTCAAGCGATGGTTGAGCCCGAGGTGGCAAAGCAACCCGCTGGCGCTGCAGTTCAATTTGAACGAAATGGTTATTACTGCGCGGACGCTATCGACTCCAAGCCTGGCAAACCTGTCTTTAACCGAATCGTTTCACTCAAGGACGCTTGGGCTCGCATGACAACGAAGAATAACAAAGCCTAAAAATGCCAGCGTTTGTACCCAATTGGTGGCTTCACCCGGGCAAGGCAATTCAACCTTAGCCCGCCTTCAACGTGAGTTTATAGCCACAGTTTCAATCGTCCGTCTAGATAATCAGGCAATGCCTTGTTCACCCATCGTCTGATCTGAGCATCATTGTAACGCGTGCTGAAGTGCCCGCAGATGACTACTTCGTTTTTGAAATCATTTCGGCGAGCGACAATATCATCCAAATGCGTATGACCGTGTTTGTGAATTTTCTCTTTGCGATGGTCCGGTGCGACAAATGTCATCTCCGTGATCAAGATCTTGGCGCGATACATATCGGGGCAATCGTCCAACCCCTCTGGTGCCGTGTCCCCGGTATAGGCAATGAGGGGGATGCGGACTTCGTGTGTGACATCGGTACCCGAAAGTTTGATATCGCGAATCTGATCGCCGGACAGATGGGCAAACTCAGGACGCAGTTTTTTGCGTCTGTCCCATACGATAAAGCCGAGCGACGGAATCGAGTGCCGGGTAGCGCTCGTCGTCACGACCAGTTCTCTCGATAGTTCGATCTCTTGATTGGCGGTGAGTGGAATCAAGTCGCATGGCAGTTTGCCCCGGTCCAAGCGAGACACACATTGCAGGAGGGCACCGACCGTTGAGACTGCGGATTCAGGCAAGTAGATCGATGGCCGTTCCATCTTCATCATGCGTCGTCGCGCTACGTATGCTGGAAGCGCGGCAATATGATCGATGTGGGCATGCGATACCATGAAGCGTGGGATGGCCATGAAATCCCATGGCTGTGCTCCTAGATCGAAGCCGAGTTTGAGCTCGGCGATACGCCAGTAAGTCTGGACAGCAGCTCGAGAGTAGCCGTCGATGGTGAGCTGATCGTGCTTCATGCAGAGGGTCGGTGCGTTATCGACCGATCCGATGGTCTCAGCCAATTGGGAGTCAATACGTTGCGACGAGCTAGATGCGCGTGGAGTGGATGCCGCGAGATCGGCAGCGGATTTATCGGACACT
>JANMNR010000641.1:0-27427 GCA_031368325.1 Pirellula sp.
TGATGTACTGCCGGAAGCAGTCTTTGCAGAGATCAAACTGCTTCCGCTGGTAGACTTCGTCATCAAATACCGAACTGCACAAGTCGTCGGCTGAATCTAACATATCCTGGATATCATCAAGATGATCAGGATCATCGACCAGCTCATGATCTGGGCCATCTAGCGCTGCCTCGATTTCGATGGTAACCGTGTATCTTAAATCGGTCGAACCATCGATTTCGCGTTTGCATCTGTCACACGAATAGTGAATCACGATCAGAACTCCTCAAATTTCGAAAAAGCCAGGAAGAGGAAAGAGTTACCGTAGGCACCCCATCACGTTGCCTTGATACAACTAATCCTACAACGTGAAACTAGCCCTCCGCAAGCAAATTGTTTTTTTCGCTGTCAAGCTCTGTCGCATGTAACGATAAATGCCGCCGCGATCGTATGGTTCGCAACCATTGTTCGGACTAGCCAAAGAACTCGGCTGGCAAACACTTTTTGAGAAACGGAATTCTAAACCGAAGCTCGAGCGCGGGAGGATTTCGCAATCCCTCGCAGGCCGGCATATCGCTCTCCTCGTTACCCTAGGTTTGGGCGGCGGGCATAGCTGCAATCGCATTGCGAATGCATCCCGTTATTGCATTGCTAGCAAAACACCAGTGTTTTTGTTGTTTTTTCGACTTGACGGGGACCCCTGGTTTGGGACACGTTGTTAGGGAGTTGATTGCAGGTGGATGTCTCCCAGTGACGTTAGCCCGCAAGTCGAATCTTGGATCAGGATGATCCACAGACAACACAATCAAAAATGGCAAGGAGGCCACAGGCATGTCGCGCAATTCTCATTCGTCCGTTTCGCTTCGTCAACTTTTCCCATCGGCTCAAATCGTCGGGGCCGACGATATCCGATGCGAAGCTTGTCTTTCCAGCATCGATAGCACGGTCAAGGACTGCGTCTTTGCCATTGGCTTGGACGCCGAATCGGATGCCGCTCGCGATACGATTGATGCCATCAACTGTGGCGCGAAAGCCATTCTCACCGAGCAATTCTTGCCATCGAGTGTCCCACAGTGCATCGTTCCAGATGTGCGTGAAGCGTATGCTCGACTTTGTCATGCGCTCGCTGGCAAGCCAAGCGAAAAGATGCTTACTATCGCCATTGTCGGTACGCACGGGAAAACGACAGCTGCACTGCTGGTCGCTTCGATGCTAAAGAAAATTGGCAATCGAGTTGCTTATTACACTTCGCTTGGAGCAAGCGACGGTCAAGAAGCGGGATTGGCGGCCCATTCCAACGCAGACGCAAATCAACTTGCAGATTGGCTCGCCACAAGCGCAAAGAACCAATCGCCAGCTGCCGTGATCGAGTTGACGGACGATATGTTGCGCTCGCATGCAGCCAGCGGGATGGAGTTTGACGTCCTCTTGTTTACGGGACTTAGAAAATCACAACGCATCGATTCCCTGCAAGCTCGCGGTGTCGAGCACGCGATGCATCGAATCGTAGGCCAACTGAAACAACATGGCATCGTGGTCTACAATGCCGATGACGCGAGACTCAATCGCTGGATCGATCGTCATCAGCCGCACTCCATCGGATACGGGCTCGATGCGGTCGCCGACGTCCGTGGCAAGCGAATGAACAGCTTGCCTGGCGAACAGTCGCTTATGGTTTCAGCGGGCAATTGCGTCATGCCACTGACGAGCCTCCTGCTGGGAGATCACAATGCTCGGCATATGCTCGGAGCCGCTGCGGTTGGCTACGCTTTTGGTCTTGAGTTGTACGAGATCGTACAAGGAATCGAACGACTGCATAAAATCCCGGGACGCATGCAGCGTGTTCCGAGTTCGGTGCATTGTCCTGTTACGATCGACAGCGCCGATCAAGCCGACCGATTAGCCGTAGCCATGCATGCGTTGTCCAAGCATGGAACGCCCATTGTTTGCGTTGCAGAAGTACCCGAGGCCGCGACAGCAGAACAGCTGGCGGCTTACGGACGTGTTTTGGAACGGTCGGCCACGCGAGTGATTCTCACTCAAAGCCGACAATCGACACGCAGTGGACAAAAGGCAATGTGGCAGGTCCTCGACGGATGCGAGTATCCAGCTTCTATTCAAATCGTACCGAATCGCGAAACAGCCATCGAGCTGGCAATCCGAAGTGCTGGGCCAGGTGAACAAGTTCTATTGGCTGGCTGGGGAGCAAATCGATGGACAAACGATCAAACCAAGGAATTGAAGAACGACCTGGAATGCGCCACGGCGGCGCTAGCAAACATGCCGGTCAAACCAATGGAGCGTGCTGTGATGGTACAGGCACCAAAACTTCGTCTCTTTGGCGGCGCTGCGTAGTAACGGGCTGCTTCTCAGAGTTCAGTGGCCCAACGGGCACTGCATCCGCCGGAGCGACTGATGGAAAAGCTAGCGATGAGAGTACGTAGCGATAAATCGCTACGTTACGAGGATCCGTCGGCCTCGCCCCACGGCTCAATGTTTTTGAGCCCTTTCGATTGTAGGTCTTGAAAGACATCTGGCAGATCGAAGCTCTTCAGGGCCCCAGGCAACAATGCGGCGAAAGGCCAATGGTAGTCTTCCGCTTCTGCCAGTTCGGTGAACGACCGCAATGCGTTCTTGAGCGTCACTTGCTTGACTGTATTGCTCATCAGGGCAGCAAAAGCGGCAGCGAGAGCCCCCCAACCTTTGCCTGCCAAATGGATCTCGGTGTGACCTTGATCGACAAGCCAATCGACCGCTCTGAGCACATCCAACGTGCGTTGTCCCAAAACCGGTCTGTCCAGCATGAGCCCATGAGCTGCGTAAAAGTAGTCGCTGCCGTACGGATCAAGAAACGTATTGGCACCGCACGTATCCGGTTGCGAATCGCCTATGCCCCGCACATCGCATGCGTAGAACGCGGCATCTGCATCGGATTTACGAAGCTGCTCGATCAACGATTCCTCACGAAGCTCGACGTCCGCTGACCGATGGGAAACGTAGAGAATCGCTCGGCTTTGGCCGCGCGGTGGGCGCGACATCAACGGTTCATCGAACAAACGAGTCACGATGGCATGGATCCCTGGCTCAGTCTCCACCGCATAGGTGCAACTGCCTTTCGATGGAACCTTACGGTTTCCCATACCACGGAGTATTCGGTACTCGGGAATCTTTGGATCGCTGGCTGGCAATTGGAGCGAATCTTTTACTGCTTGCTTTAATGTATCACCGCGCATCGTACCGCGGGCGAGCGCGAGCGATTGCGATACTTCGCGAGTCATCGAAAAAACGGTTCGCGTCCCTAAATCGCTAATCGTGCCGCGCGGTGTGCACCACAGTGTCTCGTCCTTTTCGATAACGAGGGTCGGTTCTGTTTGAACGGATGAAAGTCCGGTTTGCTTGTGGAAGAATTGGTACATGGCTTCACGGTTTTCCTGGGAGTAACCGTGGTACGTTGGACCGATAAAGAGTTCGATGTTGTCTGGCTTACCGAGGAGTGTGTAGAGTTTCTTGAGTCGATGAAACGCTTCGGTGGCACCTCGGACATCAAAATAGTCCCGCTCCTTGGCGAGAATGACGATAGGCTTGGGGGCGAGTGCTGCTAGGAAATCGGAGTGGTCCAGGCCCAATGACAATACGCGAGGCGGACATTGTTCCGTGTCCGCAGGAAGTTCGTTTTCGGCGTTGCGACGAAAGGTCGTGATAAAGCAAGCGGGTGCGGCCATGGTCCATCGCGGTTCGACACCGCACAGCCAAGCGGTTTGTGTCCCGCCACCGGAGTTGCCAGTCACTCCAATGTGATTTGGATCTACTTCGTCCCGAGTCAATAGATAGTCAAGGGCTCGAATGCCATCCCAAGCAAACCAACTACAAAGAGATTCACCGATGAGCACTTGTTGGTTGCCCATGTGGATATGTTCGCCAACTCCCCCTTTGTATCGCGATTTCAAGTCTGGGGTTAAGTATTGGAATCGCTCGCCTTGACCGACTGGATCAAAGATCAAGACGACGTAGCCCAATCGGGCCAGTCCTTGGGCAAACGACTGATAGGCTTCTTGGGCTTTGCCGTTGAGCGAATGGCCGCAAGTGCCAACGACTCCGGGCATCGGTGTTGTTCTGCCTTTGGGAATGTAAAGATTCGCCGTTACGAAAAAGCCGGGACGGCTTTCAAAGATCACGTTTTCAATGCGATAGGTGTCCCGTTCGATAACGCGAGTGGTGCGTGCGTTGAGCGGCGTCTTTTCAGGAAATGGACCAAAGCATCTTTTGATGCGTTCTCGGCACGACGCAACGTAGTCCAGAGCGTCCTGTTTCGTTTGCAAAGCAGATCGCAGGATGTTTCCACGATTCTCCGCTTCGCGCACCTGAGCGACCAGCCACTCCTGAACCATGCGTGGAAAACGATTCATTGCTGCAATTTTGGTCGGGGCCGCAGAACCGCCGACTTGGGCTGCGTAACCCCGTGACCATGGAATTGTGTTTTCAGCTGTTAGTCCGAGTACTCCGGCTCCACCGGCAGCGAGCAAACTGCGGCGACTGATGATGCGTTTACCCATCGAGAATCCCCTGTGGAAATCTTTAGAACGAAGCGTGTTGGCCAACTATTTCATTGCTATCAATGAAGCTGCGCAGTTTCGCTGGTGCGATGCATTGAGCAATGACTCCCTGCCCAGGCGGTAACCTTACTGTATACTCTAACGAATCGTGTCTCGGGCATCGGATGAATGTCCGCTTAGTCAGACGTTTGTTTGTTTAATTCATGTTGGAGTTTTCGAATGTCCCGTTTGTTTTTCCTTCCCTGCTTACTCGCGTTGGTTACCATGGCTCTTGCAGCTGATTCCCCAAAAGACGGTAAAGTTACCACTAAAGTTTACTTCGATATCTCTATAGACGGCAAAGATGCTGGACGAATCGTGATGGGTTTGTTCGGTGATGACGTACCAAAAACGGTTGAAAACTTCCGTTGCCTGTGCACCGGCGAAAAAGGCAAAGGCGAATCGGGCAAGCCGCTGCACTACAAAGAAAGCGTTTTTCACCGAGTCATTCCTCAGTTCATGTTGCAGGGTGGCGACTTCACTCGCGGTAACGGCACCGGTGGCGAAAGCATTTACGGCGAAAAATTCAAGGACGAGGCGTTCAAGTTTCAGCATGACATGCCGGGCTTGTTGAGCATGGCCAATGCAGGTCCCAACACCAACGGCTCTCAGTTTTTCATCACGACCGTTCCAACCGATTGGCTGAACGGCAAGCACGTGATCTTTGGTCGAGTCATCGAGGGTATGGATGTTGTGACTAAGGTAGAGGGCCTCGGAAGCCGATCCGGAGCCACCAAAGTGAAAATTCTCATCAAAGACTGCGGTGAACTGAAGGAATCGGATAAAGAGAAAAAGTAATCGGTTTTGTTAGGAATCGGTTTTGGCAGTGGCACAGAAAATGCGGGTCGAAGAGTCGTTCGACTCGCTAACTGCCAATTGCATTTGATAAGGGACCGAATCCATGATGCTTTATTTGTTGTTTGTAGTACCCACCATGCTGCTCGCCCTTGGGGCGCAGTGGATGATTCGTTCCGCGTACCAACGCACCAGCCAAATCCCAGCCAGGATGAACGGTGCGATGGCGGCCCGCCGCATCTTGGACGCAAATGGTCTGCAAAACGTTCCGATCGAACAGTCCCATGGACATCTTTCCGACCACTATGACCCATCCGCCAAGGTGGTTCGGCTGAGCCCAGAAGTTTATCAAGGCTACTCGCTAGCCTCGGTGGGGATCGCCGCTCACGAAGTTGGACATGCGATGCAGGATGCAAAACAATACGCGCCGCTCGTCATTCGAAACTTGGCCGTACCAGTGGCTGGATTCGGCAGCTCACTCAGTATGGTGTTTTTGTTCGCTGCAATGGGACTGGGGGCCGTTGGGCTTGGCCGTTTTTCACCGATCGCCATGATTCTGTTTGTTCTCGCATTTTCGGCAACAGTCGTTTTTCAGATCATTAACCTGCCCGTTGAATTCAATGCGAGTTCGCGTGCAAAAACGGAGTTAGTGTCGCTTGGCATCATCAACAACCAAGAACTCTCGCAGGTGAGCAGCGTCTTAACCGCAGCTGCCATGACCTATGTCGCGGCGACGCTGCAATCGGTCGCGACGTTGGCGTATTACGTTTTGCAGTTTGTACTGGCCAACCAAGGCCGGCGTGACGGCTAGTGCTTTGTCCAACTTAGAAATGCGGGTTGAGTTGAAAGTGTACGACGGACTTCTAGTCCGTCAGTGCCAACCTTTGTCGACGGACGGGAAGTCCGTCGTACCAAAAATCTAATGTGGACAAAGCATTAGTAGTCCCTCGAGCTTTCGCCGAAAGCATGTACGGACATCCCAATACAGACCGCCAAGATGAGGAAAAACGGGATCAAGAAATGCTCCCACCAAAGCGGTGCGGTTCCCAGCACTAGCATCATCAACATCAACGTTCGCAATGAAAACTGCATTTGATTTATTGGCCGCCCCTCTTAAGCGGACAGAACATCTGCAGAACCCCGATTCTCTCGTATCCCAAATGTGGATAGAGCCGTGCTCCATCGGAGCTTGCTAGAAGTACGCTTTGCTCCAGGCCTTGCTTTCGATCCTCGCTGAGCAACTTGGTCATCAAGGCTCGTCCATAGCCCATTCCGCGATGGCTTTCGTAGACGTAAAGATCCGAGACCCACGCCGCTTTGCCTCGCGGAATGCTTCGAACCCAACCGATATCCTGTTGCTTGTCCCAAACGCCAAACAAACGTGTGTCCTTTAGGAGTTTTCGTTTTTGCTTTGCCCGCTGGTGAATCGACTCCAACGTATTCGCGTCACCAATTTCTTTCACTGTGGGTTCGCTCTTGAACCTGGGGATTTTCTGCAAGTTGTGAACGAAGAGCCATTCGGTGGATACCGCGCGGTAGCCCAAGGTTTTGTATTTTGATCGAATCAAATCAAAATCCGCTTCGCGCAGGTTGATATCGCACAGGAAATGCCAACCTACTCCAGCCTTGTTGACCGCTCGGATCACTTTTTCCGGCTCAATACCATGCGCAACCACCTCGCACTTGCGAGCCCCCTTTCGCGCGGGAGAATCCTGCATGATCCAAACATCGCCCGCCTTACTTGCTACGTACGGGTAGGTTTGGCTTTTGCCGTAACAGAATGCGTGAACGAACACCTCGATCGCTTGAGCGATAGAATAAGTTGAGTTGGTCAATGGAATCACCAAAGCAAAATGCAAAACGGGCAACGGGACGGCTGTTCCTCACGTACAATGTACGTTGATCTATCCCACCTTGTACATTCCCACCCAGTTGCAGTTTCGGGCGAACTACCAATGATGTTCAAATCTAAATCGCTTGCTGCCGTTTGCATTGCAGTGTTGGCCTTATCCGCGCCAGGGGCGGATCAAGTTAATCCGACATCCGAACAGGTTCGTGACGCAATCACCAAAGCGATTCCGACTCTCGAGGCTGGATCGTCGGGATCAGCTAATAAGCGGCAGTGCTTTACCTGCCATAGCCAAGCCATTCCCGTGTTTGCCTTCGTCGAAGCCAAGCGACAAGGTTTTAAGGTCAATGATGACAACCTCGCTCGACAGTTAAAACACACGCATGATCATTTGAAACGAGGATTGGAGAATTACCGTCAAGGTAAAGGGCAGGGAGGCGATGTGCTGACGGCAGGCTATGCATTGTGGACGCTCGATGAAGGAGGCTGGCCACCTGACGAAGTGACCGAAGCCGTCAGCAACTACCTGCTCGGGGCCCAATCAGATTTGAAGCATTGGCGCCATCGTGGCTCACGGCCTCCAACCTCTGGCAGCGACTTCACGGCGACATACGTTGCGATGCGCGCGCTCCAGCATTACGGTACGGACACGTCCAAGTCCAATGCGATTTCGGAGAGACGCGAACGGGTGACCCAATGGTTGGAGAAAGAGCCGGCGATTGAAACCGAGGACCTTGTTTTTCGTCTGAATGCATTGTTGTACTCGGATTCAAAGCACGCTTCGATGGACGAGTCACTTCATGCACTGATCAGCAAACAGCGAGGCGATGGGGGTTGGGGACAAAAGGACGATATGGCGACCGATGCCTACGCCACCGGCTCCGCCATCATGGCTATAGTAAATTATCAAGCCGTATCGGGCATCTCCGAACAAACGACCATCCAATCGATTTTGAAAGGAGTCGCGTACCTGCTGGAGAACCAGTTAGACGACGGAACATGGCATGTTTCGACACGCGCGAAACCTGTGCAAGAGTATTTTGAATCCGATTTTCCGCACGGCAAAGACCAGTTCATCTCTATTGCCGCTACTGCTTGGTCCACGCTCGCCCTGCTCCATGCCATCAAACCCAACGATCAAGGGAAAGCGCTTTTAGATGATGCAAAGAGACCTTCAGAACCACTGGCGTTTGTTCGCGAAAGTTTCTCAGATGTCGATCATTTGATACAATACTTTGTCAAAACATATAGTGTGCCGGGAGCGAGTGTGACGATCACCGAGGCGGGTCAAGTGGTGTATTCGCGAGGCTTTGGATTTGCTGACCTTGAAACCGAAGCACCTGTAACCTCGACCAGCCTGTTTCGAATCGCAAGTATCTCAAAACCGATCACTGCTGTTGCGGTTCTGCAATTGGTCGAACAAGGTAGGCTGAAACTAGAAGCCAGTGTGTTTGAGGTCTTGAACCTCGGTGCTGAAATGGATGCGGTGGGAGCGGAACGCGATGGACGTCTACGCGATATCACCATTGAGCATTTGCTGCAGCATCGGGGCGGGTGGGATCGCGACAAATCCTTTGACCCAATGTTCCAATCGGTCCGTTTTGCAAAGCAACAAGATGTTCCGTCCCCAGCGAGCCAGCGAGAGATCATTCTGTCGATGCTTGGCCAAAAGCTAGATTTCGAACCGGGCGAACGCTTCGCCTATTCCAACTTTGGGTACTGTCTATTGGGACGAGTCATCGAAAAAATCGCTGGCATGAGCTACGAAGCGTACGTTCAGAAAAACGTCTTAAAGCCGCTTGGTATCACCACCATGCGCATTGGCGCAACTCGACCGGAGGGACGCGTTCCAAATGAAGTAAGATACTATGACAACGGAAAATCCAACTCGGTTTTCCAAAGCGATTTCGGCGATCCGGTGTCTCCGCCTTATGGGGCTTGGAGTTTAGAATCTATGGACTCGCACGGCGGATGGATCGCCTCAGCGGAAGACCTAGCCAAGTTTGCTTCGGCATTCGATGAGTGGGACAACTGCCCTATTTTAAACCGATCCAGTATCGAACGAATGCAAGCTCGCCCACCCGGAATGGCTGGTCACGATATTAGTGGGAACCCATTGGACAAGTTCTATTCCTCAGGTTGGTTCACTCGTGTTGTTAAGGATGGTAGCTTCAATTATTGGCATACAGGCTCGCTGCCGGGCACGTTGACGATCCTGATTCGCAGACGAGACGGACGAAACATGGTCGCACTGCTAAATACGCGGGACAGCACAAACAAAAAAACGCTTGGAGAGGCGATAGACCAATTGCTTCACAAGGCGGCGGACACTATCAAACGAATTGGCGTTCAGTCCGATACTCCTTGAGATGTCGCAACTTCATACCCATCGCCACGGTCTTAGCGATCAAGATTGAGTTTGGGCGATGACGGTCAGCTAATTATCCAAAGAGTCGCCATCGCGTCGAGAATCGAAAGAGTTCGCCGAAGTTTGCCGTCCAACGAAAGCGATAGATTCGAAACTCAAGTGTGCTCCAGTCGTTCGTCGGATCGAATGGCCTGCTGCTAGGGGGCACTGGTTGAGTCGGAGCGGGGGGTGGTACCGGAGTATTTGAGATAGGTGGACTCGTTGGTGGTTTCGAGTTGGTACCAAGTTTCGTCGGAGTGGAACTGACACTTGCAGGCGCGTAGATCGACAGTATGGCGTCCACGTCATCTTGATGGAGTGTAATAAAGTACTCATTGGGAGAAACCGATGGGGCGAGAACCGCTGTGCTCTTTTCACTGTGATTGAGGCCCAATGCATGGCCAATCTCGTGCACAGCTACATGAACCAGATCGAAGGCAGACGAGCCCTTTGCGTTTCCAATCTCCCATTTCTCAGAGCTGTCAAATTGAACATCGCCCGCTATGCGTGACGGATTCACGTCCGCGGGAAAGTAGGCTTGTGCTAGAGTTCCGCCCGCACCATCGATCTTGCCAAACGAGATGTCGAGCTGCTTTGCTAGGCCAGGCGTTTTGGATTCGGTAAACCGGATTCCGGCAACTTGGGACCAGGCATCCAACGCGGTTTTGATTGCAGCCGAAACCTCCGCCTTGCTCAACTCGGCCGGTGTATTCGCCAAATAGTAAGTCAATTCCGCACTGCCCGTGCCAGGCCCGTCCCATCCCGCACTTGCGACAGCCATACAGCGTCGCTCCTCTAGAGTCTCGAAACTGCAGATTCGCTTTTCAACCATTCCACTCGCCATGTGTCACCATGTATTTGAGAGACATCCACCCCTCGGCCGGCGGTTTGAGAGCCCAGGTCCACGTTCTCGGGCAGGTACATTTCAGCACGCCATGTTTCCTATAGGGCGAATTACCGAGCCTGTGTTTCAAACTGTTTCCGAAGATTTCTTAAAAACTTGGCGCATTCTATTGCACTGGGTTGGGTCGGTTTACGCATTCTTCATACACTACCTTTCAAAAACATACCCGGATTCAGCGACCTACCCGTTAGACACTTTGCAAACCGACGAAACCATGAACCAAAACTTTACAAATTCGTCACGCATGATTGTCAAAGAAACGCTTCGGACATTCGCATGGGCATACACTCTGGTTATGGCGTGTGCTAGCGAGCCGAGAACGCCTTACGAGAATGCTCCCACTTCATCGGCCATAACCGTTGCGTGGAGTACTGCAATCGCCGGCGGAGACGCATCGGTCGCGATATTAAACGACCGATTGGTTGTCGCATCTATCGACTTCGCACCGGATGGAACCGATGCGCATCGAATCACCTGCTTCAATCGAATCGGCGGTAACATCCTATGGGAACAGGTCTACGCAGAACGCAGTTTCGTTTCTCAAGATATCAGCGATCGGTTTCCAGTTCGGCCTCTCGCCAAACCGATTATCGTCGGTGACTTGGTTATTGTATGTGGTTTCGGTGGTTCGGTACGCTGCCTCAGCCTAGCTGACGGAACCCAATCCTGGTCGATGGACTTGGTTCAGGAACACGGAGCCAATCCAATTCAATATGGTTATGCGTGCAGCCCGTGGTCCGATGGCAAGCAAGTCGTTGTCGCATGCGGTGGCGAACAAGCATTGCTTTTGTCTCTCGACGCCGCGAAGGGAACCTTCCTTTGGAAGTGTGGGACTGGAGTAGCATCGTACACATCGCCAATCTCCTTCCCTATGGCTGAATCGAACTTCGGTGACGTATCTGCGGTAGCGAACCATCTCGTTTATGCGGCCGGCGATGAAGTCATTGGAGTGAACCCGAACAGCGGTAAAATCCTTTGGCAATATTCGTACCCAAAACGTGGCTTAACCAATGCCGTGACTCCCATCGCCGTTGCCAGTGGAAAACTACTGGTCGGCGGTCAAGGCGTCGAAGGCACGAGATTGCTTTCGATCGCAAAGGATGCCGAACGGTTTGTTGTGACCGAGGACTGGCACAATAGCAAAACAACACCCTTCTATTGCAATTGGCTTCAAATGCCGAGCAATTCAAAGTGCGTTATGGGATTCATCGGCAAGACGTTGACGGCATTGGATTGGACAGATGGAAACATCCTATGGCAAAAACGCAATTGGACCGACTGCAATCTGCTCGGTGTTGGAAAACAAGTGATCATCGTGCGAGGTGATGGATTGGTTGGATTGCTGAATGCAAATGAAAAGGGTTTTGAATTGATTGCAGGTGATGACACATGCCAAGATCGAGTTTGGGCGACGCCAGTCTTATTCGATGGGCATCTTTACTTGATCGGACGGAGTCGGCTTGCCTGCATCCCAATCAGCCAGCTGAAAAGCATGACCAACGTGTCGCCAGGAACGGAGGTCACATCCATGGACGCCATGTATGGCAATCAACCGGAACGCATTCGAAAACTAATCGATTTGGCTGCTCAGGACGGCAAGTTTCCATTTGCAGATTACTTGTCGGTAGCATCCGATCGAACCTTGCAGTTGGGCGAAGGTGATTACCGATCCATCTTTGATAACCTTTCGAAGCGTAATGCGATCCAAGTGGCGTTGGAGATTGCAACGGATTGGACGCAACGCTCGCCGCACTCTATCCCTGCATGGGAACGATTTATCGAATTACTGCGAATGGCTGGAAAGGGAGACCTGGCGGATGCCGAAATTCGAGAGAGAATGGTGGATGTGACCATCGAACTAAACGCTCCCCAAGTGGATCCAAAGCCTGAGCGCATCTACGTCACGGGAAATGCTTCGTCTTTGGGGCCATGGAACGCCTCCGCGATCGAACTCAAACTGGATGGTGACGGCAAGTACCGGGCAACGTGCAAACTTCCCCGAGGAGACTTTCAATTCAAGTTCACATGTGGTTCGATGGAGCGAGTGGAAGTTCGGAACGATGGCCGAAGCACATCGAACCGTCGCCATCGAATTACAGTCCCAACAACAATCACCTCAGTCGTGCAAGCTTGGAAGAAGTGAATCACCCTTCATGCCCAGACTTCAAAGCCGTTGGGGTATTCCTCGGTTCCAGTCTTGGACTCCGCATGTGGGGAGTCGCACGGGTTGTAGCAACTTTGCGGCATCTTAAGTACCGGATGTTCAAGCTGTTGATCGGAAAAACGTTGCTTGCGAGGCTGTTCACCTGATCCATCTGGTCGTAGGTCCATTTGTGCACGACTGATTGATTTTACGTTTCGGTTTGAGAACGGGCGAATCGATGTGCTTGTCGGATTTCGCTGTAATTCGGAGAATTCTCGCCAGGAGAGCGGGAGCCTGGTAATCGGAACAGAGCGGACCGGTTTTGCCTGCACAAAACACCTCTTGGCTGAAGAAACTCGATGCGAATCAATCGGTGACCACAATTGTAACCCTATGTCCATTTCCTCAGAAAGCAAAAAGTTTGGGCAAACTTTCTTCGATACTTATGGCCTTGCAGCTGCCAGGATCGCAACAGGCCTTTCTCTAAAACGCGGTCTTTATTTCGATACGCAATGGTTCGGAATGACTCAATTCCGAGCAGAGTACAGCAACCGCGTTCCACTCATGGTACCATTATTGAACCCACATGTGTACTTTGAAAAGTCTGTTACCAACAATGCAGAATCCGTTTAGTCAGTGCTTTGGTCCTCATTCCAATCCATGCCGCTTGTCTCGCGCTCTTGTTCTGGTCGTAGTTGTCTGGCTGTGCGTAACCTCCGTATCGGGCGCATTGGCGATCGACTACGTGATGACGATCGGCGGAGGATACGAGCCGGCGGGCAATCAAGCATCGCTCGAAGCGAACGTGCTTTTTTTTCAACGGCTGGTTGAGGAACAATTTCCAAAGAACACGCAGCACCAAGTGTTTTTTGCTGACGGGTTGGATGCTCAGGCAGACTTGCAAGTTATGGCTCCGAAGTCCGCGGCCGTATCGCCAACCATTGCCTTGCTGGAATCCGCGTTTGCCATAGATCGACCGCGACTAAGCTACCGCAATCATGAGGTTCCAAATGTCCGCGGTCCGCTGAGTCCGAAATCCATTCGAGTTGGATTGGACGAGATTGCTGAGCGACTAACGGATCAAGATCGGCTTTTCGTTTACGTTACCGCTCACGGTAGTCCTGGCCAAAGCAAGGACTCGATGAATACATCGATAACGTGTTGGCGCAAGCAGTCGTTGAGTATGAGGACTTTTTCGGATTGGCTGGACAAACTTCCTAGTCGTGTGCCCGTCGTGTTGGTTATGGCTCAATGCTATTGTGGCGGTTTCGCCAGCACGATGTTTGAAGGGGGGAACATGGACAAAGGACTGGCCAAGGGGGTTCGAGTTGGTTTTTTTGCTCAACGGTTTGATTTACCTGCGGCAGGCTGCAGGCCTGACATCGAAAACGACGAGGAGTATAGCAGTTACTTTTGGGGTGCCTTTATGGGGCGATCGAGATCTGGCAAACTCGCGGAGGGCGTTGACTGTGATAACAACGGACGCGTTTCATTGGATGAGGCACACGCGTTCGCTGTACGCGCAAGCCAGACAATTGACATCCCGCTCAAGACGAGCGATATGTTCCTCAGGCACTATAGCCGCATCGCTGATTACGACTCAACGCAAATCAAAGGCAGTCCATCCGATACGATAAAACGTGACAGCGACGCTTCCAATTTGGATCGTTTCAGCGGACGATTGCAGGACATTGCAAATCTAGGATCCCTTCCACAACGCGTCACCATTGAGACGCTTGCATTGCAACTTGGTCTGCCTCTGGACAGCGAAATCGCAGAGGTGTTCCGCAAAAGCCAATCGCAGTCTGAAACTTTTCAGCAATCCCGGCTTGGTGCAGGTCGCCGTGGCCCGGGCGGCGCACCCAATGGTCGACGCGGACCACGCAATTCTGGACGACGCGATTTCCAAAAAGAAATTGTTGAGAGTTGGCCGGATCTCGTAAATCCCGCAGAATGGAACGAGTTGCGATGGCTCTATGGAAGCGAGGGTGAAAGCATTTTTGAACAACTACGACAGTTACCTAGTTTTGAGGCGTACCGCAAGAGCATGGACGAACGTAGAATTGCAAGCGAGAGATCCTCTGCAGCGGAACTAAAGGATGTACAGTTTAAACGCTTGGTACATACCATGGAAAGCATCTTGCTGGCGCAAAACTTAGCTCGCATGGCCGAACCCGCGATTCTGGAGAGATACAAAGCCATGATTGAGATTGAATCATCGTTGCTCCAACCCTAGATCAGCGAGCGCTCCGCTATTCCTGTTTGATGGCACGCACCCGAATGCGGAATACCGAGGGGGCTTCAGCCATTCCTCCACGAGCGGTTGGCGGTGCGTTACCATCCGAAGTCGTCTTTTTCAAATCTGAAGCCATCTTATTCTTATGGGCTTCAACGAGTCCAAATTCCCATTTCGAGGCCAGCGATTCTTTTGCAGCCCCAGCTTGGGCCGATAGTCCAGACATGTCGTTTGCTTGCGGTACTTGCGTCACGTTGAAGTCTAAGTAGTCAACTGGCGGTAACTCTTCTGGTACACCCATCCCTAAATGACGAAGTCGCTTCGCACCGTCTCCCCAGTCTTCGCGAGGGATTTGGAATTCCACCAACAAAGGGCGCAGCAACTCTGTTGTTCTTGTGTCTACCGCCGATTCCATGAAAAATTCGGTGGTCTGAGGCTCGAACAGTTCTTCTTTTTTGTCGGCGACGCTTTCCTTTTCGGCTGCTTTTCGAAAGCGATAGCTGACGATGGAGTCGTGATTGAGAGACCTCCCTAGTTCAACAGCCCCGCCCGCCGAATCCAACGTTGCAACGGACTTATCGTTGCTGCCCTCAAGAGAATCCAACGCTACCCAATCACTTTGATTAACGGGCAGGTCAAAGAAGAGGGACTCAATCAATGACTGTACCATTGGATTCACGGGTCGGATTATTGCGGTAGTCTCCGGAGATGGCATCCCAGAGCTCGGTGCAGCTACTTCCTTGCGTGTTAGCGCGGGAGCGGGGTCGCCAAGAGGAATATTCCAGATCACTTCTGCTTGTTTCTTTGGCATTGGAGACTTAGCCTGAGTTCCTGAGGGTGATGCACCGAACCCACCTGGAGCTGACAGGCCAGCTCCGACTCCTGTAGATCCACGACTAACGCGGGCATTGTCGCGGCTGGTTGCAATGGCCGCTTCGGATTCTGCTAAACCGCCCTCAGTCGGACTGGCTCCCGGCTTTGGACGATATTCGAATTCGTTCGAAAACGATAATGATTCGATTGCTCCTGGTTTTCCGGGTGATTGGGGCTGGTCGGTCGGTTGTGGAGCCGCCTGAGTATGTAATTGAATTCCTGAATCTGTGCTCGTGTTTTCCAACCTGCCAATGAACATGCCATTTGGCCGAGTGATTAGCATACTGATACAAATAGAAATGGCGATCAAGGCCGCGATACTAGCAAGTTTTTGGTACGGCCAACTCCATCTACGACTAGACTCATTTAAAACAACTTTTACGGAGTCCCCATTCAATGGCGAAGCATTCCAAGGGCCACTTTGGAAACTGCGACTGGGCTGGGCCTGATGCAATTGCATCACAAGATTGCGTACGGATCGCAATTCCTCAAGGAGCTTGCGCGACGACTCGGAGGTTCGCAAATGTTCTTCGACAGTTTCTCGTTCTGCATCGGTAACCTCGTCGTCTAAATACGCGGTCAATAAAACTTCATCAAACTCAGGGTTCATTCTGCGTTCCTCCCCTGGATAACTGTTTGTTGCGTCGAGCATGCCTGGTTCGCCGGAACTAATTCATCCCCAATCCCCATCGCGTTAAGGATCTCTCGCAACTCGATTCGTGCGCGATGAAGACGGCTGCGAACTGTTCCAATCGGAAGATCCAACATCGAAGCAATCTCGGTGTACTCCATTCCCTGCAAGTCTCTCAGAGCGATGATGTTGCGGCGTTCCGCATCGAGTCGTGACAATGCCCGATGCACTTGCGAGACCGTTTCCTTTGCCATTACGATCGTGGCCGGGGTTTCGATTTGCGGATGAGCGGGTTCCGAAAAATCGGTGCTGTCGCGGCTGACGAATTGATTTTTCGTTCGTTTTTTTCGTCGTTGCAAATCGATAGCAGCGTTAAACGCGATCCGATGCAACCAAGTGTAAAACGACGAACGACGTTCGAATTGGTCCAGTTTACGATAAGCCGTTAAGAAGGTTTCTTGCGTCACGTCTTCAGCGTCTTGGCGGCTTCCCAGCATTCCAATCAAAAATGCAAAGATCCTCTGTTGGTAGTTGCCAACGAGAATTTCGAATTTGGATAAGTGGCCTGAAACGATACTGTCGATCAATGCAGTTTCCTCCGCGGGACTAGAAGCTGTATTAACGGACGAATCCATGGCCAATTGAGTTCCCAAATCGCAAAAAGACTACATATAAAGGGGAGTCAGTTTTCCAGAGAGATAATCGATAAACGGACGAGACGAAAGAGGCGATCCAGTGGCATTTGCCACGAGTTGCGTAGGTTTTTGACATCGGCCGTGTTGGTGCACTCGGGACCGAAGCCATTCCAAAAGGGGCTGGAAATCTCCATTTCGAACCTTGTTTGGCAAATCCCCCAAGTCGTCCGTTGCCGAATCCATGAGCTGTGCTGCGAAAAGATTGCCGAGTGTGTACGTCGGGAAGTAACCTATCAATCCTGCGGCCCAGTGTACATCCTGCATCACCCCCTCGCTATCGTTTTTGGGTCGGATTCCCAGGTACGATTCATACCGATCCGACCACGCGGACGGCAAATCAAGACATTGCAATCCACCGTCGATTAGTTCTCTCTCTAGTTCGAAACGCAACAAAATGTGCAGGTTGTAAGTTGCTTCGTCGGCTTCGATTCGTATTAAACTTGCCTCGACCCGGTTCAAATCACCGTAGATTGCGTCGACCGACACATCGCTAAGTTGGGGGAACCACTTCTTCGCATGCGGCAGGCACCATTGCCAAAACTCATGTGAGCGCCCGATCATGTTCTCCCAAAGTCGACTCTGCGACTCGTGCACTCCCAACGATGCGGCACTACCCGCTGGTAACCCATGCCATACGGTCGGCAGCCCTTGTTCGTACATTCCGTGTCCCGCTTCGTGGAGCGTGCCGTAAAGGCCACTGCTGAACGAGCTTTCAAAGTACCGCGTTAGAATGCGATGGTCGTTTGGGCCTAAAGTAGTGCAAAATGGATGATCGGTTTCATCGAGCCGCCCACGTTCGAATTGAAACCCAATCTGCTTGGCGACCCAATGGGAGAACTCTCTCTGCTTCGAGACGTCAAAAGAGCCCACTATTGACTTGCCGTCCGGTCCAGATTTGGACTCGGTCAGTCTTTTCACCAACGGAACAAGTTGATCGCGAAGTTTGGCAAACACGACTGCTACCTCGTCGGTCTTGGCGTCTTCTTCGTATTGATCGAGCAAACTATCGTAGTGGCAAGTCGCCCCGTTTGCGAGAATAGAAGCTTCCTCGCGTCGCAGTTGGACGATGGTTTGAAGGTGCGGTAGAAAGGAGGCGAAGTCATTTTTTGGTTTGGCCTCAGACCAAACTTGTTGTCCGACCGTAACGGCATGCGCTGTTCGCTTTACCAAATTCTCAGGTAGCTGGACGTTCTTGTCAAAGTCCCGTTTCATCCCTCGTATCGATGCTCCGACAGGGCTGTTTGGGAGTTCGGCCAACTCGGAATCGGACAATTGATTTAGCCACTCGCCGAATTGAGGACTTGTTTTTCGTTGGTGTACGAGCCCACTCAAAAATGTCACTTGCTCGGCACGATGCTCACCGGCGTGCGCAGGTAGTCCCGTGCGCTCGTCCCATTCCAAAAGAGCGAGCGTGCTTTCCAGAAGGCTTGTTTCTCGAACGTAGTTGTAGGTCTGCTGAAAGATAGTTTGAGCTTGGTTCGTTTGCATTTTCGTGTTTCTCTAACAAATTGAATTCGACTACCGACTTCCGTCGCGATCAGCATAACGGGCCAATCGATTTATCACAGCGTTGGGATAGATTTAGAAGATCAACCGGCTAGAATCGAGTTACTAAACTGACCAGCGTTTTACTGAGCGGTGACAGATAGTGGTTTTTATTGACGACGGTACAATTCGTGCTCAGTGGTCCTTAGGTGCATCCTAGCTTAGACGCATCCTAACTTCATAGTCTTGTGAAAAGTGGCGTATGGCAGTATTAACGCAACCTATAAAGTGGCACGGTGGCAAGTATTATCTACGGAAGTGGATTGTTGGGCTCATGCCTCCCCACCTGCACTACGTGGAGCCGTTCTTTGGCGGAGGTGGCATTCTCCTCGCTCGCGATCCAGATCGAGATTGGATGTCGACGAATGACGAAAACGCCCCGAAGAAGAAGCTGACCGCTGCGTTTCAGGGATGTAGCGAGGTAGCCAACGATCTGCATGGGGAGTTGATTAACTTCTGGCGAGTTTTGCAAAACCAAACGGACTTCGAGGCCTTTAGGCAACGCATCGAAATGACGCCGTTCAGCGAGGCCGAGTTTGATGATGCCTTGGCAAGTACCAGCCAGGATCAGCCTGTAGGAACTGTGGAACGGGCTGTTCGATTCTTTATTCTTGCTCGGCAGTCGAGGCAGGGGCTCATGAAGGACTTTGCGACCCTTTCTCGCAACCGAACTCGAAGTCGAATCAACGAGCAAGTCTCCGCTTGGCTAAACGTCATCGAGGGACTGCCTGACGTACATCAACGGCTGAAAAAAGTTGTCATTTTGAACCAGAGTGCATGTGACGTGATTCGCAAACAGGATGGCGAGAACACTCTGTTTTATTGCGATCCGCCTTACCTGCACGAGACTCGATCGACAACCGGCGAGTATGCCTATGAGATGACCGAAGAACAGCATCGAGAATTGCTCGATGTTTTAGCTGGGATTGCAGGTCGCTTTATGTTGAGTGGCTATCCGAGCGCACTGTACAGCGAGTGGGAACAACGTTGTGGCTGGAAACGCCATGAGTTTTTGATTGACAACAAAGCCGCCGCTGGCAAAGTCAAGGAAACGAAGACGGAATGCCTTTGGTGCAACTATTAGGAGCTAGGGTCCAAACAGATGCGGTTGCACACATCCGCCGGAGGTAAGCGAAGCGCCACCTCCAGTAGGCATGGCTCTGCCATTGAAAGATCGAGTCTGTGATCCCTACGGGATCAAAAAAGCAGGCCAGACCAAGTTCCGGTGGTGACGCTTCGCTTACCACCGGCTATTTTCTTGAATCCCTACGGGATATGCTATGGTTTTGCATGCGGCGCTGTATTTGGTCAGTACCGCGGCAATACATTTGTTTCATACGCCGGCAATATCGTGGGTCACACCATGGCGATGCATTTTAGTCCGTACCGCGAAGCGGTTACAGAGAATAGCCGGAGGTAAGCGAAGCGCCACCTCCGGTACGCAAGGCTCCGCCGTCGAACGATCCCGGAGGGATCGAAGCTATCGTAGTCTATTCGAGATACTTGGGATCATATTCAATTCCCGCCTCGGCGAGCATATTGACCAACTCTTCATGGAAAGATCGCTTCCGATGATGCTCTTTTTGATTTGCTATATACCGCGATACCGAGTCGCAAACGTTGGGACTTACTGAAAAAATCGCATAGCCTTCCTGCCATTCGAACGGCGCATATTGAATGGTTTCGTGTACCCATTTGCTTGCTGATTTTTTCAGTTCACGCATGAAGTCCGAAGGTCGATGTGTGGTCCTTAAGCCGACTAACAGGTGAACATGGTCCTCTACACCGCCGACCGTAAGCGCTTTTCCATCCAATTGCGTTATGATGCCCCCAACATACGCATGAAGCCGTTCAATCCAATTTTCCTTGATCCACGGAGTACGGTGTTTGGTCGAGAAGACGATGTGAAAGTTGAGAGAGTGGAATGTAGACATTTCGGATCTGCGGTTTCAGAGTCTGTGATCCCTACGGGATCAAAAAAGCAGGCCGGACCAAGTTCCGGTGGTGACGCTTCGCTTACCACCGGCTATTTTCTTGAATCCCTACGGGATATGCAATGGCGTTCCATGCGTCAATGAACTCGTGCATACGACGTCGATGTATTTCGGGCAATGCATTTGGTTCATACGCCGGCAATATCGTGGGTCACACCATGGCGATGCATTTTCGTCCGTACCGCGAAGCGGTTATAGAGAATAGCCGGAGGTAAGCGAAGCGCCACCTCCGGTACGCAAGGCTCCGCTGTCGAACGATCCCAGAGGGATCGAAATTAGCCATGTTGCATGTAGACTTCTTCGTACGGCTGAATGACGACAAAGCCCTCACCGCGGAAAACCATTTGGAGACTTTCGCCACTGCCTCGCCCAAAGAACGTTTTCAAACTAATGTCGGTTTTAAACTCGGGCGATAGACTGCCACTCCAGGCAACAGTCGCATTCGGATCGGTGATGACAGGTTGCTGTGGAGTGACTCGAAGCGTTACGGGATCGTAGTGCGTTGTTATTGCAAGCATGCCTTGGCCTTGAAAACGCGCATTGAACAACCCACCGCTCATCATGGCCGCCATTTTCCGCAGCATTTTGATTTCATAATTGAGCGACATTTCAAAAGCCAAAACATCGTTCGCATTGACGAAAATAGAATCGTTTTCGAGCGATAGAATCGTGATCTTCTTGCCGGCATCCGCGAGATAGAGCTTGCCAGCGCCGGTCGCTTTGGTCAACCGTGTTCCTTCGCCGCTCACCGCTTTCTTTAACAAGTTCCCAATGCCTTGCTCCAAAATGCCCTCGCGGGTGAATTTGATCTCGCCCAGATAAGCGACCATCGAGCCAGTTTTGGTCCAAATGTTGCCATTCAGGTTGATTTCCAACAGCCGGTCGTTTTCAAGTTCAAACAGCCCTTGGCCGAGGTCTCGCTGCGAGGTTTTCTGGACAAAGCTATTCAAATCGTATCGGGACATGGGATGATTGTGCTTTCAAAAGTGGGGGTAGTAATCAGAGAATGTAGGGATCTGGAGCATGGCGCCAGCGCCGGTTAAATATTTGCGGCCCAAGGAAAACAAAATATACCATTTCTGCGGCTTGGCATTCAAAATCTATTCGCTGCAGGCGTTTTGAGTTAAACTCATCTCTTAACAATTCCAATGCAATTCTGCCGTTGGTTCCTGCCGAATGATCCCTTCCTTTCCTGGTCGTTTAAAAATGGCTTCTATTCCCTGGTCCGTTGCCGAAGATTCGCTGGATGTGAATTTTTCTGTGCCACAGTTGTTACGACTTCGTTGCACACGAGATTGTTTTGCCGATGACTGGGATCAGATTCTACCGCTCCTCAAAACGGACTCGGCCAAGGCACGTGTTCAAGTTTGGATCGACCGCAGCGTGGTCGAGAGCAACCCAAACGTTTATCGAAATCTGTCCTTGAGGATTGCGGAGTCGGAGGAAGTCATCGAGTTGGTTGCCCCAATTGCATTGGTCGATGGGGGGGAGCAAATTAAGAACGATCCGGACGCGATCGAGAGTATCTTTCGAGCTATCGATCGCGATGGCCTTGATCGCCGCAGCTACGTCCTGGTCATCGGTGGCGGTGCCGTCCTCGATGCTGTGGGTTACGCAGCCGCAATAGCGCATCGCGGCATTCGGTTGATTCGATTCCCGACCACCACCCTCGGGCAGGCGGATTCGGGAGTCGGCGTAAAGAACGCAATCAATGCATACGGAAAGAAGAATTGGAAGGGCACTTTTTCAGTGCCATGGGCTGTGGTCAATGATCAGACCTTGATCGCCAATCTGCCCGATCGCGATTTTAGGGCAGGGTTTTCGGAAGCGGTGAAGGTTTCGTTGCTAAAAAGTCCTTCGGCATTCCGGTTCCTCTGCGATCATGCCAAGTCGATCGCGAATCGAGATTGGAACGCAGTGATGCCCGCCATTCGATCCAGTGTTCTCATGCACTTGCATCACATTACCCACGGAGGTGATCCGTTTGAAATGCAGGAAGCACGTCCGCTGGACTTCGGGCATTGGTCCGCACACAAACTCGAACACCTGACCAACTTTAGACTGCGACATGGCGAAGCGGTGTCGATAGGTGTTGCCCTCGATACCGTATACTCGCATCTAGTGCACGGCTTAGATATATCAGACGTCCAACGCACGCTCAAGGTGCTCAGCGTTATCGGTTTGCCTCTATTTGATAGCGAGCTTGCAGAACAAGCCATTTTTGATGGCCTCGAGGAGTTCAGGCAGCATCTTGGTGGTAGACTCACGGTTACGATGCTAAAGGCGGTAGGCCAAAGCATCAATGTCCATGAAATTGACCTGGCTGCAATGCGTCAGGCCATCGAGATTGTTCGCGAACGAAGTATGGTTTTGTCCCAATGATGGATACAGTGATAACGGAGCCGGTTCAACAGTTTGAGTGCACAGGCCTCTATTTGGTTCGTGTCGGATACCAACAGGAAGTAATCCCAATCCAGGCAGGAGTCGTTCAGCTTGACCGAGGCGAACGGATCATTTGCCGTACGGCGCGCGGCATTGAAATGGGCGAGGTATTAGCGACAACTCAGCCTGAGTACATCGAATGCGCTGCGCCCGGCACGTTCATTCGCAAATCGCGCCCCGAAGATCAGCTCTTGTGGCGACAATTGACGAGCCTCAGCGTAGATGCGAATGTAGCATGCCAAGCGTTCTTAAAGGTCAAGGCCAGCCCCGATGTCTTGCTTGAGGTAGAGCCACTCATTGACGGACGAACTCTGTATTTTCATTTTCTAGGCTCTCCATCGCCGGAAACAGATTTGCATGTCCAAGAGCTTTCGGAGATTTATCAAAAGAGCGTAGCTTCGTCGCGTTTTGCGGCGTTATTGGAACACGGTTGCGGTCCAGGCTGCGGCACCAAAGAAAAATCCGGATGCGGGACCGGGGGGGGCTGTGCAGTATGCGCCATTGCTGGCGGATGCACCTCCAAAAAGTAACGCGTCACTTTTTCGTCTTTCGTCCACCCCAATCAATTTATGACTCTCCCCAATACAACCTCGGCCAATCATCGCACTTGGATCGCAAAACGCACGCTCGCATTTGACTCAAGCGGCATCCGCCGTGTTTTCGAGCTAGCGGCTTCACTGAAGAACCCAATCAACCTGTCGATTGGTCAACCTGACTTCGATGTTCCGCCGCCCATCAAAAAAGCTTGTATCGACGCCATCGAACAGGGCAAAAACGCTTATGCACCAACGCAAGGCATCGGGCCGCTGCGCGATAGGCTTCAAGCGGACATCGACAAGAAGTATCAGCATCCCGACCGCAAGGTATTTGTTAGTTCCGGAACGAGCGGGGGGCTGGTGTTGTCCATGCTATCGATGGTTGATCCTGGCGATGAAGTCATCGTTTTTGATCCTTACTTTGTGATGTATGTGCCGCTGATTCAGTTGGTGGGGGGCGTACCTGTTCTGATCGATACGTACCCGGTTTTTCGAATCGACCTCGACAAGGTCAAGGATGCGATAACTCCCAGAACCAAGATGGTACTGTTTAACAGCCCTGGTAATCCAACCGGCGTTACCGCGACGGTGGAAGAGATGGAGGGGTTGGCCAAACTGTGCGCCGAAAAGAACATTGTGTTGATTTCGGATGAGATCTATAGCGGATTCCACTTTTCAGGTCCGATGCGTTCGCCGGCTGAGTTTAATCCCAACACTATCGTGATCGACGGATTCTCCAAAAGCCATGCGATGACTGGTTGGCGATTGGGCTATGTGCATGGTCCCAGTGAAGTGATTCAGACGATGATCAAGTTACAGCAATACTCCTTTGTGTGCGCACCGACGCCGATGCAATGGGCCGCGCTTGCAGCCATGGATCATGACATGAGTCAATATTACGGTGACTATGAAAAGAAACGCGATCGCATGGTTGCCGGGCTGAGGGGTTTCTACGAGTTTACAGAACCTGGCGGTGCGTTCTATATCTTCCCCAAAGTGCCTTCCGGGACGGCCACGGATTTTGTCCGTCGTGCGATTGAGCATGAACTCTTGATTATTCCAGGCAACATCTTTTCGGCCCGCGACACGCATTTTCGAATTTCATTCGCGGCTCCCGACGCGACACTGGATCGGGGAATCGAAGTCCTACGCAAGCTAGCGAGAGACTGAGCAAGCAATAGGTTAGCAATAAATCAGACCCCTCAGCTTGATTGGGTTAGGCCGAGGGAGATCATTTCAATCGCTCATCGCTTGCGGTCATGACTGCATGCTGTCGCACACCGCTTCCTTTGCGATCTGTCAGCTTATCGCCAAGCTCTGCTCGCCACGTCTCAGCTGCCGATTGCAGCCTTGCCACCACGTCGGGGTGATCCTGTGCCACATTCACGGATTCGCGACGGTCTTTCTTCATGTCGTACAGTTCAACGCCAACCCTCGTTGTCTCGTACTTGGCGGGCATCCCTCCATTGCCACCCGGTTTTCCGTTTAACGTTCGGTATTGGTGCGGCAAAATCAGCTTCCATTGTGAATCCCGGACTGCTTGTAATTCGTCGTTCGCATAATAGCACGGCATCGATTCATGAGGCGACACTGCTCCTGGTGCTCCGATCATCAGCGGCATGATGTTATGACCATCGATCTTGTGTGGCGGAAGCGGAGCACCGATGATCGAAGCGACGGTTGGTAGAATATCGACGGTGCAAGCCAATTCATCGCAGGTTGTACCGGCTGGAATCTTTCCGGGCCATCGCATCAGTGTCGGCACCCGAATTCCACCTTCCCATGCGGTCCCTTTTCCCTCGCGATGCGGGACTGCTGAGCCAGCATGGTCGCCGTACGAAAGCCAGGGGCCATTGTCCGTACTAAAAATAACAAGTGTCTTGTCGTCGACGCCAACCTCCTTCAACGTATCTAGGATTTGACCGACCGACCAGTCGACTTCCATCACGACATCGCCGAAGAGTCCCGCTCCGCTCTTGCCCGCGAACTTCGACGAAACATAGAGTGGGACGTGGACCATGGAATGTGGCAAGTACACCAAAAATGGTTCATCGCGATGCTTCCGAATAAACTCTACCGCTCGTTGGGTGTAGATGGTGGTTAATTGCGTTTGGTCTTCACCTGACACATCGGCATCGATCACGCTTGTATTCTCGATCAGAGGGAGTGGCGGATAGCCGTTTGCAACGGTTTGCTTTGCTGCGCGCTTGGCCAATTCCTCGGGATGGTTGGGCCACATGTCGTTGGAATAGGGCAAGCCATAATAGGAGTCGAAGCCGTGATTGGTAGGGAGGAACTTGGGATGATGGCCCAAATGCCATTTTCCAATGCAAGTTGTAGCGTAGTTCTTTTGCTTGCAGATTTCCGCCAAAGTCATTTCGCTCGACGATAGTCCGATGTTTGCGCCTGGACCAAGCGCCCCGGAAAACCCGACTCGCTCGTGATAGCAACCCGTTATCAAAGCCGCTCGCGAGGCCGAACAAACCGCAGAGGAGACATGGAAGTCCGTAAACCGTCGCCCCTCACGCGCCATCCGATCCAGATTGGGCGTCGGATAGGCTTTCGCGCCAAAGGGGCCTATGTCTGCATATCCCATATCGTCTATGAAGATCACGACGATGTTGGGTGAGTCAGCGGCAACAGCAGCCTGGCAAGCAAGACCGGAAATCACCAAGGAAAGGCAAAAGACTGGAGACAAGATTGGATTCATGATTTCGTTGGCAGCGCAAAGATAGCGGATTGGGTGCTTTGAGCAGACGATGGGCAACGGGTGTAGTATACTTTGTATTCGACGTTCTTTGTTCTGCATTCCATTTTCAAACAGAAAGCATGATTCATGCAACTCTCCACGTTTTGCATCATGCTCGTCGGCACAACTTTCTTCTTACTGTCTGAATCGCATGGGCCGTGCGATGATTCTGGCATGAAGCCAATCCCCATTCAGGCAGCGATGACAGCGGTTCAACCGATGACGGGGATTGTTCTTTGGACAACCAACGAGGCCGTAGCGACTGCGCCTATCCAATTAGAATACAGCTACTTCGCTTACTCGAAAGTTGTCACGAAAAAAGGGGAATACAACTGGTCGCCCCTCGATAAACTGCTGGCTCAAGTTGCAGGTCGCGGCCATCAGGCGATCATTCGTTTTCACGATACGTATGTGGGGGCGAAGTCCGGCGTTCCCACATACATTACTGAGCTTGCAGGATACGAAACCACATCCGCTAAGAGTGAAGGCAAAGATACTGAGTTTCCGGATTGGTCGCATCCAGAGCTGCGTCGCTTTGCACTCGAATTTTTCGAACGTTTCTCGGAGCGTTATGATCGCGATTCGCGAATTGCATTTGTCCAAGTCGGATTCGGACTTTGGTCTGAGTATCATATTTACGATGGGCCGATGACACTTGGAAAGACTTTTCCGTCGAAGGAGTTTCAAACCGAATTCGTTACGCACATTTCGAAGGTGCTCGCTCAAACTCCATGGATGATTTCGGTCGATGCGGCAGATGACTCAAGGGCACCATTTTCTGGAAACACAGACTTATTGAAATTACCATTCGGGTTGTTCGACGATTCGTTCAACCACAAAGCGCACAGCAAAGAGAACGAACCGAACTGGGACGCTCTGGGGCTCGATCGCTGGCAGCGCGCTCCCACCGGTGGTGAGTTCAGTTTCTTTCGAAAGGTAGACCAGAGTCAAGCGTTGGCCGAAAACGGTCCACACGGCATCTCTTTTGAAAAGCAAGCGGCCAAGTTCCATGTTTCGTTCATCATTGGCGATGCACAACCCAAGTATCAAAAAGCGG
>JANMNR010000656.1:0-3852 GCA_031368325.1 Pirellula sp.
AATCAACGAACGAGCCAGTGTCGGCCCGCAACCAAGCAAAACCGGTGTTCGCGCAAGCGATAAAGGTTTCTTATCGCTCGACCTGCTGGACTATTTGACGTTGCTCGACTGGACAGGCAGGCAACGGGGTACTGTTGAAAAATCGGACATACCCGCTGAACTGGATCCTATCTTGAAACGCATCGGCATCGACGGTCGCATGTGGGCCGACTTGGTCTGGAAATTCAAGAAGTACTTCGGCAGAAGCGGCGCCGCCGGTTCGCCACAAAGCCTTAAAGATTCAGCCGCACAAAACAATCGTAAATTCACTCGCGGACAACGCTCCGCGGCGGCATGTTTCTCGTGATTGATCAATTGGGTGTAAGTCCGTGTAAGCCTGACGGAACATACACTATTTACAAATCGGCCGCAGATGCCCTTGCGAATGTACTTCCAACTCCATGGTTTAAGCGGATGGAAAAAGATGGATTTGAGCCTTTCTCGCCTCTGTCGACTCGTCGATGTCAATTCGTTACGGTCCGCGTCCAAAATATTTGAATCGTGGAGCCATTTAATTTGTTTCTGAGCTTGTGGATCCTTTGGTCTTTGAGAGGCATGCCAATGCGGTTGCCGCCTCAGCGTCCGAACTCATTGAAAGGCGCGATACTTTTCGATTGGATGCAAGTCCAGTTGGCGACATTTGGAAATGCGTGCATGTCGTTTCTACTTTTGGCTATTGGTGTTGCTGGACAAGCTCACCTAACGAACCCTGACGTTCATGAAACCTCAAAACAAAGAACAAACTGATTAAACAGGCATAGCGACTGACCGTGGGGCGTTTTCCTTATCTTCCACCCAGATGCATTGTTTGGCATTCAATTCTTTGCAACAAACAGACTTTCGAATACACTGCGTCAAGTTCGATTTGAATGCAATGGTCCATGAATCTTAATCCCCATGTTTGCAAAGATTTTCTTATCCTTGATTGTAGGAGTTTCGATCTGCATGAGCCAAACTACGGTGATGGCTCAAGCTCCATTGACATTCGTTGATAGAGCAAAGAATGCTGGTCTAACAGTCCTTCACTTCGATGGCGGGGGGGCTGCAAATTACTTACCACAGTTGATGATGTCAGGGGTCGCTACTTTTGATTTCGACGGCGACGGATGGACGGATATCTATTTATTAAATGGTCACGAGCTCTCACCGGTGACGGGCACCCGAGCGGCCAAAACGAATCCCACCGGCAATACACTGTATAGAAACAACCGCGACGGTACGTTCCGCGACGTGACGGAGGCAGCCGGTGTAAAGAGCGGCAAGTTTGCGATGGGAGCGGTGGCGGCCGATATCGATAACGACGGCGACCAGGATTTAATGGTCAGCAACTTTGGGCCGCTGGAGGTCTTTATCAATCATGGCGACGGCACATTTGAACTTACGACAGCGTTTATGGGCATAGAAGACAGCGTTCAATTCGGCTCAGGCATTGCGTGCTTAGACATCGATAACGATGGCGCTTTAGATCTATTCGCGAGCAACTACGTTGAGTTTTCTTTTGATCAGTATATGCAAGGCCCACGTTCATCACCATATCCGCCCGGACCTAAAGACTTCCCTCCCGCTGCTGATTGTTTGTACCGAAATCTCGGCGATGGAAGGTTTGCCAACGTGAGTGTTTCATCGGGAATCGCGGCTTCGGCAGGCCCAAGTATGGGGGTGGTTTGCGGAGATTTTGATGGCGACAACGACGCTGACATCTTTGTATGTAGCGACGCAGCCCCGAATCAGTTTTTTGCCAATGATGGTTTGGGACATTTTGTCGACTCAGCATTGCTGTCTGGTTTAGCTTTTGATTTTGGCGGAGATGCCAACGGCAGTATGGGGGTTGACGCGGGAGACTACGACAATGACGGCCTAATCGACCTGCTGATTACAAACTACACGGGACAAGTTCCGGTACTGTATCGGAACTTGGGTGGTGGGCTTTTCGAAGACGTTAGCCGCGTCTCGCGTGTTGGAAGAACCGTTCTTCCTCACACCAATTGGGGAGTTGGGTTGGTTGACTTTGATAACGATTGTGACCTGGATGTTTTTTTTGGAAACGGACACTTTCTAAGGAACATTGAAACAATCGATGACCGCACGACGTACCGAGTGTTGAATACGTTGATGCTCAATGATGGTCGTGGCAGTTTTATCGATGTGTCGAAAATGGCCGGGCCGGGACTTGAAGTATCCGAGAGTAGTCGAGGAGTTGGTTTTGAGGATTTCGACCATGACGGGGATATGGATTGTGTCGTGCTCAATGCCAATTCGCGGCCCACTTACTTAGAAAACATCTCCGACAAGATGGGCAACTGGATCAGGATTCAACTGATTGGCACGTCGGTGAATCGCGACGCCATTGGGTCCACCGCGCAAGTTTCCGCGAACGGAATCAAACAGATTGCGATGGTTCACGCCGGACGAGGATATCAAAGTCACTACGGTACCCAACTGCACTTTGGTTTGGGAAAGTCAAAGCAAATCGATGAAGTTGTCGTTACGTGGTGTGGTGGCGAACAAGAGTCTTTTCCATGCGAAAACATTCTCCGGACTTACCAGCTGATACAAGGGCTGGGGCGCCCTGTAAAGAAGCAATAGGGACGAAGTTGCTTGCAACATTACTGCGGGCGACCTCGCCCCTCAATCAGTACCATTGACTTGGAATCGCATTCAAAGGACTCTACATTTCCGGACGCCCAAGTTACAAGGCACTTTGCTAAAGTTTCGTTCCCCGTGCCAAAGTAGGTGCGAAGTCCATAGGCGCTTTCGTAGCCCTTTCCCGATGTCAAAACATGCGTTTGCGTTTTTCCCGAGGCAGATACCGCGACAATCTTGGAGCCAATGGCATCGCGATTGATGTTCGTCCCGATCAGTCTTACCGAGTATCCATTGTTTGACTCGGGTGAATTGGTTCGACCTACTGTCGGTCTCGCGTTGACATTCAGCACCACCAAATCGACGTCGCCATCATTGTCCAAATCGTCAAATGCAGCCCCGCGACTACTCTCAATCACTTGCAATGCGCTGCCGGAGTCCTTCGTGACATTGGTAAAGTGGCCACGCCCATCATTTGCGAGAAGATAGTTGGTAACCTTGACACGGGTTCGATCATCAATGAATTCAATGTTGTCGAGAAAGTGACCGCAAGCGATAAAGAGATCGCGATCACCGTCGTTATCAAAGTCGACTCCTCCCACGCCCCATTTGACGTGCGCATTCAGTGTGTGATCGATTCGAGCTAAGTTGGTGGAGTCTGTAAACAAGCCCGAACCAACGGCTTGATACAACACGGGCATCTCCTCTTGATAGGTTGTCGTAACCAAATCCAATTGTCCATCACCATCGAAGTCTGCGTAGTCAACACCCATATTGCCATTGCTTCTCCCGAGTCGATCAACAGCCAGTCCAGCAATCAGACCCTCGTCTTGAAACCGACCGTTCCCATCGTTAACGAGCAAAAAGTTGGGTTTTTGGTCATTTGCCACAAAGACATCCATGTCGCCATCTCCGTCAAAATCAGCGCTAAGTACTCCCATGCCTGGTGAGGGCAATTGGCTAATTCCAGACCAGGCGGACACGTCGGTGAATCGTCCGTTCCCTTCATTACGATACAAAAGATGACGCGCAGGGACATAGTCATTTGGGCCGGTATGGAATGGATACCCAGAGATCATTCGAGTCTTATTGAGCGGATAGTCGAACTCAACATACGAAGCGCAATAGAGATCCAGATCCCCATCGTTGTCCATGTCGAAAAAGGAATTGCCTGCACCAACTCTATGGGCGGAGGTTAAGCCGCAGGATTCAGTAGATTCGACGAAGGTA
>JANMNR010000665.1:0-12140 GCA_031368325.1 Pirellula sp.
ATGAAGAGGACTTGGATGAAGAGGAGGACGACGAGGATCTCGACGTCGATGGAAAGAAATCCAAGAAGAAGGTTGACGTAGAGGATGAGTGGGAAGAAGTCGGCGATGATGATGATGAAGATGACGACGAAGAAGACGATGATGAGGACGAAGACGACGACGACTGGGATGATGATGATGATTGGGATGATGATGACGACGATGATGAAGACGAAGAAGACGAAGATGATGAGGATTGATCCTCTGTCATCTGGCTCGACTCGCAGCTAAAAACGAAGCAAGCCTCGTTGTACTAACGAGGCTTTTTGCTTTCACACAGCTTTTTAGAGGAGCTTGATTTCCGTCGATGCCAAACGCAACTTGTTTTCTCATCGCGTATGCGTTGGTCCTCTGTCTAGAGTTAGGCCGCTGGGCAGGGCTGTCTCCAAAAGGCAAGTCGTGGTTGATGGCATTGCTCTTTGCGACGACTTCTCTTGGCTTGATGACACACTCACTTTACCTGTTGGATAGAGTCTTTCTATCTGCGGCGTCGAATCAGTCGTGGCGTCTGGTGTCCTCGTGGCATGAGTGGGGCATCCTAACTTCCTGGGGGGTTGCGGTTGCTTACGCTGTCTTGCTGTTCCGCCGACGAGAGAGCTGGATTGGGCTGTTTGTTCTACCTCTGCTTTTGATTCTCATCGGAGTCTCGATTGCGATACCGAGCGTCCCGCTCAATCAAGCTTCTTCCGCTAGTTTATGGCGAGTCGTCCATGGAGTCGCCATGACCTTGGGAACCATGTTTGTATCATTGGGGTTCGCGATGGCCATCATGTATTTGGTTCAGGAATCTCGGCTCAAGGCCAAGCGCGCATTGAAAAGTAGGCTTCGTCTGCCTTCGCTTGAATATTTGCAGAGAATCTGCAGCACCTGCCTTCTATGCAGTGCAGGATCGATCGGTTTTGGAGTTGTTTCTGGTGTAATTATGAATTTGGTTCAAGATGGTCAAGTCAATTGGTCAGACCGAGGCATTGTTTTTTCGGGCGGCTTATTTTTTTGGTTGGTTATCGCCTCAGGTATTCAATGGTACTTTGCCAAGCGTGGCCGCGGGCACTTCACCGCGTGGATGAACATATGGTCGTTTGTCATCGTCGGCATCGCGCTTTACTTAGTTGTTAGTGCACCCCATGGACGTCGTGACGCAAAAGATGCCGCAGAAAGCAAGGGACAGTCAGCATTGGTCAACGGGGGTGACCGGTGAAGTTCAAGATGATTGGCTGTAGCCATCACTCCATGCCCCTCGCCATTCGCGAGCGTTTGTCGTTTACGGACGACCAATGTGCAGCTGCGCTTACCGCCTTCCGCGGAAAGTTCCCGGATTGCGAATGTGTTCTGATCAATACATGCAATCGGGTCGAGTTGTATGTAGGTAGCGCGAATGAAATCGATTTGCCCACGACCCATGAGCTGATGGAGTTTGTAACAGGTTTTCACAACCAACCCATCCATGAATTTGAACCGCACTTCCTCAAGCTGGAAGCCAAACAGGCCATCGACCACTTGTTCTCTGTGGCCAGTAGCATCGATTCCATCGTTCTTGGGGAAACGCAGATCGCATCGCAAGTCCACGAAGCTTACGAGCGGGCCACTCACGGTGGTTTCACTGGTCCAACGATGCATGCTGCGTTTCAACATGCCAATCAAGTTGCGAAGCGCGTAACGAACGAAACCGAAATTCATCGGCGGCGCATCAGCGTCCCCAGTGTTGCGGTGAGCGAGATCGCCTCCGAATTCTTCGAGCGTTTTGACGACAAGCAGATTGTCGTGATCGGAAGCGGTGAAATGGGAGTCGAAACGTTGCAGTATCTAAAAGGGGCTGGCGCAAAAAAAATCACCATCGTCAATCGCTCCGCCGAAAAAGCGCAGGTTGTTGCGGAAAAGTTTACCGTACAAACCCAACCGTGGGAAAAGCTCGATTCGCTTTTAGCCGACGCGGATATGGTCGTGAGTACCACAGGTGCCGCTCAGCCGATTATGACTGAAAACCGATATCGGGCGATCGCGACGAATCGCATCAAGGGGACGCTGTTGATTCTCGATTTGGCTGTCCCCCGTGATTTCGAACCCGGCATTGGCCGAATGCCGGGCGTGTTTCTTTACTCCGTCGATGACCTCCAGGCTGTTTGTGATCGTAACCGATCGTTCCGGGAACAGCAGTTGCCCAAGGCCCAGAAAATTATTCGCGAGGAATCCGATCGACTGCTTGGAGACTGGGATCACCGTTCGTCAGGTGCAGTCATTCGCGCTTTGCGTGAACAAGCGGAACAGATGAAGCAAATGGAACTAGGCCGGCTATTAGCAAAACAGTCGATGGCAGGCACAACACACGAGATGCAGCAGGAAATCGAGGCTGCTTTTGAGCGATTGATCAACAAGATGCTGCACTCGCCCCTGCAATCGATTCGCGATGTCGCTCAAACCGAACAACGCGACACTTTGGTATCCGCTCTGAGAAAACTCTTCCAGATCCGATAACTCATTACGTTGAATGGGTATTGGCGATGCCCTGCGTTGAAGCGAACAAAACCGACTGGTTTGCGGCTATGCCTCCGCTAACTGTTTGTGCCAGCGATGCAATGCGTCCTTTGCGTCGTCGGGGTTCGCTTTCTCATCCGCCGAAAAAAAACGACTCTCAAGACTCGCAATATCCGATTGCAGTCGACCACGTTCTTCTGGATTCAGTTTGGATGCATAAAGCTTCGCAAATCGTTGCAGCGTAATGACCGCCGAAAACGGCGTAATCTCCTTCGGCAACCGTAGCCCTGCATCTTCGATTGACGTGGCGTTCACTCGCCTTCGATAAAAGTTCCAAACCAATGCAGGCAATAAAATGGCAGCAATGCCTCCTCCGATCCATAGCGTTAGCGGGGCCTTAACGCCGGGCTCGATCAGGAACGTAGCCGTATCAATTGTGACCAAATCCATATCCACGAAGCGCTCGGACCGAAGCGTGCCTTCCATGCCGTTAGCAAGCTGCGGCACATAAACTAGATTCTCGGGTGTGACCGAGTTCGGCTCAAATCGAAGTGTCCACTTGCGCGTGGTCGGTAGTCTGAACAAGCCATCGGCGTCGGCCGTCACATACGTATCTGATTCTGTCGGGGCGTTTGAGCTCATCATCATCAATCGATTGTTCGATTCAATTCCGACCACTCGAATGGTCTCGGATTCGAGCTTGTCCCTGTTGATGGAGTAACCTGGAATCGATCGGTCCAGATCGCTCAGCAATTGTTCTAGATTCGGAATAACTCCTCGACCGGTTGCCGAGACCTCAAACTTGATGCACTTGTCTTTTATCAACGTACTTTCACGCGTATCGATGACTTGAACCACTTCTAAGCCATGGACAGGTCGCACTGCGCCTCCTGATTTACTAGGGTTTGCATCAGTCATTTTTGTCGCATCGATTCCAACGACATTCGAATGCACGGGCAACACCACCATGCCAGAATCGTCCATGGTGTTGACATCCATCTGCAACAAAGGCAATCGATCGACGCTTGGATCATTGGCTTTCAGCACCATATAACACAGAGGCTTCTCCTCCCAACCGGCTTTGCCGTTTACCTGAATCGACTTCGACGGGTTCATCGAATCAAAGAACCCAATATGGACCAACTCCAATTCCTCACGGAATGCCTGTTCAATCGATTTCTGCAATCGATCGCGGAAATTGATAGGCTGGTATTTGCCACCGATGTAGCTATACACATTGTTTTGCAGGTACTGTCCGAAGCCACCTAGTTCACGACCGATGGCCGCGGTCGATCTGAGTGAGAGCAGAACACCAAATTCATTCGTGCCAACTTGGTCGGATCCATCGACTGCAAGATGCAAATGGATTTCATTCTTGAGCAAGTCGTCGTACAAATCGAGCGTTTGTCTGAGAAGAGCACCAGCGGGGTGATCGCCAACGATCTCTGCAGCTCGTCGCACGACACCTGGTTTGACTTCGGGAGTCAGGCTAGGCAGTTTGTCGATGATACGTCGCGCGAACTCGCCTAAGTGGGATGCCGACATTTCCGGTGGCATTTCTAACATTTGCTTTCGGATCAATTTGATCTGTTCGGAGTTTTCAGATCCCTCCGTCATCAGGTCGTTTGCGGTCAGACCTCCCAGATCACTTGAGCCTAATGAAATACTGAACCAATTCAAATATACCCCTGGATCTTCACGAAGCTCGCCTCGCGTGACAGCTGCTTGATATTGTTTAGCTGCTTCGCCAAAGGCGTGGAACAATTCCTGACGCGATGCATTGTAAGACGATGCATCTTGATCCCTCTCCCTGCGGAACTGCATGTGGTCGTAAGCCAAAGCGGCCTTTGTCATGGAGTATCGCCAGGAACTAGGCTCTTTGTGAGTTGCTGACCCGATCATATCCAAGGCCAGCTGATAACCATCCTCAATCAATGCTTCGATCTCCGTTGCGCTGCGTTGATTTCCTGCCGCCTTCTGGACGTCGCGAGACTTCCAATCGCCATTCAAGCCGGCTCGCATGGATTCCGCCAGTCTTGCTGAAACGGTCGGTGAGAGATCGGCAATATCGCCCAAAACCGAAATGACGCTCTCGCGTTGGAAGGTTTCCGCTTTTCCATGACAGGCTGCGAAGGCTGTTACGACGCGCTCGAGCGACCGGCCGTTCGCGCCAATTTTGTCCAGAAGATCCAAAAGCTGCTTTAGCCGCTCCAGGTTTCGATCTTGTCGACCGCGAGTGAGCGGTGCGGACGCTTGCTGCATGCGACCGCCGATGATCATAAACTGCTGCGAGCGTCGTGGATCGGGTGGCGGATTGAGTCGCATCATCCAAACACGCAAGAACTCGTCCGCCATTTCGATACTCTGTCCAGGTGCTCGTTCGATGCCCTTGGCTAACAGTTCTAGCCCTTGTTCGGCATTGTCAGCGCTTAGTGCGATTCCAATAAAAGCCTTAAACGCTCGCACCGCCAAACTAGGCTCGATCATGCTCCGCCATCGTTCGCTCGGAAGCGCTCGAAGCAACAACGTTGTCTCCGGTGCAACGCCTGGTTTAGATGCTTGCTTGGCGATTGTCTCCTCTGCAGCCGATACCAAGCTCATGGTCAATAGTCGCAGTGGAACCCGCAATTGATTCAGCTCAACGGTCTCATCTTTGAGCAACGCATCGACGGAGTCTTTCATCATGAGGATGGCAGACGCCCGCTCCTGGATTCCAATTTTTTCGTTGCCAATTCGCATGGCTTTCAGTGCCACAGCCTCCAGGCCGGTAGGCGCGAGCGATTTGTTGGCGAAGACACTTTGGAGCCATAGGGTTGCTGGACCCGGCGGAATGTTAGGCAGCAGCTCGATCGCTTGGCCCATCGCCTCGCGTCTGGCTGCAAACTCGGCTTTGTCCATCATGGCGATCTCACAATACAGATCCCAGGCGGAACGACGTTGCAGCTGGGCTTCGGGGGCGGTTCCTAGTGCTGTCGCTCTCGCTTCGTGATAGCGTGCGTGAGCGGTTAACGCGGGTGCGTTTCCTTTTTCGCGAGCTTTTTCAAGAATCGGAAGGTAGTCGAACGCTTCGACCGCCAGCATGGCTTCGGAAAGGAATTTGGCGGTTCGATCTCTTCGCCCATCGTCCTGCGGGCCAAAAAAGGTGGTGCCGACGCGCAGGCGTTCTAAAAACGGCCCCGTGCTGGAGCGCGATGTCGCTGTCTTGAGCAGTTGAGCTAGCAAGGTTAGTTGCCACTCTGTTAATTCGGCTGGACAGCCTTCCGAGATTGCAAGTATCTCCTCGGGTAGTAGCCCGGGATCTCCTTGGTTGGTGGATTGCAGCACGTGCGCATACATTTCAGCAGCGTCCGAACCACCCCTGTCCTTCAAAAACGACTGCAGCGATTGCCATTCGCCCGCGAGGACATTCATGTGCAGCCAGTTCACTTGCTCGTCGATCGGGGCGTCGGATGCGGGCATCGGTACGGCCTTGAGCCCGATCTGAGCGCGAGCTTCCAATACTTTGTCCGCTGTTCGAGCGAAGTTCAGTTTCTTTAGGGCTTTGAGCAAGTCGTTCTTTGGGTTCGCTGCCGTGGATGCCGTCGCGGAGTTAACTTCCACTGCGTTGACCATCCCCATGGCAACGAGCAAGTTGATGCCGAGGTCTTTGTACGTTGCGACCATGGCCGCCCGTTCCTCGGGGGTGAGTCGCTCGTAGTCTCTCTTGAGCAACTCGATCTCCTCGTCCTTGAGCTTGGGTTGGATCGGTTTGGCGGGTGTCATTCCGCCGATCTGTGCCGCTTGATTTGGCATGCCCGGTTGGAGTGTCGAGCGAGCGGGCGCTATGCGAAGCGCTGGCACTTGAGCCTGTAAAAGAGTGCAGGAGAAAGCAGTCGCTGCAATGGCGAGTGAGGTTGCTTTTGTGAAGCGATCACGTCGATAGGGAAATGAGTTGGTTTGCATAGGATTTAAAGTTGTCGTCGTTGCGAATTTCGAATTGATCTGTGCCACATGGGCTTTTTTGGGGGGAACAATTGAGGACAATTGTTGTTTCTTGCGGCGATTTACTCTGCTCTGTTACCAACCTGGGCCTATTTCTAACATTCCCGAAGCACCGTTACCGGGCCGATCACCTTTACGTGGTCCGCGACCTGGACGCTTGCCTGGCTCGCCATCACCTGGGCGTCGTCCACGCGGCGAATCTTTCGGAATCGGACGCCCGATCAACTCGGAACGATCCGATTGTTCTAAGTCGAGCACGCGTTCTACATTCCGTTGAAGATTACTTGCCAGTTGAGGCTGAGATTCTTTGGATGTCTGTTCTGCAAGGAATCGATACTGCTGGCGCGACGTTTCGGATACTTGTCGCCAAAGATCCGAAGCCCTCCCCTCCTCACGCAGCAAACGTGCACCGTAGTAATGGGCGGCGGCGAGTTCTTCACGGGCTGCGGTCACCAAGTCGTTGCTTGAAGGCCCCTCTTGGATTGCTTCATCCAATGTCGACTGAAGCGCTTCGATGCCGTTGAACACTTCTCCAGCTCGTACCAGAGCCCTGCCACGTAGCCACTTGACTTGCTTTGCTTGTGGGCTGCCCTCAAGAAGGGATTCAGCCTCTTGATAGCGATCGGCTGCGATCTTCCAAGCGTCGCTAGCCGCAGTGTAGGCCATTTGCTCTGCTTGTGAAGCGAGTTCCAGTTGCGTGCGGTTTCCTTCGTTGTCTTCGATCAATATCTTCCGACGTGCTTCTAGCGTTGCGAACTGGGCGGCATAAGCGATCTGTTGGAGTTTGTTTGCCGCGACATCTTCTTTTTTCGCAATCTCCAATCGATCTACTGCACTATCTCGCTTGAGCATGGTTTGGCCTGGCCCAAAATGAAACGCTAACGCCAAGGCGGGGGCGATAGCCCACAAACTCCATCCTATTCGTGTTACCATCAATTCACCGTTTTCTGAAGGAGTCTAGGATTGGAACGAATGGAGCCACCGGCTGGAACCGCAGGCAAGTCGCAAGAGCTACGGCCAAGCAGGATCAATGCAGGACCCATCAAAGTCAACACTGTACCTCCAATTGCCAAACATCCCAATGCAAATTCACGAAGCCCAAGACCATCGCCGATTCTAGGTTGAACCATCGAGAGTCGACTCAACACCTCGCTTGGCAAGTGGCGACTATTCCCTTGATGGTAGATACCCTTTAATTTGTTTGCTACCGATTTAAGAGAAGCGGTATCTTGGATCGATCGGTGGCCGGAAACCATGGTGGGGCGCGTTGGGTCACCCACGCCAATAACTATGGAATCGGCAATCGACGACGGAATGGATCGCACTGCAATCTTGTCTTCGGAATCGCCATCGCTGATGACCAATAAAGTTGCCGATCCCGGTCCCCATTTTTTTGCATAAGCCAACGCCTCATTGACGCCGCTCGACAGTCGTGTTGCTCCTGAGTCAAAAGCAGCGAAAAGAGGCAGACCATCGAGGAGATTGCGTACGACATTCATGTCAAACGTTTCTTCGATGACGGGAATCGATTTTGTGTAGACCGCAAACACAGTCACACGCGTGGTGTCCGTGTCGAGTCGATCGAGGATAGCTTGGATGACTTCTCCAGCCCAAACGGCACGCTTCTTCTTTCCGTCAGGTCCTGCATCCGCTACATACATACTGGGTGATGCGTCGAGGCATACGAGCAAATGTTTGGAAGCCTGTTGCGTAGGTTCCTTTTCGATAGCCGCGGGTTCCATCAAGAATAGAACGGTCAGTCCAAAAGCAACCGTCGCAGCACCGACCATCCGTATGGCTGGAGCGAATCTCACCCATGTGAGAGCGCGTCCGGTGGAACCAAATGCTAGATAGGCTACTCTCGCGATTCGGCGAAGGTGAAGCCATTCTGCTGCACAGATACCCACGCAAACTGCGAACGCAACGAGGACAGCCCAAGCAACATTGCTGCTCACCATGGCGTGTACCTCAACCCAAATGCCCCAAAGCACATGGCGCCCAAAAGACAAAGACCGACCAACGCAAAGGGTTGAAAGAAATCCATCGGGATAGCAGTCGCGGCTTTAAATCTTGCAGGTTTCATTCGGTCGATGTGTTTGAAGATCCGCTTAAGACCGTTTTCGTCGGTTGCTACAAAGGCCTCGCCGCCGGTAGCATTCGCGATTTCAGTGACTTCGGAGGGAACAGGGTCTTTGCCAACGTGAATATGATAGACGGTAATTTTCGCTCCCTTCATTTCGTCGGCAAGCTCTGCCGCATTGCCTCCGTTGACGTCGGAGCTTATGCCGTCGGAGACGAGCAGCAATAGACGATCACCCTCGCTGGCTTCAGCAACCATGTTGTCGCGACAAAAGCGAAGTGCAGCCCCGATCAAGGTACCGCCCATGAACGGTGGTTGATTGTTTGGGTCCGCAAATGGAAGAGCGCGGCGTATCGTTGCAATATCCTTGGTCAACGGTGTCCAGCGAATTTGCTGTGTTCCAAACAAGGTGAAACCGAGAGCATCTCCTTTTCGAGAGACGATGAAGTCTTCGATGGCCTTCTTGGCCATTTGGTAGCGATTGTCCACCGACATACTTCCGGAAACGTCCATGCAAATTTGGATATTCGTCAAGACTCGTTCTTCACGAGGGACTCGCTGAACCTGTGGTCCTGCGACTATTAAGATGATCACGGAGAGCAGCATGGCAGGAATCAGTTCCCACAATCGGAGTAGACCGTTCAGGAACATCCGATTCGGATGCTCTTGATGATCGAACGGCAAGGCGATTCCCCATGCTCTTCGCTGCAACAGCCACGCGCTTAACAAGATCGGCAAGATAAGAAGCAAAAGCACCCAAGGGTAAATAAACGTCATGAGGCCTGGCTCCTACTGTCGCCGATGGGTGCGGAGCCTCGGTACGGCTTGAGGAGTTCCACGATCGAGCTTGGCGAACCCTCTAAATCGGTGTCCGTTGTTCCGGATTGATGCAACCAACTTTCCACTTTGGTAATCAGTTGGCCAGCTTCTGGATGCGAGCGCAGCTGTCGAATCGCGTTGGCCATGTCGACCCCTTGAAGCGAAATGCGTTCTCGCCAATAGTGCACCAGCAACAATTCAAGCCTGCCTTTTTCACGAACAGAAAGCGTTCCGGCGGCGGCCGATTCCACGAGCGGTTTCAACTGGTCAGCAAACGTCGGTGCTTCCTCGACGATCGGGGCCACCACCATCGGTTTGGTTCGCATGGATCTTCGAATCAAGAAAATGATGGGAATGCTCAACCAAATCAATCCGATTAAGCAGATGGACAATCGGTATCCACCCCATACCTGCGGTTTGAACGTCGCAGCTTCAAAAAGATCGCTCCGTTGGTCTTTGGGGAGCATCGAGACGATCTCGACGAGGATGGGTGCCAGGTCGCGAACTTCGGTGCCATCGACATTCTCCATGAACGCGAGCAAATCGTAACGGCCTTCTTTGATTCCCAAGAAACTGACTTCGTAGTTTTGATTATCGCTTGGCGACGATGAAAGACGGATACCGATTGGAGCATCCGAATCAAGTTGCGGCTTGGCTTTCAATGGCTTGCCTAAATGCTTGTAACGGTACGTACCCATTATCCCACGCTCGACTTTGGCTCGGGTGGTTGAGTCGATGGACTGGGCGTGCAATGCATGCGTGATACTGGAGGAAATGAGCAGTGGGAAAACCAATTGCATGAGCAACTTGGCACCCGTTGAGACAACTGTTCTACCCTGAGTACCATTCCGATCGATCATGAACCAGCCCTCGCCATCATGTTGCGTGAGCCCAAAAAATGGCGCAAAGGAGGGAGGAACGGGAGATCGGTTCGGAGATGGAGATAGCTGATGCCTGCGCCGATGAGCTCCTGTACGATTGCAGGCTGGCCTTTCCAACGTGACGTGCCACCACCGAGAAACATTCGTCCTGTCTCGGCTTCTACCCCACGAAAGAAACCTGCTCGCAGCTTACCACTTTCCGAAGGATCCTCTAGATGCAACACAACAACGTCATGTTTCTGTGCCGCATGCCTGAGGCTAGAACTTAGTTTCGGATCGTGCAGATCGCTTAGGACAATCAAAATACTAGATCTCGCTAGTCGCGGCTCCAAGGATCGGATTCGTTCGCCGAGTTGAGTGGATTCGGCGTGGGCTTGTATGCGGAGCGGCTCCATCGCCCGCCAGAGATCGCCTTGCGCTAGGCTCGGCTCAAGTCGAGTCTCACGCTCTCCGCCTCCGACGACTGCGACGGGGCTCAGTCGTCGGAGACCGACCAGTCCGATCGCGGATGCTATCCAAATGGCCATGTCGTGTTTTGTTAACGGAGTCGAGGCGACGCTCATTGAGGATGATGTGTCGATGACCAGGTACATGGCGATTCGTTTGAGCGTTTCGTATTGCTTTACAAACGCTTTGCCTGTCTTGGCTGTGATTCGCCAATCCATTTGTCGAATCGAATCGCCCGGTTCGTAAGGACGTGACTGGGCGTACTCCAATCCGCTACCAACGAAGAGCGACGTGTCTGTTCCGAACGCCATATCGTCAGCCAATCGACGAGCTACCATTTCGAAATCGGCATGGATGAGTTCGCGGGGTGGCCGAAGACTCTGCTTCTTTGCTGCTGGCATCTCGGGTCCGTTCTAAGTCATGGACTCGAGAAGGTCGTTTAGAACATCTTTAGGACGGTGGCCATCCGCCAACGCTTCGTATGTCAAGCGCATGCGGTGCAAAATGACGTCCTCGGCAAGGGAGAAGAGATCCTCTGGGACCGCATAGTTACGTCCATACAGATAAGCTCGGGCTCTGGACGCTTGAACCAAAGCCAACGAGGCTCTAGGACTGCACCCTAGTTCAATGCGAGGATGGTTGCGAGTCCGATGAACCAATTCAACACAATCACGAATGAAGACTTCGCTGACGTGCACTTCTTGGACGGACTTCATCGCAGCCGTCAAGTCCTGGATGTGCAAGAGTCCCGAGTCACCGATTGCGTCGAAGGCCGACATCGGGACAGCGCCTTCGCCCTGCCGCATCAGCTTGAGCTTGAGACTGCGTCGAACGACTTCCGTTTCGTCATCAGGCCCGGGGTAGGTCAATCGATGGCAAAGCATAAAGCGGTCCAGTTGTGCTTCTGGCAACTCAAACGTGCCAGCTTGTTCGACAGGATTCTGAGTGGCGATCACCAAGAATGGGGCGGGAAGCACATGGGTTTGATCGCCGATAGAAACCTTTCGCTCCTGCATGGCCTCAAGCAATGCGGATTGCACTTTTGGGCTGGCACGGTTGATTTCGTCGGCCAAAAGCAGATTGGTGAAAACGGGCCCTTTATGGATTCGAAACTCACCTGATTTCTGATCGAGAATTTCCGAGCCGACAATATCCGACGGGAGCAGGTCAATCGTAAACTGAACGCGTTTGAATTGCAGATCGATTGCTTTGCTGACCGTTTGAACGAGCAGCGTTTTTGCTATCCCGGGAACGCCTTCAAGCAGCAAGTGTCCCCCAGTCAGCAATGCGATCATGACACGTTCGACAACGACCTCTTGTCCGACAACCGTCTCGGCCACATGCCCACGTATGATCCGAGAAAAATCGGATTGCTTGAGTTCGTTTGCGTTGGGCTCGGTAGCTTGAATCATTGATCACTT
>JANMNR010000693.1:0-7621 GCA_031368325.1 Pirellula sp.
GATAGCAACGGCAAGACGTCGGCAGGCGGATCACTTGATTTTATCGATTTTGCGATTGCAGTCATCGGTGGTGGTCAAGACGGCGATCGATTGACATTGATCGATACCGATGACACTACGTCAGACACATTTACAGTCACCTCGAATTCGATCGGTGTGGGCGGTTCGCTATTTGGAAGTGATGATGGTCTCGGCTTTGACGGCTTTGCTTCGCTGACACTCGAAGCAGCAAACGCAAACGTCGATGCAACGGTTTCGCTGAGCGAGCTGTTTACACCGATTACACTTAACTTTTCGAGCAGCAACCAAAACTCGCTAACACTCGTGGCAGACGACGCGTTCGTGGAGCAAGCGATCGATCTGAGCAACCCGAATGACGGTGCCTTTACTGCGGATGATCGAACCATTCACTTCAGCGGCGTCGATCGGATCGATTCGAGACTCGTTGCAGACGATGTGATACTTGCGTTCAGCAATGCCGCGGAAACGATTACTATCGCTTCAAGCGTAAACGATGGTGTGACTCAAGCAAGCAGTTCGCTTGGAACAGCATTTTCGTTCGTCAATCCAACAAGTGCATTGCATTTGGTCGGTGGTGACGTCAATGCCGATACCGTTCGCGTTGAATCCTTCGGCAGCGGTTTTGCCGCAGCCGTGACCATTGAAGGGGAAGTCGGAGGCGACACGATTCTATGGGATGCGCCGACACTCGGCGTGTTCCAGAGTCTGGACATCAGCGGCGAGACCATTCGCTTGAACGGCCCAATCTCAACCATCGAAACGCAGGTTTACCAAGGCAACGTACAACTGGATGGCAACACACAGCTGACGGCAAACAGCGTTGATTTCTTGGCCAATGTTCAATCTGCGTCTGGAATCACGCTGTCGATTGACGCCGGCACGGCGACGTTCCTTGGTGACTCAAGCCTCGGGGCTCTTTCGGTTCAATCGGAGGACATCCGTGTTGCTGCGGATTTGACGACAACTGCCAGCATGATCTTTGATGGCCCGATCACGTTGCTCGACGACGTGACACTGACTGGAGCAATGATTGAACTAGCCGCAATCGACGCGGAGGAAGCGTCCGACGCAGGCTTGACTCTGGTTGGCAATGCAACCTTGCATTCCTCGATCGGATCAAGTCATCAGCTGGGATATTTTACGGCTGGCAAGCTCATCGCAAATGGTGGCTCCATCGCGACCAGTGGCCTGCAACATTATCTCGATACGGTTTCGCTCAGAACCGATTTGCGCATCACCGGCAATGCCCAATTCGACGGAGTCCTATCTGGCGCCTTTGGTTTGACGACCGATGGGGACGTGGAACTCAAAGCAGTCAACACGTTCACAGGCGACACCGAGGCGATCGGTGGGACATTGACGGTCACTGGTTCGGTCGCGGGCAGTGTCTTAGCAACCGATGCGAGGATTTCGGGCAATGGAACCATCGCTGGCGACCTTCACTTAAACGCAAACGGCTTGCTTGCACCGACGCCGCACGCAACGAAAGAGCTTACCGTTCAAGATCTTGTGTTTGACGACGAAGCCGGTTTTGTGCTTGGAGGCATCAACGCAAGCACCCTTGGCCGAGTTCGTGCCGCCACGGTGACTTTCGACGATGCCGACTTGTACGATGAGCTCGGCTTTGCTCCGCAATTCGCGGACCGCTTGACCTTCATTACTTCGCCAACGATCAGTGGTTCGTTCGAAGAGTTACCAAGCGGAACATTTGCGGGCGTAGGCGGCGCGGATGTTCAAGTGTTGATCACAACGAATGGCTCTTCGAAAGAGTTTGCCATTCTCGGTTTGGACGACGCGGACTACGGTGACGCTCCGTTTGCAACGGGCAAGGCCGATCAAGGAGCGGCGCACGCCGCTGTCGGCCCTCAATTGGGTGCGGTTCGAAGTAGCGAAGCAGACGGCCAACCGGACGCGTCGGCGTCCAGCGACGATGATGACGGAGTGGTCTTCTTTGGAACGTTCCTCGCGAGTCCAACCGATTCTACAAGCGGTGGGTTTTTCGTGAACGCATCTGCGGCGGCCAAGCTTGACGCGTGGGTCGATTTCAATCAGGACGGCGATTGGGACGACGCAGGGGAACAAATCCTGTCGAGCGTCTCAGTGATCGCGGGTGAGAACTCGTTGTCGTTCGTGATTCCGGCAGGTGCCGTCGCTGGGGAAACCTATGCGAGATTCCGTTTAAGTTCGGCTGGCGGCTTGGCCCCAACCGGAATCGCGTTCGATGGCGAAGTCGAAGACTATGCGTTGACGATTGGCGATGCAAGTGTTCCGAGCGAAACTACGATTGCGGTGGATTCCCATCCAGCATCGATCACCTTGGAAAGTGGCAACATCGTCACACGTGTCGGTGGCAAGGTGGTTTCGAGCATTCCCGCGTCGGCAGTGAGCTCGCTAGTGATCGATGGGAATGATGACGACAACACGGTTACTATTGATGCGGCGGCGATTCCTGCTGGTGGCCTGACATTCAATGGAAATGGCAGCGGTGATTTCGACGTGCTCAACATTCGAGATTCGGCTGGCAATGTGACGAACCTAACGCATGACTTCGTCAACGCGCACGACGGATCGGTCAAGATCGATGGCAAACTGGTCACTTACACGGGCCTTGAACCGATCGTTGATTCCGAGACGGCGATCAGTCGCACCTTCCGATTCGGGGCAGGCGATGACGAGGTAACTTTAGGAGACAACGGTACGACCGGAGACAATCGATCCTTAATTAGCAGCTTGGCCAGCAGCGAATCGGTCGATTTCGTAAATCCTAGCAGTTCAACGACGATCGATCTCGGTGATGGCAACAACGTGTTGACGCTCTCTGCAAAGGACACGGGATTTACGTCTTTCCTAGCTATTCTCAGTGGTATCGGTGACGACACGCTTCGGTCCGCATCGGGCGACTTAAACTTGTCGGGCATGAGTCTGAGTAAGTTGGGTGGCAGTCTTCAAGTCACGAGCCGCGTGGTCGGGACTTCGTTCACGACGGATGGTGACTTCGAACTCATCTTGGCAGGTGGCGGACAATTCAGTACCTCCCAAATGTTTGCCAATGTGGGCGGTGTTGTTCTGGGTGATGCAACGACAGACGTTTTTGATTTCAACGGCGGTTTGACCAATGTGTCAGGACCAACCACGGTCCAAGGAACATTGCGAGCTACGAATCAGACTCTGCAATTGGGCGTAGTTGTCTTGGCTGGCACATCGACTATCACAGCGAACACCATTGCGATTGGGACTGCGACAGGGACAAGCGATTTGACTCTCAACGGCGCTGTCACGCTCGAAGGACCTGGAATCTTCACGACCGGAAACTTGACCGTGAACGGCGCGGTTAGTTTAACTTCTGACGCGACGCTATCGTTTGGTGGAGAGACCACAATGTCGCAACTGATCGTTGGCACATCGCAACTGACCAAGAGCGGAAGCGGAACACTCAAGTTATCGAATCGATCGTTTGATGGAGTGCTGTCTGTTGAATCTGGCGAAGTCGAATTGCTGAGTGGAATGAATGGATTGGTCACCTTGGCTGGTGGCAGGCTGCGAGTTGCAGGTGTTCTCGATTCGGGAATCAACACGGATGGCAATGGTGGCTCCTTGATTCTCGGGACCACGACGGCCATCGTTCAATCGGCGGGTGATGTGCGCCTGGACGAGAATACGGTTCTTTCGATGGAATTGAACGGAGTAACGCCAGGAACTGGGCAGGATCAATTGCGAGTGACGGGAGCCGATCGTAGCGTTGAGTTGAACAACGCGACACTCGCACTAACGGTGGGCTTTACTGCTGCTGTCGGCAGCAAAATCACGTTGCTGGAGTTGGTTGATCCATCAAGCATCTTGAGTGGCCGATTCGCTGGTCTTGATGAAGATGCAGTGGTCAAGATTGGAAATCAGAATTTTGCAATCAGCTATTTCGGAGGGGATGGAAACGATGTTGAGCTGACGGCAGTCTCAACGAGCGACTTGGATTTCGGAAGTGCTCCGGACAGTTACGGAACACAATTGGCAGACGATGGAGCGCGTCATCTCGCCATTGGACCTGCATTGGGAGCAGGCAGAGGAATTGATGATGGGTTAGTCTCCCATTCTATGGTCGTGGGTCAAGCGAGCGAGCTAACGGTCATGGTTCAGAATGCTCTGGCCGGTGCGAAGCTAGATGCTTGGATCGATTGGAACTTGGATGGTATTTTCACGGATGTGGAAAAAATTGCGTCTGGCTTGAGCGTGCTGGATGGATTAACCAAGGTTGAGTTTGTTTTGCCTGAGGGAATTGCGACAGGAGAAACCTATGCGCGACTGCGATTGAGTACGGCAGGAATAGACAGCCCTATCGGTATCGCAGACGATGGAGAAGTAGAAGACTATCTCGTCACGATTCAGGATTTCAATGTCGCACCTACGATCGACACTCCCGAAGCGGTGTCGATTTCTGAAGACCTCGATTCGGATCTTGACGGTGCAGTTGACGTGCAGTCCATCGTGTTCACCGGGATTTCTGGTGGAGTAGACGAACTCGGTCAAAGGACGCGCGTGTCTGCTATTACGAACAATAGCAACTTGATCTCCAATTTGTCGGTCGATTATTCAGAGGGAGCAGAACAAGGCAATCTCACATTTGTGCTAGGCAGTGACCTAAGTGGCCAGGCGACCATCACACTCACAGTGCGCGACACCGGACTCGATAGCCTATTTGATACGGAGGACGATGGAGTCGTTTTCACCTCGTTTACATTAAACGTACTGCCAGTAAACGACGCTCCGACACTTTCCTTGGAGACGCCCTCCCTCGACCTGGAGGAGAATGCCGGTCTGCAATTGCTGTCCCTCGACGGAATCACGGCTGGTGGGAATGAGAATCAGAACCTCGTCGTAACCATCAGCAGCGACAACCCGAGCTTGTTCAAAACGCTCAGTGTGAATTACGAGAATGGCAATACTTTCGGCACGCTTGTGCTGGAGACCGCTGCGAATCAACGTGGCACGGCGAAACTTACGGTCACGGTGGACGATGGTGCACTACGAACTAGCCAAGTGGTCGACGTGGTTGTTCGCGAAAGAAATGATTTGCCAACAGTCAATCCGATTGCTGCAATGGTGCTGGATGCAGGCACGACCGAGCGTCTCGTTTCCTTGACGGGGATAACCGCCGGTGGGAATGAAGTGCAGAATGTTGAGTTGACGGCGTTTTCGTATGCTTCCTCGATGATCACCGACGTTGTCGTAGAAAGGTCTGGAAATTCCAGTACCGCGAACTTGACCTTGAAATTCAAACCTGAGTCTAGTGGCTCGGACACAGTAACATTGCGATTGAGGGATGCGGGTGTCGACGGACAGTTGAATACGAGCGATGACGCGGTTTTCGAGACACAGTTCTTGGTGACGCTGAATGATGCACCAACGTTGGATGTGCTGAACAAGGTTCGAGTGTTGCCGAACGCGGGAGAGCAAACAAAAGTTCTTAGCGGCATTGGAGATGGTGATGATTCGTCTCAATTGCTAAGGGTTTCAGCCACAAGCAGTGTACCTAGCGTGGTTGGGGTACCCACTGTCGTATACAGCGAAGCAGGCCTATCAACCACAGGCGAGTTGAAGTTCACGCCTCTTGCCCCGGGTTCGTCCACCATTACGGTCTTTGTCCAGGACTCAGGTTGGGATGGTCTGTTCGATACCGACGATGACCGTTCCATTGAACGATCGTTTGTTGTCGAGGTTACTTCCAACGTGCATCCGTGGCAAAACCAAGTGAATCCGTTGAATGTAGATGCATTGGGCGATGTTGGAACGATCGACGTATTGTTGTTGATCAATGCGATCAATCGCGGCGAAGGTGGTGACTTAACCAATCGCGTTAGGACCAATGAGCCATTTTATGATGTGAACGGGGACGATCAATTAACTCCGTTGGACGTTTTGGTTGTTATCAACGCGATTAACCGTAGAGACAATGGAGAGGGCGAAGAATCAACGCTCGCGGATGCTGAAATCGGCCAAGCGCTCGTTGCCATAAGCAAGGCAACTCCGGCCGATAGCCCTTCGTGTGAGATTTGGTCAGACCTCAATTGGCTTTGGCAGGAACAGGAAACAAACATCGGTGGCAGCAAGGGATTGAAACGTGCACGCTAACGATGTTGTCCCGTTAAGACTTGCAATAAGCACCTCTACATAAATTTTCGAACAAAATGAGTAAACATGAATCAACATGGATGAACAAGATGATTTCAATTCACTGATCGACAATTATCCTGTAAATCCATGTTCGTTTCTCTGGTTGTGTCTACTGGTGATGGTTATTCCGGTTTACTTTTGTACAGGTGCTTACAAGAGTGACAGCAAAAATGCCCCGAGAAATTCTCGGGGCATTCTGTGAGTTCTGAATTCTTGCGATTCCATCTAAGGTAATTTCTATTCCGCCGTTCGCGAAATGACACAACTATCGACCGAGGTTTTCAAACAGGTACAACCCGGATTTGCCTGGACAGACAAGATCGATGTCTCCATCCCTGTCTATGTCAATAGCCGCAATTTGAAGTCCAGTCCCGGCGCTGTCTCGCGGGAAGTCCTTCAAGGCCCATCGGTCTTGCGCCGTCGGTGGCGCATTCAATGCGGGCTCGCCTCGGAATATGGTCTCCTTGAGCCACTTACCCGCCGACCGATCGTATTGATAGGAAAATACAACCGGTGCTTGCGTGTCTCCCGGCTCAACTTCGTGGGCATACACCCGCTTTCCTGTGATCAACTCTGGTTCTCCCTTTCCGTCGAGGTTTGCATACAACAACGTATGTACCTGTGAAAACGAAGTGTCGACATCCAGCTTTTTCCATTCTCGTTTTCCGTCAGAGGACTTGGATTGCTTTAGCCAATGAAGACCAAATCCATGTCCCATTCCGTAAACGATGTCCGCTAGTTTGTCTCCGTCCACATCGCGACCGTGGATGAAAATGCCAGCAGCACCAAGTTCGAATTCGCCATGAAATGGCCAGTCGGCCGAATTTGCATCCGAGGGTTGCTCGTGCCAGCCCTTGGGTGTAATGATGTCGATCTTACCATCGCCATTGACATCACCTGCACCAACGCCATGTCCCGCTCCTTTTTTGCCGAGATCGTGCTTCGTCCAAACGACCATGGGTTTCTGCTGCGTCAGTTCATACCATACTACCGATTGGCCAACGTTTGGGAGGAATTCAGGCTTGCCATCTCCATTGATGTCCACCAATTCACCGGTTTCCATATTGCCGGGTAAATCGATTTCGTGTTGTGTCCAGTTTTGAGTTGCATCCCCTCCTGGATTTTCAACCCAGGCGACACGCTTACCAAAATAGCTGCACGTCACAATGTCTGGACGACCATCTCCGTTAACATCTAGCGGCGAATCGCAAAAGTCTTCGTAGTAATGTGGATTGGTACCTGGCGCGACTTCACGAACCTTATGCCGAGTCCACTTGGGCGCTTCGTACCATGAATCGCCGCAGAAGATATCGATTTCGCCGTCCCCGTTGAAATCTGCAGCACCGCAGGCCTCAAAAGGTGATTGATTGTTGATTGTGGTCATTTTCCATTTGATCGCAGTTACGGCCTCGTCAGCCTCTGCCGGACCAGATAG
>JANMNR010000767.1:0-23155 GCA_031368325.1 Pirellula sp.
ATCGAGAGCGGAGGTTTCAGCGTCTTTCCTCTTCCGTTTCGTAAAAAGAGTGGACGCATCAAGTGGAAGCAATTCCAGTCAGAGCACGCGACCGAACAACAGATTCGGAATTGGTTCAAAACCGGCTGGCTCGTCGTTCGCCCACGAAACACACGCTTTCGACGCCACTTCGGCCTACTCGGAGCCCTCGACGGCAGCCAAAACAGCCCGTCATCACCAGCGCAGGCCATCAACGTGCCTCCAGCCACCACGCACGCTGGCCAGCTGCCAACGCACGCTCGCTGGTGTCGAACTAGGGGCATGCCGGCACCATACCACTCCTAATGAATAAACCCCCTTATTCGTTAGGACTAACGCGGTCGTGGCACGCACCGATTTTGGGACATGATGTCCCAAAACAGCGACGAACCAATGAAAACGCAGGGCAAAACCCGCTTCAGTCGACACGATCGACGCAAACGGCTGGCTTTCGCGGCCCAAACGATCCGCATCGCAGAGTGTCCAGCTAGGCGCAAAAACCTATAAGCCACTGGAGAATACGCATATTCGCGTAACGCGGTCCGAGCAGGCATGCTAACCGAGACATCATAGAGACATCATAGAGACATCATAGAGTTGGCGGTCCCGAAATTGGGACACCGTGTCCCAAATCAGCCGGCCACCAACGAAAACACAGGGCGAAACCGCTTTGTCCCTCCAATATCGACGCCAAAAGCCGACGAACCTCCATTCACGCGACGTTGTTGGAACAACGTGCTATGAGGTGTCAATGAATGCGTTTTTGCGTTGTGTATCGAATGCGACCACTCCACTTGATGACATTATTTGTCTGCATCGAACGAGCTAAAGCCAAGCCTATGCCAGAATGGTCAACTCGGTTTAACTCCCAGTGTCAGTTGCTTGCAGCAATTTGTCGTGAGCTACAAGACGTAAATTTTACAAGCGAAGGTTGGCTCTGGTTGAGCCTTGGTTCCCGTCAGGGAAGTCTCGAGTCCTACTACCATGAATGCGTGTTGAGAGCTATAAGGGATCACAATATTGTGTCCCGTCGTTGGAATAGTTTTTACCGACGCGAACTAAATTTCCATTTTGGTCGAGAGTCACTTCCCTTTTCACGAACTTATTTCGGTCGAGCTGAACAAGGTACGTGTAACGGCGTTTTGGAGAATCTCCTTCCGTGGTTCCGGATGGAATGACATGAACAATTGTTCCGGTCGCAAAGGAGTGTTTTGCGCCTCCATATCGTTGAAAAAGTGACAGCTCGTCGCCAACCTCTGCGCTAATGTGCCATTGGCCGGTAAGAAACTCTTCCGAGTCCGCAAATGGGATTTTGTAAAAGCTTCCACACCCAACGTGGTCGGTTACCAATGCAATACCTTTGCTCATGTTTTTATCCTCTAAAGTTGGTCGGCCTTTTGTTATCGGTTCTTAAAGTGCAATAGATCGTGCCGAGGAGAGGTTCTGTGACCAGCTTACGGAACTATCTGTCGGCCATGAAGTCGCAATTTGGAAATTTTCTGGAACTTCGTTCTACTCCTCAAAAATCCGAATACTGCGCCTTGAATTAAGCGACGTCTGGTTTGGCATCAGCTAGTTCGGTCCGCATGATATTGAATCACCATGCGGCTGATAGTTTGTCGACAATGTCACGTCTCGAAAACACCCGTGAACATAATTCCCAGCGGTCTTTGTCGGGGTCGATCGATTCCTGATAACGGATCTCGAAGACGTCGCGAGTCCGTTGACGGAGATGAATGTATTGATCCATTTTATCTTCCAGCATTTCGATATTTTCGATCCATTCGTCTTCTATCGTGTCCGGCAGCCCGCCAAAAATGTCGTAGCGATCCTTCATTCGACGAGATAGGACACCGTAAACCTTTTCGTCTTGCGTCTCGTGATAAACCAGGTTGAGCATGTCGACGGTTTGGCGGGCTTGGCCAAATCGTTTGATGCGCCCTAGACGTTGCTCGAGCCGCGATGGATTCCATGGGAGGTCAACGTTGATAAGCGTTCCGAGTGTCTGGAGATTCAAACCCTCACACGCAGCGTCGGTAGCCACTAAAAGCCGAATCTCTCGTTTCTTCACAGCCGCCTTTATGTCCTCGCGTTCGACCGATGCAAAATCGGCGTCTCGATAGATCCCACTTTTTCCCGCGCCTGCATAGATGGCAACTGGCTCGCCGGGAAGCGTTTTGGCCAACTCGGCTGCCAATGTTCGCACGGTATCGTAGTACTGGCTGAAGATGATGCAGCCATGCTCCAACCACACTTTTCCCTCTGTGCGATGTTCGGTTAGGAAATAGCGCACCGCCGCCGTCTTGGGATCATGAGCTTCGGGCCGAGAGAGTTCTTCGACGATGATCTTGAGGCACCCTGCCTCCTCTGACGTCAGTACACTTAATACATCCTCGACGAGTCTAGTTTGTTCTTCGTCTTCGAAGACTTCCCGTTGCAGCATTCTCTCCGCGGTTGCACGTCCTGACGCGAAGCTCGAACAGATCCGTTGAAGAAGTAGCGACTTCATGAATCCGGCTGCCTTGGTACGCTTCTGCAATGCGGTTGTAAACGCCTCCGCAGCTTTGTATGCCAAATCGAATGGGTGATTTGTAAGAAGTCCGTATCCAGCGAAACCAATTCCCGGATACGTACCCGCAGTAACATCAGGATCGGGATGGACGTCGACACCCACTCGATCCAAAAGGCCCGCGTCCTCTAGTGTCTTGCGTCGTCGCAATACGGTGTGACGAACGATAGGATTGTGTTGTCGTAGGAACCCTGGAGCAAGTGCTTCTCCTACTGCTTGCTGCTCAAGGAAGCCAAGCGAGCCGAACCCACGATCGGTGAAAAACACTTGATCAGCCAATCCAGACTGTAGTCGCAGGGTCGCAAACAATGCGTCCTCGCGTGCTGGTGGAATCGGATTGCGAAGCCATTCCCACGCATCCCGTTCATCGACTGGCAATTCATCACCCTTAACAATGGGCAGCGACTTTTCGCAATCAGACCAGCGTCCGAAAAACTCTCGACCTAGAACAAACTCCGCACCGGCGTTGAGAATCCTAAGCAGATCCCATAGTTCGTAGACTTCCGTCTGAATCGGCGTTGCAGTACCGAGCAACAAGTGCCTAGTTCGTGGTCCGATCTTAAGCATAAAGTCCAGCAAATTGTTGGGCTGATCCTTCTGCGTTCCGAGCCCACCACGTTTCCGAGCCCGATGCGCCTCGTCCAGGATAACAGTCCCGTATTTACGCGAAAGCAAATGCTGGCGCTCATCCGAATCATGAAAGATCAGTCCGGTAGAGACGATAGCGATTTGAGCGGGACAGCGTGCGATGTCTTCGGCGCCGCGCGTCCGAATCTCATGACCGCGAGAATCAAGCCACACCTTCTTGGCGGAAGACCAAACCGCGCTCGGAATGCCAAGCTTGTCTGCAAGCTCCACTTGCCATTGAATGGTCAACGTCGACGGACACAAGATTAGGACTGGACCATCGCCCAATAGCACGGAAATCATCGCACTCGCCGCGAGAGATAGTGTTTTGCCGACGCCGACCTCATCTGCAAGCAGTAATCGAGACTTACCATATGTTTCTCGGTGTTCGAGAAACATGGTCACAAATGAACGCTGCCAGGGCTGGAGTTGTTCGCCGCCTCGATAGATTGGAGATTCCGCAAGTGCGGCGGCTGGCGTTTCTTGCGGTTTAGCATTTTCAAAGCGGATTTCGACACGCTGGGCGACACGTTGGATCTCGTCGATGATTGAATCAGGTAATGGATAAGCGTCGGCCCACAGAGCGTCAAACTCCTCTTCCACCCACGCGACTCCTTCGAGCGAATTGTCTTCCCAAAGGATCTCGTAATTATGGGCGAAGGCACTCTTGGTTTCATTGATGGAGCCTAGGAAGCAAGTCTTTGTTCCATCTGCCGCTTCGATTACTCCCGCCTTGCCGTGTATGAACACACGGTCTTTGGGGACGACGCGGATCTCAACTCGCCCGCTGGTTAGCAAGGAATGCAGACGTCGATAACGGTCCCGATGTAGCAGAGCTTCGACTTCGGAAGGGGCTTCATTCCAGCGTTCCTTGAGGGCGGATTCGCGAGCATGTTTGGAGACGATCACATCGGCCGCGTCCAGTTCGCTGTTACAGACGATTTGCACTTTGGGAATGGCGGCGATTTCTTCGCCGACCAGCTCGAAGATTGAACTGCGGAAGTAGCCAGCAATACGCTTATAGGACAGTCCTTCCTTTAGTCGCTTGCTTAGAAAGGCGTGGTCGAGACGTTCACGACGGGACGAAAAGCGGTTGATGTTAGTCATCTACGGCTCCCTCTCATCCTAACCGCTGGTGCTTAACCAGATCGCGCAAGACGCGTGCGGCCGTGGCCTCTTCAGGACGCAATGGTTCCAGATTTTGGGCAAGGTAGTCGGCCAATTCCACAGCGAGTTCGCGCTGGGTGACATTGCCATAGTAGTCAGGAATGTTGAGGATGAGATGGGCAAGAACTTCGGCACTGTCCAGATTCTTTACCAACTCCATGACCGCATAGAGCACGGCGCGGAGCACGGACTCGTGCAATTCCGATCCTTCGCTCATCTCTGTGCGGCCAAACTCGACCGCGCTTTTAAGGCGTGCCGCGTTGGCTTTCTTGCTTGCCATTAGGGCTTGGAAATCGCGGACTTTGAATGCTTTGGCGAAGTTCTGGTAATTGTCCAGCGTCTTGACGCCGCGGGACTCCAGATCGATCAATTTAAGGTAGAAACGCTCAGCACCGCTGAGTTTGTCCCAATGACTTTTGGGGAGTCCCTGTGGTACGAGGCACTGATTGGCGGTGTCCACGGCGAACGCGATGAGGCCATCGACGAACGTGGTTTCCCCCTTCACACGAGGACGAATTGCCTCTGCTGCCATATCTCGGCCATCGATTACCGCGTAGCGGGTGAGCACTCGCAGCGCGGCCGCGTAACCGGCCATTTGAATATCGGCGTCCTCGAAGACGTTCTCGTCGCGGTACAGACCTTTGGCCTCCTGATTGAGACCGGTGAGAGCGCGGACCTGTGACTCCACCTCCTCCTGGATTTCCCACGCGAGGTCGTCGCGTGTGGTCTTGTAGGTGCCTGAACGTAGTCGGCAAATCAAAAGTACAGTGCCCTTCACGTTATTCCCGTCTCGAATGGCGCTTTCTGTTTCGGTAACTACATACCACGCTGCCGTGACTTGTAGTCCTGAAGCCCAAACAATGTTTGCCATGTCCGCCCACAGATTGCCCGACTGATGAGTAAACATAATGACCTGAATACCGTTATCCGACAGGCATTCAGTCATGCGTTTATATGCAGCAACCATTCCACGTCTGAAGTCTTCTCCTTCTCCTTTTATTGCAAGCGACCGTCGGCTGTCCCAAATCCAATTGGCGAAATCAGAGGGTGGGTTCTTGCGAAACCAAGGTATAAAGAACTCAAGAATTTCCTCGTACTTAACCGCGTCGCCATATGGTGGATCTGTCACAAACAAGTCGCAACTTTGTTGCAACTCTTCGGCACCATGCGATCTCACCGTGGCATTGCCACTTATTGGAAAGTGTTTGATCTTCTTTTTCAATACGTCGAATAGGTCAGAGGTAGATCTTGTTCCGTAGTTGTAAAGCGTGTTCAATGCCTGATTGTAAAACACGTTGGCAGTCCCGTTACTGGCGCCTCCAATCTGCTTTTGAAGTCCGTCTTTTGACATTCTCGCGCTAGCGGTGGTCCATCTGCTTAATTTGCTTGAGTAGTCCAAAATACCTGCGAAAATAACTGCGAGAGATTCCGTTGATACATGCTTTTTAATGATTGCAAGCGATGTTAGTTGACGCGCGTTCCACAAATGGTGCCAGTGGGTCCAACCTCGCGTGCGAATAGGCTCATCGGTCTTTTCGCCTGGTTCAATTCGCATTTCAGGAACCCAACCACGATCTTGCCAGTCCTGTAAGTTTGCAGCTACAAGTTGTTCAACAAGTTGCTCTCGATTGAGGTCTTCAGGTGTGACAGCCCGAAAATCGTATTCAAAGGTCTTTTTGCCCGGCTTTCGCCGCATCCACTGAATACAGTAAAGCCTTTCTTGAAAAATGTCAGTCTCTCTCGGCTTGAAATCACTCTTATCCCAGAGACGCAATCGATTTCCCGTTGTACCATCATCTTTCTTGTGGTCGCCACGTAGCGTAGAGATTTTCGTTCGATATTCAGTCTCAGCGACCGAGTGTACTAGGTACGACTCCTTCTCGCCCTCTGATCTTAGGGTACCTCGCTCAGCTAAGCCGAGTTCTTCCAAAGTAACTCCTGATCGAATTTGTATTTGGTATCGCCTTTTCTTTTTGTCAGCGATCAAATCCGCAATAACACGGTATCCCTTGCTTATAACGAGTGTTGGGAGGAGTGGCACCATCCATCCAGTTTGGGGGCATTTCGTCTCCAAGCAATACAAAAACACCTTTGATCGCCAACCATTTTCGTTCGCCTCAATTTCTAATTCATCGATTTCTGCCTGAGCAAGTGACATGAGTGATTCTTGTCGCGATGCGAGCTCCTTTCGACTCTCCAATTTGCCGCCAACGATATTGAAAGCCCCCCACGTGAGCATACATGCGATTGGGTTCAGATCCGAAGCATAAACATCGCACCCAAGTCGTGCCGCTTCGAACGCAATTTGGCCAGACCCACAGAACGTGTCACCAAACTTCGGACGTTTGCCGTATCGCATGATTCCAAGCTGTTCGATTAGTTCAGGAAAGGAACCTGCAACCGTGCCTAGATGAGCGTTAACGCGTTCCCAGACGTGACTAAAGAGGTCGTCTGAACACTCTTCGGGACGACAAGCAACACCAACCCATTCTCGATAAGGTGCATGATGACCGACTGAAGATTGCTGACTGAGAATGAATCGGCTTTCCTTTGTGTTCTTCTCTTCAATCCGCTTGCCCAAAGACTCGATGTCCATGCCCATCAACATCTCGAAAATTTCAAGATCGCGATTGGAGTTTTCTGTAACGGGTAGAAGGCAACCTAGGATGCATGCTTTGTTGAGAATCAGCGGTTTGCGACCTTTCCAATAGCTGCCCAATGCTGTTAACGTTTTTCCGCTTCCAGCCATTTGTTCCTTGTATGCCTCGGCAGACAGTTTCTGCACGGGTAGAAACCGCTCGATTAGCGCCGGGGCATCCTTGAGTGAAAACGGAATGACAGAGGCACTCATTCGGTATCCTTGAATAGAGGCAGGGAAAACAGGTCTCGTTCTACCGGGCGGCGACGCTTGCGGTCGGGGGCGGGCTTCTCTCCATCTGATAACGCGTGAAATAATGCACGACGCCAACCACGATTTGTATCATCGATTAACCCCGATTCTGCGACAGTCATAGCAAACAGCCACCAACGTTCCTCCGGGCGAAGCGCCGCCCACTTGTTGCAAATCACTGGGATCTGTTCAGCAGTTGCCGTTTCCGCCGCCCAGGCTAAAACACACAACTCTTTGCCGAGTAATCGATCTACCAAATTGGTGCCGGTGTGCCATCTCCCCGTGAGAACCTTGGCGGCTTTGAGTCGGTCATTGAATTCGCGTCGCGCAATGTCGGCGATACCGGACCACTTAGGGCGCTTGAGCACGACCCGCTCTTCGTCGCGTGGAATGCCCCCTTCCTCCCCTCGATAGCCGTAGTCCTCGACGATCACTACAGACTGGTCGCGCGAGGCCGGAATCTCGACGCGGAAAAGGTGCACCCCAAAATCGTCCGGAGCACCAAAGTCAATTGTCTTGGGCTTGTCGGTCACTGCTCGACCTCCGCTTGCTGCAACTCAATGCCGAGCTTATTGGCAAAGTCCTTGAGATCGTGTCCCGAGGCGAAGTGACCTTTGCGAAAGGACATTGTAATCGGTGTATCCGGCCCAAATTTTTCAAGCACTTTGGTTAGTAGTGCTAAGATAAATGCCGCATCGACCGGGATCTCGCCGACGTTGATCGCGATGACTTGGTTGCCCTGTCCGACGTTGATGGCAATCCCCTCAAACGTGACCGATTTCTCAGCGGCTTGCTTAAGTCCCTCAAAAGTCTTAGCACGTGAATCGAGTTTGCGACCAGTGCGAGAAATGAGATTGCAGGTTTTGACCTCGTCAATCTGCACTCCCTTTTTACCCTTTGCGGGATACCTGAAGTCGGTCTTCACCTCGAGCCCGTCCGCCTCGGCAAAGGCTCGTAACAACACATCGCCGTCGCCAATGAGGATCGGGCCCGTGTAGGGTGTGCCGTCACGCGGCTCGCTTCCATCAAGCGTGTAACGCACGTTGCCTTTGGGAGCGACGAACAATTCGACGTAGCGTGTGCCGTTGTTGTCGGACAGCTTGTTTCGCAAAGTGAGCTTGTTCGACCAAGTGACCGGATCTCCGATTTCGTATTGTCCCGATGGATCAGCCACAAGTAGATTCAACCTCAGTGCCGATGTACTATACGATTGATCCTTGAGCTGTGGACTGGCGTCGGATACGGGACCATCCTCCGCGTAGTGAATTCGAGGCGTCGGGCCGGCATTCTGTGGATTGATTCGCAGTCGAACAACACCGGAATCATCCGGTTCTGATTCGGCGATAACTTGCGCGGAAGTTCGCTTCTTTTTGGGTTTCTTGGTGACATATCCGTTGCCCATGTCCTCCCACAACCCGCGATTGCATGCGATGGACTTGAGCGTGTCGATCCCTTTGGGTGGCAACCAGTACATGCCCGCTTGCTCGGCATACCGGTCGGCAACATCGGACCAGCGTGCCTCGTCTTGGTTTTCAGGCCATAGGAAGTCTTGAGCCTTATCGCGAATGGCGTCGAATTCCTTCTCAACGTCCAAGTACAGCTTCAATGGGTTCGACGTTAGCGTCTTTTCGATCTGCTCCTCGCCCATAAATGGTTTGTCGGAATCGCGAGTCATATCCAATGCCTTCGCAACTAGCTGGGGCAACTTGCCCGCACGTTGGATTGGGAAGAAAACCTTATCGAATAGATTGAGAATGGTCGAATTAAAGTCTTGTTCGTAAGATTGTTGCTTGCGTTCGAGGTCGTCACGTTGCGGATGGCCTTTGGCAATGCGGCCGTCTGCCTTCTGCGTAGCGTAGTGCTGTCGGGCCGCTTTCTCCACACTGCCCATCGCGGTCTTGTCGCCGGTAAGAACGCACAGATTGTTTTTTTGGCTCAGACCGTCGAAGAACTTTTGAACTTCTTCGGGTGGAACTTTTGAGTCCGGGCTAACGATCAATAACACTCGTCCTCTGCGCACTCGATCTGCCACATCCTCCAACGTAGGTAGCGGTAGCACGTCTTCGTAACACGTTTTGCGAGTCGCTTTGAACATGTCCCGAAGTCGATGCCGAACAAGATCGTCGACCTGATTCTGAGGCGCATCGTGAGCAAGGCTCTGCAACAGTTTGGTAAGGTTTTCCTGGCGATCGAAGTAGTATCGGCCTTCGTTGTGATGCAGATACCAAGCGACCTTCTCCAGCTCCTCAAACGCGGCCAAGAAATCGGACGGTTCTCGCAGCGGCGTGGTGAGGCACTCGACCATTTCTTCGGCAGTGAGTCCTTTCACCGCGTTTACCGCTGTTGAAAGGCTTGCAGTCAATAGCAACGAACCTAATTGTGTGGCTGCCTCCTTACCGGTCAACAAGTCAATCACTTGAGCGTGAGCAGACTGCTGCGAATCCCACAGATCCTTGGCGATAACGTCACGCATTCCCGAAATCTCGGTGAGCTTGTCACGCACTTCAGCGATGGACAAATCAAAGTGCTGCGGGCCAATTAGGAAGACATCGTTGTCTTTTCGTTCCCACACAGACTTGAGCAATCTCGAAACCAGCTCGATCAGCCCTCGAGTCTGTTTGAACTGCTCATTTTCCTTAAAGAGAGCAATAACATTCTTGAGACGCGGGTGGAAAGGATAGGTCGCCGCGATTTCGTCCGCGATGGCTTCCGCGCCACGACCGGCGGTCTTGGATTTTGCAGCTTCTTCCAGCTTGCGGCCAAACGCTTCGGCGATGTCGCCAATCTCGGCTTTGTCCGGCAGTGACTTGAACAACCGCTTACGCAAGATGTCGTAGATTTCATTTGCGGCAAGATCGACCGGAGTGATGTTTCTTTCTTGTCTACCTAATTCCGAGCGTGCGTCTTCGAGCGCACGGTGGATGAGTTTGGCTCCTGAGTCGTAAGCCGCCGCAAGATCGGAAACCACGACACAGACGTTTTTCTTCTTTCCGGCTGCGGTTAGCAAACAGGCAAACGCCCGTGTAGCGATGTCAGCAACTGTGCCATTGCCAACTTTTTGAGTGTCGAGGTAATTGAAATAAGGTGGCATTTCATCCAAGAGAATGAGAATGGGATTGTCGCCCTCGAAGAGCTTGAGCCAGTCCTTTTCATCTGGAGCTTTAGGACCGCCCATCCAAAACGCTTTAAATTCATCGGCTTTTCCAAGCTGAGTGGCGATCTCACCCCAAAAGAAATGGTCTGGGGTATTACGGCCATTGAACGCGGCGATACTAGCACCTTTGAAGGACGCTGCATGCGGCATTCCAGCACAATAGGTCTTCCGGAGTTCGGCGTTCCGAGCGAGCAATCCGAAACCAACCAGCAAGTGTGTCTTACCGCCGCCCATCGCCTGCTTTAAGTGAAACACCGCTTGCGACGAGGCCCCTGCCAGCCTTGCAATGCCCTCTGTGATAAGGTCTTGCATGCCCTGCGTAATGAAGGTCTTTTCGAAATAGGCAGAACCATCGCCTTCCGCCGAGATGAGCTCGTCGAGTTGCTCGATCTGATCACTCAACTTGATCGTTAAAGCATTTTTCTGGGGTGTGCAGGCATCGCGAACAGTCTTCATGCAGCGAACTTTCTTTGTTTACTCTTATGGACGCCCCGGCTATTGCGAGGAACGACTGCCACGGAAGCCAACGAGGTCGGTTTCAAGTCGACAAGCGGCAAATCGCGTTTAGGGGATTCAAGTTTCATTGCGTTTTTCGTGGTGCAGGTGTGAGGCGACTATCGTGGCTTTGCAGGTAAATCGCTGGTCTTATCGAGCCATTGATCGATAGTTTCCTTGCGGAACCGCCAATGTTTGCCGACCTTTTGGCCGGGAACCTTTCCGCTCTGTGCCAATTTGTAGAGTGTCGATTTTGACACTTTTAGGTAGTCGGCTAGATCATCGATCGTAAGAACCGACTCTGGCTGGGATTTCATCGACATTGCTCTCGCTAACGAGCCTAATTGGACCGTGTGACACGTTTGGTTACTGGTGATTGTAGCAATTGCTGGCAGTTGCTGGTGAGAGTTCACAAAATCGCTTTTGGCGATCCAAGATGCCGCCATGAACATCGTAGCGAATTGCGTCAGGCCATAGAACAAGCGAAGGTGGCAGAGGGGCGTCGGAGACTAGAATGAGCGTTAGAAGCGATCCTGGGAGCCACAGGTGACTAACGATCGCTCCGACGCAAGGGAAATTCAACGACAGCGCTCAACAGGAGGCAAACCTCGCGTGCACCCAAGAACAATGACTTCAATTTGGGACATGATGTCCCAAATCGGCAAAGCAACAAGTCGGGTCCCGAAATCAATGTAGTAGCCACATTCCATGTGCCGTCATGCCAATTGCACCGAAAGCCTCGCGTGTGCGTGCGTGAGATGGCATAAATTCGGTTAACGGCTTCGAGAGAAGGACATACCCCAGGACATCGTCACTCAAGTCGCTGCCATGATGCTCTCGCTCATCTTGATTGAGACCCTTGGCCTAAACCCCAAATGCCACCGACAGACGCTCAGTAGGATTTCTCGCGCCTCGTTCTTCTGGGACATCTGCACCATCACCCCATCGTGGTTCGACTTGGCAAGAATACCAGCACGCTCGAGTTCGGACACCGTGTCGTCAACAATCATGGATCCTTCGCCTTTGGTGAGCGCGTGCGAGAGTGCTCTTGGACTGAGTTTGTCTCGCAAGCGCTCGATCAGTTCGCACAGTTCTGGGTGTAACGGACGCAGTGTCGTCACTCGCAGCGGGTTTGATGCCTCTCGTCGGTCTTGCCAAAACAGGCACTGTCGTTGGTACTCGACTTTAATCGATGCCGCGGCATCGTTGGCTGGATCGTCGTCGAGGCGGATCATCCACTTGCCATCGAGGATGTAGCCTCTGTCGCTGGCGAGCTGAGATTCGAACCATTGGGTGTAGGCAGGCTCAAATTGCTTGTACCAATCATCCTGGAGTGCCGCGATTGCTCGGTTCTTGGCAGGTCCGTTGGGCAGCTTCGAGACAAGCAAGCACGTGTACATGGCGTGAACGTCGATCTCAATCGTAGGCTCGCCATTGAAGTGCATCTCGCGACGAAGGTCCTTCCGCATGTTCGTTGTGGGGTCGTAACTGCGACCGTGACGGCGGACCACCAACTTTGGAACCCCGTACTTGGTTAACCGCCTGGTTTCAGGAACCGCCGGAACCGTTGCCGACTCCAATGCCGCAAATGTCTGCCGTCCGTAGTCAGTCCTACCGTCCAGGTCCAGGTCGGAAACCCAGTTGTATATCTTGCAGATGGCTGACCAACGTTCGTACCGATCCCAATCCCACTCAGCCGGGAGGGTAACGCGGACCATCTTAGTTGGTGGCCCGCCCCGCCGAGTCTCCTGAGAAGAGTCATCATTGGGGACTTCACTATATGTTGGTGGTTTTTGGGGTCTTGAAATATTGAATTTGTAGGTCGTACAGCTAGTGTTTCCGGGGAAGTTTGCGTGGTTTCGCACGGGTGACGCGACCTCATCCAAGATCGCTTTAAACTTCTTGCGGAACTCAGATGAGTACAGCTCTTCGAGCATTTTCATTGAGACCGAGAACTCGCCGTATTTGGAGTAAGCGTTCCAGAGGATGGCAAGCTCGCGGCGCAGGTCGTCGCGGTGCTTCTTGCCGTTGTCGGCTCTCGCAACCAATTCCTTTGGCACCATGATCCGCCTGTCACGTTTTCTCGGCGACTGAAAGCGAATCGGAAGTCGAGCTACCGTCTGGCTCTGGCCAAGATGTTGGTGACAGTCCCCACTGTCACCATTCTCCAGGAAGGCTTCGTTCATATGCTGGCCTCCCGTTTTTCGTTGTCGCATGTCATGCGTCTGGCGAGCTCCAGGGCCGTCCTGGCGGCCTTGGTGGCTCGCCCGTGTTCGCGGTCGATGTCGTTTGGCAGTGTCGTTAGTGCAGTGCTCATGTGCGTCCCGGGGGTGTCGAGCAACCAAGTCGGCCGCCACGGTTTCGATGACCAGCTTCGATTCGTCGCGCTGTATTCGATTTTTCGCGCTGTAGCCGACGTCGGCTTGTTCGGCTTCCATTTATTCCACGACGGATCTGTGGCCTCCCAAGTCGTCCGCTCATTGAGCCAGTTCAGAGTCAACGAAAGGTGTGGATTGAAGACTGCAAACCCTTGGAACAACTCGCGAAACTGCCTCGCGAAATCATCGTCGTGCGGGTAATGATCTCCGAACGGCCATTCACTATTTGGCCTCGCTCCCCACTCGATACGAATCGACGTACCAAACGATAAAGCTTGGTTAATCGTGCCGTTGCGAGACTCGCGATTTTTACATTTTGGCAATTCCACAATGTCGTGATGGACAACCGCACGTTGCGAAATAGGATCGCATCCACAACGGATGGTGTGCCGCTTGCCGAGCGTCTCGATAATCAACTGGCCATGCTCGGGATCGACCACGCGAGCCATCGATAGGATGGTCTTCAACGCATTCCCTTGAGCGCCACGGCAGGGGCCAACGTAGGCTTCCCGGTTAGATGTTCGGACCGTGAAGTCGAGTGCCCCCTGTAGCGTATCCTCGGGCAGTCCAGGGCCATTGTCGAGGATAGTGACTCCGGTAGCGTCTGCGGAGACTTCAATTGCCGGCGCGATGACGCCTTCCTCACACGCATCGAGCGCGTTGTCAATCAGTTCCTTGAGAATCACTAGCAGCCACTCGTCGACGCTGTGGCCCGTATGCGTGACGAGTTCCTTCTCCGAGAAAAAGTCCATTTCCCGCGATGTCTTGAACGTCGTCCGGTTCAATTCCGGAGCCTTCGAGCGCGGCGATAAAGCTTGCTTTTTCTGCTGAGACGTCGCATGCGGTTTTTTACATTTTGGAGACGATGCGGTTTTCTTCGTTGCGTTTTTGGTAGACTGCATGTTGCTAATCCTGAAGTTAGTAGATGGCGGCCAGCGCTCACCACAGTTGCTGGCCGTTGTCGTTTCTTGGGTCGTCGCCGCCGATGTCACCCGCGCGGCGTTTGGCGTTTCTTGGAAAACTAGATGCCAGCCTCGGCTGCCTCACGCTCGGCCTTACTTATCTCGGCTTCTCGCTGTCGGCTGGTGGGGCGAGATGGCGGGAGCGAGGCTCCAGGGGAGTTCGCCGTAGTCCGCTCTATGAACCTTGCGATCGCCTCGACAGTCGTATACCGACGCCCTCCTGCTACGAATGTCTCGAGGCAGATACCGCGACAACCGCGGCCAAAATGCCGGTAAACCGTGGAGAGCACCGGCCTGCCGTACGGGTAGTATTTCGGCGCGTGATTGATGGGAATGACGGTCTCACCCGTCAAGACAGTGATTTTCATTGGGCACCTCGTTTAATGTGTCGTGCCACAATGCGCGCAAAAAAGAAACCTCGCGCCATTGGGACACGACGAACCGTATGGAACGTCGATCTTCCAACGGGAGGTTCATCCTCACGTTAAGAACATCCTACAATGCCTTTGTTTGGCTTATTCATTTGCAGGACTACGCAATAATCTCCATAGATTTGCAATCCTTGTCAAGTCTTTTCTCATTGTTACCACCTAAGCCGTGCCATTTAAGCTGGACTCTAATTGGCATATATAACCTATTCGACTTTGCATAAAATACAGCCAGCCAAACCGTTGGCTCGTCAGGTGTGGTCCATTCAACCCGATGCTTCTGATGCGCAGGGATGTTGATGCAATCACCGGGCCTCAATTCCACCGTCAATCGACAATCGAGCGGCACCTTGTAGGACAACAACCCATTCATGTTGGTCTTGGTCGTACCAAAAGCCTTTGGGCGATGAATGACCGTGTGAAACGATACGCTCGATGCGCACGTTGGTTGCTTCGAGCAATGTAGTGAAAAGCTCGCCAGGAAGGTTCGATGGTAGATCGGTGAAGAGGTTGGTGGTCACGGTTTACTGCGAGCCTTTCTGAATAGCTCTACGCACTTCTCATAAGGGACCTTGGCCAGTTTGCCGCCACGTAATCCGTAATACCCAACGTGTACGGGCCAGTCACGTCTGTTGACGTTCTTGCGATTGAATCTCCCACCAGGACCACCGATCAACCAAGACTTGCGAATCAGGCTGATGCCTTTTTTCAAGCTGGCCTTGTTGTCCTGGTGCTCAACGCCTTTCGGCATCAACGGATGAAACACAAGCAAGCTACGCCCAGCCGATTCGCCAATGCGGTTGTGCTCAACGCCTTTCGGTATCAACGGATAAAACACCACCAGTATCTTACTCACTCCCACGCGACACGGAGCAACAGTTTTTACAAATCGCCGAGCCCAGAAAAGCGCTAGCCAAGAACAATGTCTTCAATTTGTGACATGATGTCACAAATCGGCAATCAACTGGGGCAGCAATCGCCGAACTTCGTCGATCGAGAGCTGCTCAACGCTACCTGAAGATCTTGACAATCGAAGCGTAGCCGGTGAAACGAGCACTGGCGCAACAGACTGCGACATCGTCGCCGCAAGTCGGTGATTTACGATGGGACTCGAACAAGTTGCAGGATTTTGGTACATTGAGGATTTCACTATTCCTGGGGATATTGTTGGGAACATCATAGGATGAGCAAAAATGAGTCAAATGAATCATGGCGCGCCTCGGATTCGGTGACAGAATCCGACGTTGAGCAAAAGCAGGTCTATCAGCTGCTCACTCAGCAGAGTCCACTCGGTCTAGGCTATTGCGAGGCAGAAATCCTGACGAAACCGTATGTGCGCAAGGTCCTTATTAACAAAGACAAGCGTGCTGAGAGTTTTGCTCCTGACTATGTAGTTACAATTGACCGAGTCCCGGTAATGATCGTCGAAGCCAAGCGCCCCGGCAGTGATCTCGATAAGGCCTTACGCGAAGCAAGGCAGTATGGCGTTGAAATTAACGCACACTTTCCACCCAACGTTAATCCTGTTCTTCGCGTCATCGCGACCGATGGAACAAATCTCATATCGTGCCCTACAGATACGGCTGAAATTGATTTTCGATTAGAGAGCTTGTCTGAGAAGCAAACTATCGCATTTAGAGACTTTATAGATGCCGCAAATCGATCGACACTAGACCAGTGTGTCGACTTGACATTGCGAGGCAAGGCTGGAAAGGCGATCTACCAACCTCTCGATGGAACAGCGAGGCCGGAAGTCCGCCAACGGGAGGAAACACACAATGCCATCGGAGATCGATTGGCGATTGAGTTTAGAAACATATTTCTACCGGAGAGCATGCCTGATCGAATGATGATTGCAAGGAATGCGTACGTCTCGTCAGGCGAACGAAAAAAGTACTCTCAAGAAATTGACAGAGTAATTCGCTACGCAAGAAAGACAGTAGTAAAGGGCTCGAAACCAATAACTAATTCCGCTGAACCTACTGAAGTAGTTGAAGCCTTGTCCCAGGGCAACAAATTGGTGAACCAAATTCTTCTGCTTATTGGTGCTCCCGGGTGTGGGAAAACTTCTTTCGTCGATCATCTTTACGCAGTGGCCCTTCCACAAGCCATTAAGGACTCAACACTTTGGATCAGACTTAATCTAAACGACTTCCCTAAAGACAAGCAGATTAGAGATAGTGTCCTGTTGCAAGATGTTATTGACCAGCTTTGTCAGTCTGAGCCTTCGAGTAAACTTTTGACATTTGAAGGTTTAAAGACGATTTTCCGTAAGGAGTTGAAAGAGACTATTGAGGGGCCTCTTGCGGCACTGCCAAAGGAATCAACTAAACTGCAAGAGATGATTGCTGACAAACTCACTAGGTTGTTTGAAGATAAAGTTGGATTGGCCTGTGCCTTAGTTAGGCACCTGTGTGGTGAAAGGCAACGCCTAATGGTCCTGTGCTTCGATAATGCAGACAAGCGAGTCAAAGAAGAACAGTTGGAGGTATTTCAGTCGGCACGTTTCCTCCAGGATCGGCTGAAGTGCTTAGTGATCCTGCCATTGAGAGACATCACTTACGAAACGTACAAGGATGTCGCGCCATTAGACATAAGTCGTTCTCCCCTTCGATTTCAACTTGAGCCCCCTCCATTCGCTGAGGTAATAAAAAAGCGGATCGAGTTGGTGATAGACTTGATCGAAAAAGGCCCGAAAAAAGAGCCAATCCATTACCGATTGGATTCTGGGAATCCACTTGAAATATCGAGAGCGATGCTTTCGACGTTTCTTCGGAGAATGTACGAATCCGCCTTTGATACAAAGTCGGGAGCCAGAAGTTTGTTGATTGGAATGTCAGGAAGAAGCATTCGTACGGGACTCGATATTTTTCTTGAGTTCTGCAGGAGCGGATTCATCTCGGGAAAGGACGCTTTGATGATTGCGTCGCAAAAGGGTCATAAGTTGTCGGACAGAACAGTGCTGGATATTTTGATTCGTGGCACAAATCGATTTTACGATTCGCTTAACTCATATACCGTCAACCTTTTCAAAACGGATTTGGAAGATCAGGAAGACCAATCGCTTTGTACGCTATGCGTATTGCTAGAACTTAGCATGATCTACAACAGAAGAGGGATCGCGCTCACTGAACATTACGTTCAGGCAGAATCCGTGATTGCAAAAATGGTTTCGCTTGGCTTCCTTGAGCGTAAAGCCCAGAACTGTCTGGGAGAATTGATTTTCAAAGGAATGGTCCTGACGGAATCACAGGAAGTGGGTGAATTTCGAGGACGATATTGCGCGGTTCTCAAGGACACACGTGACCGTCTCAAAATCTCGCCATCTGGTATTACGATGCTGCTTTTTCTTCGTGAACCCAGATACCTCGCGGCATGCGCGGAAGAAAATTACTATTGCGATAAAGCGCTAGCAAAGTGGTTTTGTGGCTGGATTTGCAAGGATTCTGTATTGCACCTTTCCGAGTATACTGTCAGCCAGGTATCCCGTCGATTTATGAAACACATCGAATTGCTGAACGGAATCCGAAGTCCGAACGGCGAGATTCTAGCTGCGGAAACGAAGGGGACTAAGATCGATCTCGGCGAGGAGTTTCATAGGATAACCTTGGCAATGGATGTGCATGACTCAAAATCAAACAAGCTTGAAATTGAGCAGGATCTCTTTGTGGGAATGTACGTTGACGGCAAGGTTATTCGAGAGTTACCGGGTGGATCTTGGCTGATAAAACCGAATGGAGTTTCTCCAGGTAAGTTACCAGCATACCGAACGCCAAAGCATGGATTGACAATTGGTAGCATTGTTCGCGCAAGAGTAATAGCAATGGATACTGAGCTTGGCCATTACACTGTTGAACTCATTTAGTTCGATTGAGTAGCCAGCGGTCAAAGACAAAAGTCCACGCCAGGGTTTAGTTTGGCGTGTGCTCATTGCAAGCATCGGCATTAGTAACCGAACAACGTCGCGACAAGCGACCACGGTAACCGCATACTCGCCTGCGAAACGTGGGAAGGTCTCCCAGTCCAATCCTTCCTCCACCGCATCGGATACACTGAGGAACACCAGGTGCTTGTAGAGGTCGCTCCTCAAAAGTTCAACCGGTCGAGGACGGTCGCCATTTCCTACCTTTCGGCGTTCGTTTTCGACCGGGCCTGGCTTCAAAAAGGTAGGGATCTTACATGGTAGCTCAGTGGTTTTATCAGACAGCCGAGGGGCGGCAGTCCGGCCCGATCGATCCTTCGGAACTGCGACGGCTAGCGGAAGCAGGCATCGTCAAATCCAACACGTTGGTACGTAAGGGCGCTAGTGGCGGCTGGGTACGCGCTGAGAATGTCCGGGGATTATTCCAACTATCCACGCCCACTTCTTCGCAGGTAGCAGCCATAACCACTCAGACTGTCGTACCTCGACGCGATTCAAGATCAGAGACTAAAAACAAGCTCGGCAATGCACTGCGATATGTCTTCGCAATAGTTGCATTCGGGATTGAACTGATGGCTTTCACTCTATTTTTGGGTATCACTGGATGGAAGCTCATTTCGTTTGCCGGTCTTATTCCGTTGCTGATTTTTCTCGTGATCTGGCGAGCGACTTGGGTTGCTATCACAGAGACCGGCAATAACGGAAGCGAAGCAATGCCGACAAAGGCATCTTCAGCCGCGCATGAAGCGTCCACTTCATACGAAGTACGGTCATTGGAGTTGAGCAAGACGGAAGGTGAGCAAGGGGCCGAGAAGACGTCAGCACAGAAACCATTCTCGACTTCAGGTCCTTCCGCCACGAGACCGCTGATGTGGCACGCAGGTCGCTTGTTTGCTCGCTGTAGAGAGGTTTACACGCGGCATCCGGGGATTTTCTTGGTCTCCGCTGGCATTATGACTGCGGGCATATTGTTACTGATTGGCGCCTATTACACCGAGCAGACTTCCTTACAGAACGATCAATTTGCTGAGCAAGTCGAGACCGACAAGCCGACTAGAAGGGTTCAAGATCTCAAATTCCCGGCCTTCTCGATTGAAATTCCTGACGGATGGATTAGCGCCTCGCGGGCGGAACTTCGCGAGTACGAAGAGCTTATGAGGATAAGCATTGGTACACAACCCTCCTATGTGTTTGGGGTGCAGCCGTCGGGCCGAGAAGTGCTTTTCATGGAACCGCCGTTTATCCTCGGTACTTTCAAGCCGGACGAAAAGACGACCGACAGGGAAATCAGCGCAATGGCTGAAGACCTGAATGAGCGGTTTCAGTCTGTTGACCCACCAGACACGCTGGGTTCGAACGCTGCTGTTCTGAAATATGTCTTTGACAACTCAACAATCAAAAGGCCCTACCTCGATGTCAATACAAAGTGCATTTATTCCGCCTTGTCAACGCAAACTCCCGCCTATGGGCTTGTGCATGCGCTGACTGTTCAGAGACTAAGTCCATACGGCAAAGTGGTGATTCACGCATACGTCCCCGATGAGACAAAGAAGAAACACGTTGCGCTTTTGAATGACATGGTGTCCTCCATATCCTTTTCACCAAGCAACGCTGCAAACAACGATAATGCGAGTACACGCGGCGGCACGAGCCGAAGCGATCCAACAAGCGGCGTGATGGATAAGGGCTTGAGAACGATGTTTAAGAATGCAGTCCCACTTGCACTATTAATTATCTTCTGGGGCATTCTTAGCTTCGTATTCCATCTTGCGAGAGGTCTCCTTTTCGATAACACGGGAACGCGCAGTATTGCATTGAGTACTAAGCGGGAAGAAACGGACGGTCACGATGCTATGCCCGTGTCGTTATCCCCAGAATCCGAAGCGTCAGATGCTGAGCGAGGTAAGCGTCCTTCCGGCCCCAGCAAGGCTTTCACGAAACGCCCGAAAACGCTTGAACTCGCCGCATTTTTTGGGATGGTCGGATTTCTAATGCTGATTGGAGTACTTTTCCAGGGGGTCATCACGCCACCACAAATGGGAACATTGACTTACAGAATAAAGCAAGCAGCAAGAGACTATGCCGAACCTCGCTATGAGGTCGATGGCTTCGGTCGGGGCGACGAACGCGAAAAGGCAATTATTGATCGTCATAAGAGTGAGTTATCGGGCGGTGGAAGTCTGCTTCAAAAAGTTGCTGCAGGAAGGGCAAGCCTAGAGATAGATGCTCGTCGACAGCAGCGGGCTTACGCTGAGAAACCCCCATCAGCGCTTGCGCAAACAGTGGTTGCACCAGCCAGAGAAATGCTTTCAAACCTTGGCGACCGGCGACAGGTTCTTGGCATTATTCGTAAAATGACGCCCGAGCAGCGAGAGGAAGCGTTGAAGCTGGCTCCAGGCGTAGGGCAGCAGATAGGCGATGATCGGGTCGACGTTTTTGCACGATGCGTCGCAGCATTTTCCCGCGGCGTAACGCATGGTTGGGTGAATCCGATGATGGAGCTTGTCGGCATAGGTGGAACCGAAAAAGAAATTCAGTTTATCAGGCAGCTTGATGAAATAGCTACGCAGGAGTTTCATCCCTATAGACCTAGCGATCCGTGGTCCGAAAGGGTGCCACTTCAAGCTATTGAAATGTTGCCGTGGGTATTTGTGATTGGAGCGTTGATTTTCATAGCCTACCGTTGGAAAGCTAGATCCGCACAGCTGAAACATGCCCAAGCACTCGGCACTTATGCCGCGCAGTTTTGATCCGCTAGTGGCAACGTTGCCACTTTTCGATCAGTCAAAAAATCGCCAACATATATCAGATACCACTGGTAACGTTACCACCCAGCCACTGACACCATGTCTGCATGGACCCGATGACGCAATTGAAAAAACAGGTCGATTTTGGGGGGGATAACGTTAGGGGAGGTAGCTGTGGGTGGCATGTCGCGGTTACGTTTCCGGCCAGCTCGTCGTTCCGCCCTTCAAAACGCACGCTTCGACGTCCTTCAAGCTGGTCGTTGGCCCTCGATCGCCCTCGAAACATCCTCATCAACGCGCAAACACGCACCACGGCCACCAAACACACGCCAACAACCCACAAAAACGGCTCGCAGGCCCTCGATCCGCGCAAGTCGATGCAAGCTGAACGCAAGTCACTTAAAGCGGTCGTGACACGCACCAATTTGGGACATGATGTCCCAAAACCGCGTTTGACCAACGAAAACATTGCGGAAAACCGAGTCGCCCATCATGATCGACGCAAACGGCTGGCTTGCGAGGCCCAAGCGAGCAACATCGCGTTCTCTCCCGGTCCAGTTCGGCACCGATCGGCCAGGGGATCGCCGTGACACGCACCGATTTTGGGACACGGTGTCCCAAAACGCGGTACCACCAACGAAAACGCTGGGCGAAACCGCGTTAGCCCTCCAACATCGACGCCAGCAATCGCCGAACTTCCTCGATCGATTGCTGTTCCCGGCGGATGTCGGCCTGCTCATCATCTTGCGTCGAAGTAGCCTTCGCAGCCACGTCAACGAACTTCGCGTACGTCTTTATGCTCGTTTCCAGCCATCCAAGAGCCGCGTACGAAGGAGCTGGCGCCAGCGCACGAGACAAGTCGACGACCACACGATCCGACGTCTCACGGACACAACGAAGGCGGTTCGCCTGGCACCAAGCTATCTCCGCCTGAAGAGATGCATTGGCAGGTAGCTCGCCCCAGGACGCCGGGATGTCGCTCAAGCCGGTAACGTTACCACCTTCAGCGGATCCTAATTGGTAGTCCGAGCCAGCCGTCCACTCAGCTTCCAAGGGTGGGTAGAGGCGATCGAGTTCGGAATAGGTCCACGCTTGAGCATCTGGCTTACTCATGCCCTGTTGCCGGCATTCTTTGATCAGACGATTCCTGATCGGCTCGACCTCCGCCCAGCGGCCATCACGTTGTAATCGCTTTGTAACGCTCAGTGGATCAACCTCGCGCGTTTGAGTGGCTTTGGCGGTGGAAACAACCTGTGACTGCGCCGCTCCCTCAACTCGATCGACCTTACCCGATAAGTCCATGACTTATCCTTTGCGTTCGTGTTCCAAAATGCTAACGCTCATTCTAGACCGTTAGCGGTATGAGCAAAAGTCATTTCTTTGTCACCCGACTTCACGCATTATCTCAACAGCCTTTTGCAGAACCGTTCCGCATAGACTTGCGTGACGTTGGCCGATGCGTGCCCCAAGATGACTTGGGCGGCTTCCAACCCAAACCGTTTGCGAATCTCGGTTCCGGCAGAGTGACGAAGGCGGTTCGGAGACCAACGATGTTCTGATTGCCACTACTCCAAGTCGGCTTTTTACAGACTTCTACAGGCTTGCAAATGGGGTTCCTTTTTTGGTCTCGATTCGGAACAAGTATTTACACCCGAGTCTAAAAAATACCGGTTTGCGCATCGACTACCGGTAAAACTACCGCAAAACCCTCGGAGAAACCAAGAAATATTGCGACAATCGAAAAGACCTGTTATGATGGAGTCCATCAAGGAAATCGTTGAATAGACAGTGATTCCAA
>JANMNR010000772.1:0-12918 GCA_031368325.1 Pirellula sp.
TCCTCTTCGATCACGACCTGTGCTTCTGCCAAGGGCCTGCGGGCTTTGTCTTCTTGCGATGCACCAGCCGGATTTGGCTCTACATATCGATTGATCCAGTTTTGAAGCCAAAGTTGCAACGTACCCTTGTCCTGGAAGCTACCAACCTTGTCACGGACCATGCACTTCAGATAATGCGCAAAGCGGCAAGTCGCGAATAGGTACGGCAATCGAGCCGACAACTGTGCGTTGGCACTCGCGTCTGGATCATCATACTCAACGGGCTTTTGCAACGATTGAGCCCCGATAAAGGCAGCAAAGTCGCTGTTCTTTTTGTGAATCAGTGGCATAAAGCCATTCTTCGCCAATTCGGCTTCACGCCGATCGCCGATCGCAATCTCCGTTGGGCACTTCATGTCGACGCCACCATCCTCAGTCGGAAACGTATGGGTCGGCAACCCTTCCACAGCACCGCCTGATTCAATTCCGCGGATCGATGTGCACCACCCGTACTGCTTAAACGAGCGAGTAATGTTGGTCGCCATCGCATAGGCAGCATTGGCCCAACAATACTTCGTATGATCACTGCCGTCGACCGATTCCTCGAAGTCGAATTCTTCCACAGGATCGGTCTTGGATCCGTAGGGCAATCTAGCCAAATACCTAGGTAGACAAAGCCCAAGATACCGGGAGTCATCAGATTCTCTCAGCGATCGCCACGCGGCATACTCTGGCGTCCCAAAGATTTTGGACAAGTCGCGGCGATCGTTCAATTCCTGCCAGCTTCCCAGTTGGAACAGCGTAGGAGATGCACCCGTAATCAAGGGTGTATGTGACGCAGCACAAACTTGAGCCATTTCTGTCAGCAATGCCACGTCAGGCGGGCTATGATCAAAATGGTAATCACAAACCAAGGAACCGTAGGGCTCGCCACCGAATTGACCATACTCCTCTTCATAGATCTTTTTAAAGATGGGACTTTGGTCCCAAGCCGTTCCTTTGAACTTCTTGACCGTCTTCCCGAGCTCAGCCTTCGAAATGTTGAAAACTCGAATCTTCAAGGTCTCGTCGGTCTCAGTGTTGTTGACCAAATAGTGCAACCCTCGCCATGCACCCTCAAGCTGTTGAAACTCAGCATTGTGGATGATCTGGTTGATTTGCTCAGTCATCTTCTTATCCAAAGACGCGATGATGGCCGTAATCGAAGCCAAGGTATCGTTCGACACAACGTCCGAGTCTAGCAACACTTGCTCCGCAAGCGTCTTTACAGCAGACTCAATGGCATTTTTCGCGTCATCCGACTGCGGACGAAACTCCTTCTTCAACAATGCAGTGAAGTCGCCATCGGCAAACTCGGTTGCACCCAAAGACGCTTGAGATTGTTTTTCCATTTCTTGCTTACCTTGATAACTTTCTCTAAAAGCTGAATATGATTCGAATCAAAAAGACGAACTGAATCCTTTACTTCACGTAACCTACAGATCGTTAAGCAAAGCATCCAAGTCATCTTCCGCGTCGTCACCAGAGCTAGCTGGGGGCGTTGATGGTGCTGGAGCCACAGCGGCTGGTGGTGCAATACTGGGCGACGAGACCGCTGCAGGGGCGGCGACCGCAACTGGTGACGCCGGTCTTGCTGCTTCCGGGTTTGGCGTCGAAGCCAATGATCGCAGCAGCGCGGGATCCTTGAGGATGTTCCCGACAAGCTCTTCCGCACCCGCCTTTCCGTCCATGTAAGTCATTAGGTTGGCAAGTTGCGTTCTAGTCTCCAGCAACTTACGGAGCGGCTCCACTTTCTTTGCAATGGCGGCAGGCGAGAAATCATCCATGCTCTCAAAAGTAATGTCGCACATCAAGTTGCCGTTACCGGTCAATGTGTTGGGTACAGCGATAGCAACACGTGGCTTCATCGACTTGAGTCGTTCATCGAAATTGTCTACGTCAATCTCAAGAAACTTGCGGTCACCGACGGCAGGAAGCTTCTCCGCCGGATTACCCGACAGATCGCTCAGCACCCCCATTACAAAGGGCAATTGAATTGATTTTTGGGCACCGTAAACCTCCACATCGTATTCGATTTGAACACGCGGTGAACGATTCCTTGCAATGAATTTCTGCGAACTCTGCTTTGCCATTCTCTGCCCCCTTTTTAATTGCCAAGTTACTTCGTCACACCGGCGTCGACGAATTTATACTACAAAATGATTCGCCCGAGTTGGTCTCGCTGCGAAATTTTCAATCGATCTAATAGCCGTCGTTTGGATTGCTGGGTTTTGAGGCCTTTGAAGTCGGCGCAACCTTCGAAGCCACTACCTCCACAGGCTCAGGTTCTGCTCCGCCGATCACAACCGCCTGCGTCACTCCGTCAGGCGAAATGTCCTGAAGGATTTCGAGGAAACTCATTGTGGACAACCTCTTTGCTCTTTTCAAGAGCATTGGCAATGGACTGGAAGGCTCATTCCTCTCAAGCCACTTGATGATCTTGTCCAAACCTTCAATCACATCTTCGCGGCGAGTAATTACAAACGGGCCTTTCGCCTGAGGAAACCCACCTGACTGAGGCTGTGAATCAACGGCTGCATCGGAGCTCGTCGCAACTCCAATACCACCCTGCGATTCGGATCCATCTACGTCTTTTCTCGCGATGACCCAAGCTTTTTGGAGCCGTGATATAGCCTTCAGCTCTTTTGTCAATTGCTCGAAATTGGGTCCGATGGCGGAGCCAAGTCGATCTGAAAATGCGTTTTCGATGGCGGTCGCAAATGCGAGGCAGTCCTCGACTGCCTGAACCAGTTCCGCGAACTGCTTTGAATCACAAGCCATTACCGCAGCATCAATTTGCTTCTGAGTGGGCGGCGACTCCATCCCAACCGGGGCGGGTATCTCACCCCTGGCAATGGCACAATCCGTCCAACTGAACTTGCCTACCGAGCGACTGATTAGGATTGGAGTGATTCGCATTTGACGAATGACTCCACCTACCTTGCACAAGCCAGCAAGGGCATTGATCCGAATGGTGGGGTCGTCGTCATCATCGGCATCAAGTTGCGGAAACACCGTTTCCCAAAATTGTTCTACGTACGATTTGACGACAAGGAGGACATCGCGAAAACCGACGATCCCAACACGAAACAGCTCAGCTTCCGCGAGATAGGTCGCGGCCCTTAGATCCTTGGATCTACGCAAAATACTTAGAGCCGCGTCCCGGACTTCCTCCCAGTCTGCAGGCGCTCCTTCAATTTTGGTCGCGCCGAATTCCTGGTCCGGTGTTCCTTGGGCAGCCTTTTCCATTCGCGAAAAGTCTGCGTCGTACTCGAGATCTAACCCACTGGGCGCTTCTAGGCTCACAGCTGCCAATAATGGCTCCAGGTCGCTATTCATCAATCAAGTGTTCCTGTGTCATAGGTCTCTCGAAACGCCAACCGTAGGGACCCTTTCGGCATGTCGCTCGCACAATCATCTAGCCAAAGTGAGCAGGTTGTCTTGTTTCTCGAGGTAAGCAACGGACTGAAGCATTTGTTACGATAAATCGAATAAAACACGTCAAATAGATTAACCCATGCCTTTCGGAAGATAACAACAAAAAACGTCGAATTTCGCTAAAAACAGCGCCACTACGTTTCCTTGCGGCCCCAGCAAACGAACTAGCCAGTCCCTTACAGCCAGTTCCTTACCACGACCAACGCATGTCCAAATTCCACGTCGAATCGGAAAATCTTTCACGTGAGACGGCTAGGGATACAGCACTCCCTATCTCAAACAAACCGAAGTCGCCTTTGTTGTCGACGACGTAATGCAATCCCGGGGTAAGATAGAAAATAGCGTCGTTGTCGATCGGCCTAAGAATTCCGGCCGAGTCTGTCGCAATGCCGTTAAGAACAGAGTACGCAACGAACTCAATCGATGGAATCCACGCGTTGTGATCCGTTTCCGACCAGACTTGATTGAACCCGGTGGCAAACTTTAACACCTGTCCGCCATGCTGGGGATCTGCGCCGAGCGGAAACCAAAACTTAAGCTCTCCATGCATCCAAGTGTGCTCTCTGAGTTCATTGCGAAACAACAAACCTGGTTCGAGGCTAACGTGCCCCGTGCCCAAGCCTGCTGCCGCGTTTCCGGTAGCGAAGTGGGTCCCGAAATACTGCGTGAGCATCCATTGCTTACCGTCGAGCAAAACAGTCTTAACAATCAATTGCATATCCCCCAATCCCGCATGGTTCAGATTCTCGACGGGATCTACGGCGCGTATAGGGATTTCAAACGCCGTCGATAGCTTTTTGGAGCCCAACTCCATTCTCATCCTTGCTTCCTGATAGTTAATAACGGACTCACCCTTCGGTGGACCCTTGATGCCCCCTGTTTTCGCCCAAAAGTATTCGGCCCTATCAGGCAATCGCATGCGGTTTGCCAGTACTGTCCGGATTCGGAAATTGTTGAATGGCTGCGCTGGATCAATATCAAAAAGCGAAAACGCAAGCCGCTCATGACCAAGACCGGATCCGTTGAGCACTGGTCGCCGCCGAACGGGAGCCCTTGGTGTCGCATCCAACATCGACTCAAAGAACGGCGGAGCAGACTCCACAACGACGGAAGGGCGATTGATAGCCGGCGAGTCCCAACGGGACGAGGACGGTGGTGCCGGCAAAACATCTTCCGCAATGCTGACTTGTCCTTCGCCCGAGAGCTCAGCGCTTGGGCGATGCGAAGCCAACCAGTTGGGTGCGAATGGATCAGCCATTTCGACTACGGTCCCAACCTGCACTTTGGGTTGAACCACAACGCGGTCCCGGGCTGCCGGATAGGTGTTTGGCAGCCCTACCTGAAGCTGACTGAATTGATTTGGGAGATATCCGCTCGACGATCCGCTCGACAAACTGGATTGAGGCTCCACCATCGAGACCGTTTGCCCGATCGCATCATTGATGAAAGCGACGAAGCCCCCTATGGCGACTGCAATCACTTGCATCCTTGTAATGCATTGCCGTAACAATCTCATCCAACGTCGTTCCAAGGCGAGTTCCTAGACGCTTCGATCGCTAGCCAACCTTGACAGTAGTTGACGCAAATATCAATTGTATCGGCTGAATCGACTGTAACGATTTAGTCCAATCGCGTGGGATTCCACTAAATCCAAGGCGGTGGAGCTGCACGGACGCAGTTTACGCGACCGATAATGCTTGTTACATTGAGCCTTCAATGGCAGGCTCGACAGCAATGTTGGTTTGGGGACCTTGGGAAGCTAGCTCTGCCACAAGAAAGATTCTGAAAGCAACGGTATATGCAACACTTGCCTGTTCACTGGTACGAGGGGGCATTTCTTCGCCCCCAACATTTTCAATCTTCGGATCGATTTTGGTCGGATTCGCTACGAGTGGCAGGTCAATTTGATAACCCTCATAACTACGGTCTCGTATCGATTGACTTTAGTAGAGAAGCGTTAGCAAATCATCAATTCGAGCTTCGAAGCCTCCGAGCTCGCATGCGCGATGGCACCCTAGTTGATTTGCAAATTGGCGACGAACCAGACCGTTTGGATTTGTCCAAAGCACTAGCGGAATCCTCATCCCTCACAAAGAGTCTGAAGGAAGCCTTTGAGCGAGAGTCGGCCATTCGGATTTATTTGGGAGTCCCCAAAATGAGACTCGGGCGAACCAATGTGGGTTCATCCAAAGACGAGAATTCTGCAGAGTTGCGATACCTCGAATCGGAAGTCAGTCTGCCCGATGAGAGTTGGGGCGGAGACGAACAAGAGATTCAGTTTCGTCGGCTCAATGTTCAGCTTCTGGTTTCCACGCAAGATCTCGCCGGGTACGAATTGCTACCGATTGCCCAAGTCAAGCGAGCCAGTGAGGGGGAATCGGCTCCTCAACTGGATGTGCTGTTCATTCCACCCGTCCTTTCTATTGACGCTTGGCCCGGCCTGAGTCGCGACATTGTTCGGGCCATCTACGACGTCATAGGTCAAAAGATCGAGGTGTTGAGCCAGCAAGTCATCAACCGCGGGATCGGCCTGGATAGCCGGGACCCAGGTGACGCGGAACGAATCCTGATGCTCAGTCAACTCAATACCGCCTATGGTGCATTGTCCATCGTTGGTTTTGATCGTGGCGTGCATCCACGTGTCGCATACATCGAATTGTGCCGCATCGTTGGCCAACTTTCGATCTTCAGTCCCGATCGCAGAGTGTCCGATCTTCGACCTTATGATCACGACAATCTCTATGACATATTCACGGACATCAAGATACGCATCGAGTCCTTGATCCACGCAGTTCGCGATTACGAAGTCCAACAGCGTTATTTTGTTGGGGTAGGCCATGGAATGCAAGTGACACTCGAACCGCGTTGGTTCAATTCGGATTGGCAATGGTTTATTGGTGTCGACAAGGGTGAGCTCACCCAACGCGAGTGCCTAGAGCTTTTGTCGGCAGGACAACTGGACCTCAAGCTCGGGAGCAGCCGACAAGTTGAGTTTCTCTTTAAGCAGCGTGCCACGGGCGTGACGCTAACGCCTGTCGATCGCCAGATCCGCGCACTGCCAGGCCGCGCCGACTGGGTCTTTTTTGAAGTACCGCGACAGGACACGCCAGCGTGGCGGGATGTTCAAGAAACGCAAACGCTTGCCATGCGTCTCAAGGATTCGTTGATCGCCAATCTGGACCGTTTGCAAGGCCAGCAGACCTTGGTGGTCGCCGCATTCGGTCGCAAGATAGCTCTCAAATTTGCTCTCTTCGCGGTGCCGGTGCAAGCATGACGCCAAAGCACTCGCTCGCAGTCGATCCATTTCTGCTTCATTCGTTGGATTTGCTAGATCGTATTTCTTCGGGCGGAGATCCAAATCCGCAGGAGGAAAGGGTCAGACTGAGAACATTTTTGGACCAGGGCGAGGCCATTGTTGGGGCCGGCCGCGATTGGCAGTTGACCCGGTATGCCTTGGTGGCTTGGATCGACGAAATGCTTGTCGAAGCGAGCTGGTCACATCGGGAGTGGTGGAGTAATAACGTGATGGAGCGCGAGCTCTTCAATACCCGAGAATGTGCCGAGCGGTTCTTTGTAAATGCCAAGGAAGCTTCTGGACTTAGCCAACGCGACGCCCTGGAAGTCTATTACGTTTGCGTGATACTTGGTTTCCGCGGAATCTATAGCGAACCCACGATCGCTCGCATGATTACTGAAAGCCTGGGCCTGCCAGAGGATTTGAACGTCTGGGCAAAACAAGTGTCGATGTCGATCCGTTTAGGCCAAGGACGACCTCCCTTGAAAGAGGCGACACGAGAGATAGCGGGCGCGCCTCCACTGCCCTCAAAGAATCGAGTTGTCTGGCCATGGTTGTTTGCATCGATTTTGGCAGCATGGAATGTGATCTACTTGGCCCTCCATTTTCCCCGATAAATCAGCCCATCACACAACTTTTGGAACTGGATTGAATGAGCGACGCTACCGGAGAAAACGAAGCAGAAAATCCTGAGGACGATTCCCAACAAGAACGATTGGGCTGTCTTGCACGAATCATTCCGGTTACCACTCCGGGGTGTGCTACGTTTTTGACTGTGATCTTTCTCCTTTCGACCGTTATTACCGTTTGGGTTGTCTTTTGGCTTGATCCAAGCAACATCCCATGGCGGCAATCCTACAGCTGGTGGCGAATTCTTGCCATCCTCGCGTTAGTCGTTGCAATTCCAGTGGCTGTATACAAAACAATTAACATTTGGTTGGAAGGGGCCCCTATTGCTTACCCCGATGTTGATCAAGCCTGGAGGGCGGGTATGCAAGCCCTCGCTGCGAATGAACTTTCGATCGACTCTGTTCCCATCTTTTTAATCACTGGTTCGAGTGGTGAAGCTCAGGAAAAGGCAATCATGAATGCCTCAGGCCTGAGCCTAAGTGTTGAGGGGGTTCCTCAAGGACCAGCGCCTCTTCATTGGTATGCAAACTCAGAAGCGATCTATCTGTTTTGCACTGATTCCAGCTGGACAAGTGCTCTCGCCTCGTTGCGAGAGGAAATCTCGATGGAGTCGGTCGCGTCTGGACTCAGCATTGAGACGCCAATGGTGATGCAGAATAGTTTCGAGATGGCTCGTGCCACCGCAAGCCCGGAGCCACCGATGCCTTCATACCAACCTGAGCTACCACGCCCCGGTAGTCAAAATATTCGCGGCACCCTGGAACTCACGGATTTCGTGAATCCGACACAAGCCAAATCGCCTGCTGCGATTCCGAACCAGTCCCCGGCCTCCGGTCCAGGAACTTTCCGGGGGACGCTGATGTTGGGGGACGCCGGAATGCAAATGCCCAGCCAACCATCCAGCAACCAATCGAATGCTTCGTCTGCTGTATTCCAGGATCCAATGCGACAACTTTCACCCGTCAATCGCCAGTGGAGCCAAGTAGGTCAACCCTCGTCTAACACGCCTGGTGAAGTCAACGCGCTGAGCACCAAGAAACCCATCCTTGTGTCGCATCAATACTCGACCGCGTGCCTGCAGGAATTGCAGTATGTTGGGCATTTGGTTCGACGCGCACGTCAACCCCTATGCGCCATCAACGGTGTTCTTGCATTGATTCAGTTCGAATCGATTCATTCCACGCAAACAGAATTGGAAGAGCTGCAAAGAGCGATCCGCGGAGATCTAGAAACCATTCGCTACGCTTTTCAAGTGAAAGCTCCTGTTTCAGCGTTAGTCGTCGGACTAGAAAAGGAACGAGGTTTTAGGGAGCTGATCGGCCGCGTCGGAAGAGAGCGAGCGATGAGCCAACGCTTTGGGCGGCGCTTCGATATCCAAGCGATTCCAGCGAAGGATCAGTTGGTGACACTCGCAGCACATTTGTGCGGAGTGTTCGAGGATTGGGCCTACACATTGTTTCGAGAGGAACACGCGTTGACGAGACCCGGCAACACGCGGCTCTACGAATTGCTCTCGAAGGTGCGATGTGGGTGGAAAGGACGCTTAGGCGAAATACTTTCTGGCGGTTTTGGCTGCGATACGAACAAACGAGAAGAGGAAGCCTCAACTCTTTTCAGCGGTTGCTACTTTGCGGCGACGGGTGATACTCCAGATCGTCAAGCGTTCGTAAAAGGAGTCATCGAGAAAATGGGTGAGGAGCAGGAGCTGATCGAATGGACGCAAGAAGCCCTCACTGCAAACAAGCGTCAAAATTTGGCTGCAAATTTGGGCGGGATTGTTACACTCGGATTGGCCATAAGTCTTGTCATCATGTATTTGCTCCTTGCCTAACAAGCACGCCGCGATTTCGGTCGTTTGACTATCGATTGGCCAGCGGCCCGCGAGAGTCTCTGCATCCGCATGGTTACTTCGTCGGCATCCAGAGGTCCAAGAACAATGGAACAACGGCAATCATTCGGTCGGCTTGTCCCCCGTCCTCATCGAACAACTGTTTTCGATTACGCTGAGCGGAGATCACCAAGTCCATGCCAACTTGAAATAGGAACCAATGCTCGGTCGCAACAATTGCCAACTCGCAATGCTTCCATCCGAGAGCAGATACGGGTCGTTTGTTGGATGGGGAACAAATTTGCGTTGGCCTGGCATTGCCCAAGTTCCCGCCAGTTGCTTGCAAGGCTGATCTTTTGAGAAAAGAACTTGTACGATGAGCGACTCAATTTCGTATGCGATGCGAATTTGCCACCATTGTTGCTGCGGGCCGTGAAAAGCGTTTACGAACTGCAATTCAATCGGCCCAAATTCGAATTGTGTCCCAGCGGGACCTGCAGGTGTACAAGCCGTCAACTCCCAATGCTTGTCGCTATGAACAATGTCGCCCGGCTCGACCGGAACACGTCTCCAATCACTGCTTTCCGGTTTCTGAATACACGCGATTTGGTCTCCCCAAGTTAGATAAGGCAGGACGATCGTTGGGCTCGCATTGCTTCGTTTCACGATGCGATAGCGTTCCAAGACAAACCCGCTCCGAACCTGCCCCCGCATTAGAGGGTTCCTAAGATCGATCACCTTCCAAACCTGGACAATTTTCAGTTCGTCGCTTAGGGTCGATTCGTCGGGATTCTGGTGCGCATCGACCGAATGGTTAGGCGCATTCGTTTCGATGATCGAATCCGGCTCAATCGCTAACGTCTGGGCTAACCTCTGCAGGGTGCTAGCGTCGCATGAGCCGCCCCGCTTTACTTTCGCGATGGTGCGAACATCAAGCCCAGACTTGTCCGCGAAATCTTGCTGGCTCCAACCGCGGCGCTGATAAAGTTCGGTCAAGAGTTGGCCGTTCACTACAAAACCTCGTCTTCTCATAGGGCTCTTGAATCAAAGGGAAAGGGATAAAAGCGTTCAGCACCATCTGCCCGGTTACTCTCCCATTATGTTCCCAGGAAAACGCACTTACAATGCGTTGTGAGAACAACGGTCTTGGGCGATACTACCAACGGTATTAAGTGACCTGTGGAACTCCGTAGGTTCTGATTGATAAAGCTTAGCTTTTCGGCACGAAGGGCTTACAAAGCATTCTACAAACAAGCGTGACTTGAAAATGAACTAGACTAGGGGAAGCGTTCAGCCGGAAATGTTCGAAAATTGAGTAGGTTGATTGGTTATGTTAGCAAGATTTTCGGTTTAACCTGCGTACTAATGCTTCTGACGAGCCGAAGCAGGTTGCTTTCGGAGAAAAAGAACGAAACCGGAAAATGCTCGTAACCAATTGGCAACGACCGATGGAAAGCAGTGATGAAAAAACTTGAACATAGTTTAGAGCTCTTTGTCTTCGCAAGCCGGTGGATTCAGGCCCCCATGTTCGTTGGGTTGATTCTTGCTCAAGCGGTGTACGCTTACAGATTTTTGCTAGACATGATTGCTCTATTTCCATTGGTGGGCGACAAGCATTCGGAAAAACTGCTCCTAGGGGTGCTTGGGTTAGTCGACATGCTGATGGTCGCGAACTTGATCGCGATGATTGTAATCGGGGGCTACACGCTATTCGTCAGCAAGTTAAACATTGGCAGCAACGAAGACAAACCAGAGTGGTTGGATACAACGACTGCGGCGACCCTCAAAATCAAGTTGGCGGCAGCCTTGGTTGGCGTTTCGGGTATCCATCTACTCAAGACGTTTATTGAGTTGGGTGGTGAATTGGATTTGGGGCATGGGGCGGAGACGCACAGTGCTGCAGAGAGCACAGTCGATAACATGAAGATCATGTGGCAGGTCGTGATTCACGTGGTATTCCTGTTGTCTTCGTTGATCCTGAGCATCAGCGAAAGGATTTTGCATCCCCATACATCGCATTCAAGTCCAGATGGCGATGCACATTAATGCTTACTCGTGGTGTTGGCTTGAAAGAAGTAACGCGGGATTGCAATTTGATTCGTAGTCGAGCACAATCGGATTCGAAGTTAGTTCTAGCCAACGCTCCCGAATTTTTTTACAGTTCGATCGCAAAAGGATGACTTGATGGCACGCGATGATGACGATGACGATTCTTTGCCACCCTTGGGTGAAAACACCGAAAAATTCTTAGAACAGGCCAAGAAAGGGCAGGCCAGGAGCTTCTTGCTCGTATGCAAGGGGAACAAGGTCAAATACCTTGCCGTCAAAAAGAAACCTGTCAAAAAGAATGAGTTGAACGAAGCGAAAAAATCTGGCTACAAGGGCGAAGGCTACTTCGGCGTCATCACGGGCAAAGGGATGGAGCTCGTCTTCAATCTGTCGATGGCGGACGGGTATACTTCGGAGCCGGTGAAAGACAAAATCCTCAAAGACTTTTTGGAAGAGAAGGCAGACTTCAAGTGCAAGCCAACGATTGCGATTGTTGCAACACTTCCCGATGTGCCGTTCGATGACGAGGATTTAAAGAATCCGCTCATCGCCAGGTTTCTTGGTTTGGATGTTTTGATCAAACAGGTACTGGACTTAAATCCCGCTGCGGAAGCGGAGTTAGGTAAGTCGACTTCCGGGATTCGGTTGCTATTGCAGGATGGAGAGTTCCAAACGGCCGAACCTAGCATCAACACTTTCGAGACGCGGCTTCAAGAGTTACTCAATGGTGCACCTCCAAACATTCCTGTCCCGCCATCCCCCCTTGGGCCAACTTCAAGCTCGCAGCCGATTCCGCCGGCGCCGCCAGCCCCACCAGCCCCACCCAACACGCCCGCGCCAACTGCTCCCTCCCCAACCGTCGACAACGATGCGCTGAAGTTGAAACTGCAAGAGGCATTGAACAAACTGGTGCCGCAATTGAAGCAAGCTGTAGTCACTTATCCAGACAGAAAAGTCGAACTGCTCACGCCTGTCGCTCAAATCAAAAAGCACATGGATTCGGGCGATCTACAAGAGGCAAAGAAAGGAATCCTTGCCGTTGGACAGCTACTCAAATCGGTAATGGCACAAGGGACCGTTCAGAGTGGCAGCGGAACGCAGTCGCAAACACAAGATCCTCTGAAGGCTGAATATGAACGCAAGCTTGCAGACGTACAGCCGCTTTATCTGCAAACGCTAAAGGAAATGCTTGGCGATACCAACAAGTTCCGCACGGTCATGACTTATGCAATGGAGCAAGCCGAAGCTGGCGTTTACGGAAACGCAATCAAGGCAATCGATAGATTAGCGTTGGCTATGGATCAAGCGGTTGCGGCTGGTTCCAAAGAAACAGATGTCATTCCAAAGAACACGGTATCTCGCATCCGTGGACTGTTCGAAAAGGTAAAAAACAGTTGGGATGATGCGATCGGCAAGGCTCAAATGGCACTAGGGAAACTTCAAGCCGATCTCCAGGCAACCGATGCCGAGCTGGCCCAAGCCTTGGCGCCTGTGCTGGAGCAATACCGAGGGCGAATGGATAGCGTGGCCAAGAGCGTAGCCAACTTGGCGACCGAGTTCGATATCCAAGCAGCTCGCGCCAAGCTCCGACAGGTCTTGTTTGTTCTTGAGAAGGAAGTCGAGAACGATGAACTGCTCAATCATTTGGATACTTATGAAG
>JANMNR010000008.1:0-4506 GCA_031368325.1 Pirellula sp.
ATTCTAGATCCGCAGAAAAAGACGAAACAAATTCTTTTGGCGATCGAGGACATTACCGATCGCAAGGAATTAGAACAGAAGTTGAACGCCTCTGAGACATTATACCGCCGACTCTTTGAGACAGCCAAAGATGGTGTTCTCATTCTCGATGCCGAAACCGGAAGAATCCTTGAGGCCAATCCCTTTATGGCAGAGTTGTCAGGCTATCCCGTGGCGGAATTCATGGGCAAGGAATTGTGGGAGATAGGACTGTTTCGCAACCAAGCCGCCAACGAGTCTGCCTTTAAAGAATTGCAACAAACCGGCTTTGTCCGTTACGATCACCTTTCGCTTAAATCCGCATACGAACAAGCGGTCGACGTCGAGTTTGTTAGCAATGTTTACGAATGGGATCACCGTCGTGTGGCGCAGTGTAACATTCGGGATATCAGCGTTCGAAGTCGCTTGGAGAAACAGACTCAAATGCAGGCTGCCGAACTGTCCGACTTGCACCGTCGCAAAGATGAATTCTTAGCCATGCTCAGTCATGAGTTGCGAAGTCCCCTGGCGCCGATCGCGAACGCTGTGGGATTATTGAGTCTTCAGAAAGGCAGTGAGAATCTGATACAACAGCAAGCCCGCAATATCATCGAACGCCAAATGGCACACATGCAGCGGCTGGTAGACGACCTGCTTGAAGTGTCTCGCATTACCACGGGGCGAGTGCAGCTTCGCCGTGAGAGGGTCGTTGTGAGCCGCATCGTGGAAGGTGCGGTAGAGACCATTCGGCCACAAATTGAGGAGCGACGACATCAATTGACTGTATCCATTCCACCAGAACCCATTTGGTTAAACGCCGACGTTTCGAGGCTAGAGCAAGTGCTCGTGAATCTTCTTACAAATGCAGCCAAGTACACTGGCGATGGCGGGCGCATCTGGGTGACCGTTCAGCATGAAGGTGAATGGTGCGTTCTACGAGTGCGAGATAACGGGGTTGGCATTTCGCAGGAACTTCTTCCTCGCATTTTTGATTTATTCACTCAAGCGGAGCGATCATTGGACAGGTCGCAAGGGGGGCTTGGCATCGGACTGGCTTTAGTACAACGTCTTACCAATCTGCATGGTGGAACAGTGGAGGCTAAAAGCGATTTGGGTGTAGGTAGCGAGTTCGTTGTGCGACTGCCCGTCGTGACCACGGACGACCCGCCTGCAAGGCGAACTACGGTGGAATCGAATCTACTACCATCACCATCCCTTCGAGTGCTTGTGGTCGATGACAACGTGGATACAGTCTTGAGCTTTTCAATGCTTCTGCGTGCTTTGGGACATGCTGTCCATACCGCACATGATGGCATGGAGGCAGTGGAGGCGGCTATTGAAAATAAGCCTGACGTGGTTTTGCTAGACATTGGCCTTCCGGTTTTAAATGGTTATGAAGTAGCTAGGCGGATTCGCATGGAACCAACGCTTAAGCATGTCGTGCTAATCGCACTGACAGGATACGGCCAAGAAGCGGATCGGCAGACGGCATTGCAAGCGGGATTCGATCACCATTTGGTAAAGCCAGCCCGTTTGGAGCAGTTGCAAAAAATCTTGTCCACAGTTGCGGTCCGGTCGAATTAGGTTAAACGAAGTCAGCAGCATGTGCTTTGAGGCACGGCGCCAGCCACGCAGTCGCCGTCGGTCGAATCGGCTAAAGCCAAATGGCCTTGACGCAAGAAAACGTACTCTTGTGATCGATCATCGATCCACGGAAAACTAAAACCATCAAATTCCAAAATCTGCAAAAGGCTGATCAATCCTGCCAATGAAAGTACTATCTTGAAGTTCAGCTGGAAACGGCGCAAGATGCCGAGATTCGTCGCGCTTGCAAAGCCCTATTGGTACTCGGAAGACAAGTGGACCGCCCGTTGTCTGTTAGCCCTCCTGGCTTTTCTGTTATTTGGGAATACGTTATTTAGCGTTTTTCTGAACGAGCAAGCAGGGGAGTTCACGTCCGCGCTAGCTGCTCAAGACTCTGGCCGATATTGGACCTCTATTTACAAATCGTTAGGCCTCATTGTTGCAGCTGCACCTGTCTATGTGTTTTACTACTTTGTCCGTGACAGGCTCGTTAATTACTGGCGTCGTTGGCTGACGCATAACTACCTGGACACCTACTTCCGAAACAAGGCTTTTTACAAACTTGCGTTTAATGCAGAGATTGACAACCCTGATCAACGCATTGCCGAAGACATTAACACTTTTACTTTGAAATCCATTTACTACTTCCTGCTGGCTATCGAAACTGTCCTGCAACTGATTGCGTTCAGCGGTGTACTTTGGTCGATATCTAGGACCCTTGTTTTATTCCTCTTGGTCTACGCGACCTTTGGGACGTTAATTGCAAGTTTTGTCTTTGGACGGTCATTGGTAGCACTTAACTTCTTCCAACTGAAGCGAGAGGCTGATTTTCGTTTCAGTTTGGTTCGAGTTCGCGAAAACGCTGAATCCATCGCTTTTTATGGTGGTGAAGAACCCGAATCACGCAATATTAAACGGCGATTTGCAGATGTTTTTCAGAACTACAACAAAATCATTAACTGGCAGTGGTTTCTCAATCTCTTTCAGTATTCCTACAGCTCGGTCACACTGATAATGCCAGGGATTATTCTAGCGCCTCAAGCACTATCCGGCGACATTGAGGTAGGCAGAGTGGTGCAAGCGGCTGGTGCCTTCGCAGCGATTTTCACCGCATTGACCGTGATTGTAAACAACTTCGACACGCTGAGCCGATTCGCGGCGGGAATTACACGCTTGGACAAGTTTGCAAAGTCGTTGGAAAATTCCGCGAAGGATGGCCATGGCGATCGCGACGTGATTAAGACCAGCGAGGGGGAACGATTCGCAATAAAAAGCTTATCGTTACAAACACCGGACTATAAACGAACACTGATTGTAGACCTCTCGCTTGAGATCAAAGCGAAAGAGGGCATCCTCATCATTGGCGCGAGCGGCGGTGGAAAGAGCTCCCTATTAAGAGCCGTGGCGGGATTATGGGATGCTGGAACTGGGTTGATTATTCGACCGCCCTTAAAGGAAATGTTCTTCCTGCCGCAGCGGCCATATATGATCATCGGATCGTTGCGTGGACAGTTGTTGTATCCGAGCGATAGCAAGGCTGTCGCAGATAAAGAACTGCTTGAAGTGCTTAAGACGGTCAACTTGGAGGATTTGGCCGATCGGTTTGGTGGATTGGAAACAGAAGCAGATTGGGGGAAGATTCTTTCACTTGGTGAGCAACAACGCGTTGCATTTGCACGTGTGCTACTAGCAAAACCCCGTTTTGTGATTCTGGACGAAGCTACCAGCGCATTGGATTCGAAGAACGAAGAGATGCTATACCAGGGATTAATGGATTCCGGCGCAAGCCTAATCAGTGTTAGCCACCGCCTCAATATCCTCAAGTATCACACCCATGTCCTGGAGCTTAGCGGCGACGGAAGCTGGAACTTATCGCTATCCAAAGACATGGAAATCACTCGGTAATTCCTGACCGGAATCGAAATCTGTCATCCGAGCATACGCTGATATCTTATCGCAGCGGCATGCCAAATCGGCGTCCGACATTTTGTCCAGAATCATATCGACTCGAATGCCGGCTTCTCTGCATTGTGCCAATGCGGCCATGGCCTCTGACCGGGGCGGATTATACAACGAAGCGCAAACCATCGCACAAAATCCATGATGGCCAATTTCCGACTCAAGTCGGGAAGGCAATGGGAAATCGAAAGTAGACTGCTTGGAGCTGCCAACGCATTGCCACCAGACAGTTTGCGATGCTCCGCAAAGTGAGTGTCTTTTGTCGTGGATCGGAGCCTGAAATTGTGTCTTACCAAACAACCTTTTCACTTTTGCGTGTTGCTTTATCGGACTCGTAGGGATAGGGTGCTATCGAACGGATCTTGCGAAACCATCATGCTCGCAAGACAATCATCCATTGGACGACTGAATAAAATGCACTCCGAACGTCGGAGGGTTGGTTATCACGTAGGCCGATGCTAAAGGACACTTACAACTGTCCTTTAGCGTCGGCTTTTTTTATGCCCTAACTTAGGATCAGGTGTCACGATGAAATCAGATGCACAAATGAAGAACGAGATTATGGAGGAACTGCTTTGGGATTCAACGATCAAGTCGCGGGACATCACGGTGCGAGCGCATGGCGGCGTTGTAACGTTGAGTGGTACGGTATCCAACTATGCGGAGAAGTCCGCTGCGGAGATGGCGGCTCAGCGCGTATCAGGCGTCAAAGCCATCGCTGACGAGCTTGAGGTGCACCTCATAGACGGCCAGCTACGGTCGGATTCTCAAATTGCTGAATCCGTGGCAAGCACCCTCGGCTGGCATGTGTGGGTACCTAGCCACATCATTGCTACGGTCGAAAATGGTTGGGTTACCCTTAGTGGGTTGGCCACTTGGGAATATGAACGGAATTCCGCCGAGCACGCCATCAAATACCTCGCTGGCGTGACGGGTGTGTCAAAC
>JANMNR010000036.1:0-7022 GCA_031368325.1 Pirellula sp.
TTCGAGACCGCCCTGCCAAACCCAAAATACAGTCATTCAATTTTGAAGTTTCATTGAATGTCTGACTCCAACTCTTTGACTTGGATCCTGCTGTTCGACTAGAATCTAGTCCGGTCGGTTTTGATTTTGTGGGTTCTAAAGGCCCCCCAAACCGAACTTATTGCGATTTCGACAGTTCTTTGGTCGTCAGCGCAGGAATTCAGATCCATCATGAAGCCTCAAATGGAAAAATTACCAGCAGAAATGGATTTGCTCGGGCTGAGCTCGAGACCGGCAGAGCTCTCCGACGAAGAGATTGTGAGCAACTACTTACAATCTCGAAATTCGCAAGACTTTGAAAGGCTCGTTCATCGATACGAACGAGAGCTATATACGTTCCTGCGTCGATTCCTTGGCGATGTTCAACAAGCGGAAGACGTCTTCCAGGCGACCTTTTTGAGCGTCCATTTGCGAATAGATCAGTTTGAGCCAGGCCGAAGATTTCGTCCGTGGCTTTATGCGATCGCAAGCAACAAAGCGATCGACTACATGCGTCGCAATCGACGACACCAAGTTGCAAGCCTGGATGCAAAAATTTCGCATGGGGATTCCGAGGATTCAATGATCAATCATCTCGCCGGGAACGTTGCAACTCCCGAGGAGAAAGCGATTGATAATGAAACCGGTTCACGAGTTCGGGCCGCAGTAAAGGAACTAAATGAGCCGACCCAGCAGTTAATTCAACTCGCCTTTTACCAGGGGATGAAATACTCCGACATTGCGGAAATACTCCAAATTCCACTTGGAACGGTAAAAAGTCGAGTTTTTACTGCAATCCGTAAACTCAATCAAATTTGGATGCGTATGAACGAATCATCATCATCCAGCATCCAGTAGTCGATTGATGCGTTGCTCGCGACATGGATGTGTTCGGTTAGTACCTGATTCGTTCGCACACACTTGATCAAGCTCCGATGAGTCTCAATAGCAATATCTCAGATGAAACCCTTTTAGGGTATTTGTTGTTTGCATTGCCAGAAGCCGAGCAGTGGCGGATTGAGTCTTTGGCTTTTGAGGACGAGGCACTTAGGAAACGGATAGCGGATCTGCGTGACTTGCTTGAGCCAATGCGTGAGGCGCCTCAGCAATTCGAGCCCCGCGCGGACTTGACTGAGTCGACCATGGCCTTTATCCAAAAAGCGACCGAGGCCGAGATAAAATCTCAGGTGCAAACCACACGCATGTCGCAGCCTCTATTCGAGAACAGTCTAGCGACTAGGATGGCCTGGATAGACAGCTTGGTCGCATTGGCCGCTGGCATCGCTGTTTTGACCGTGCTGTTGCCGAGTGTTTGGTACTCGCGCGAATCGGCCAGACGCAGTACATGCGCTGCAAATTTACGCGAGTTGGGGCACGCTCTGTCATTATTTGCTGAGGGCAATGCAGATCGACAGCTTCCCAAAATTGAGGCTAGTGGCCCTCTTTGTTTTGCAGGAGTTTATTCGGTTCGGCTCAAAGGGGCGGGGCTTTTGGAGTCCACTAAATCGATCTGGTGCCCAGCGGTGGAAAGCATGGATGTAGGTCAAGAGGTTCCTACGGTACAAGCTTTCATGGCTGCTTCCCCAATGATTCAGAACATGTGGCGGTTTACCGTCGGCGGCAACTTTTTCTACAACCTCGGAAACATGGTCGATAGCAATTATGCGACCCCTAGCCTGAATGGAAATGGGCGTTCACACTTTCCCGTGTTGGGCGATTCGATCTTGCCGATCGACTCCGACGGAGAGAATGGCCCGATCCATGGTTTTGTCGCTGCTCACGGTTCGAATTTGGCAAATGTTCTTTATGAGGATGGCAGGGTCCAGTCCGTTATATTTAGTCAAGTCAATTCATCGTCTATGATCGATCACCCCTATTTGAATCGCGATCGTCAACAAGCAGTCGGATATGGATACGGCGACTCTTGCTTGGGGCCAAGTTATCAGAATCCGTTCAGGCCAATTAGCCCTTAAGGATCTTATTCGGCGCCTGCTTTCCAAGTGTGAAAGAACTCTAGCGATTCCGGGTTGGCCAAGGCCCCCGCGTTGCCGAGATTGCGACCATTTATGGCGCTGCGAACAGCAATCTCAGAGAGTTTGCCACTGATCGTTTTCGGCAGATCAAGTGCTGCGACAAGATATCGTGGGACATGTCGGGGTGAACATCGTTCCTTTAGGCGTTGCCGGATCGCTGATCTCAACTCTCGTGTGAGCGTGCTACCATTCTGCATTTTCACAAACAGCACAATCTGTTCGTCGCCATCGCTTCGCAGCACGGTCGCTAGGCATTCGGCGATCTCAGGAAACGATTCTACCTGTTGATAGATTTCTGCGGTACCGATTCGTACTCCGCTCGGATTCAAGGTTGCGTCGGAACGTCCGTAAATGGTGAAGTTTCCGTTGTAATCCTCCTGTGCCCAATCGCCATGGCACCAGACTCCTTCGAATCGTTCAAAATAGGCGGCTTTGTACTTTGCCCCATCTGGATCGTTCCAAAAGCAAACCGGCATGCTAGGGAACGGAGACGCACAAACCAATTCGCCTGGAGCACCAATGATCGACGCCCCCTGATCTTCAAAGACACGGACGTCCATTCCTAGTCCTTTGCACTGAATCGTGCCGCGAACGACCGGCAGTGTTGGGTTACCAAGTACAAAACAGGAGAGAATATCGGTTCCGCCCGAGATGGAAGCCAAACAGAGTTCGGGGCCAACTGCGCGATAGATCCAGTCAAATGACTCGGCGAGCAAGGGGGAACCGGTCGATAAAACGCAACGTAAATGATTGAGCGAAACGTTCGATGAGGGCTCGTAACCGTCTTTTTCAAGCGTCATATAATAACGAGGACTTGCACCGAAGTGAGTCACACGTTCAGTGGCAGCTATTTGCCAAAGTGTCCCCGGTCCCATCGCAAATGGAGAGCCGTCGAACAAGAGGATAGTGGCATCGGAGCTAAGTCCGCTGACTAACCAATTCCACATCATCCAGCCCGTCGTTGTATAGTAAAAGAGCGTATCGCCGGGTCGGATATCGCAGTGAAGCGAATGTTCTTTTCTATGTTGCAGAACCGTTCCGCCCACTCCATGCACAATGCATTTCGGAATGCCTGTCGTTCCTGAGGAGTAAACGATGCAGAGCGGATGATCAAAGAGGTATCGTTCCAATAACAGGGAACGGGTGGGCTGATCGCAGATACTCTGCCACGTAAACCGACGCGTTTCCGTGGCACTCGAGTCAGCATCGATGTTAGGCAACTCGCCAACAACCAGCAACGTTGTAATCGTTGGCAAGCGAGAAAGGATTCGAGCCGTTTTGTCCGCTGGGTTTATCACTTTGCCTGAGTATTGGCATTCGGCTACGGTAAGCATGACTTTGGGACTAATTTGGCCGAATCGATCGCAGATAGCGTCGTCTCCAAACTCGGGCGAGCACGACGACCAGACTCCGCCGATGGCTGCGGTCGCCAAAAGACCAATGACCGCTTCTGCCGTATTTGGGATGACCGCCACTACTCGATCGCCAGGACCAACGCCTTGCGACTTCAGAAAGCTTGCAACCTGACAGACTTGTTCGTAGAGCTCTTTGCGAGTCCGCTGTGTGCGTTCCCCTTTTTCGTTGATCGAGACGATGGCGACTGAGTTGGCAAACTCGGGGTCGTCAAGGCGATGAGGCTTAAGAAGGGCTTCCGTGAAGTTGAGCTTGGCATCTGGAAACCACTTGCAATCCAAAATGTCCCGGCCAGGCTTGCATGCGGTCTCGCCCATTTCACCTCCGATTTCGCAAAACTCCCAAATCGCTCTCCAAAAGTCACCAGGAGCTTGGATGCTCGCAGCATGCAGGTTTTCATAACGCTGCCCCATCGTCGCCATGTAGGACGTACGAAAAAAGTCAGCAAAGCGAGTCATGTTGGCTGCCCTAATCTCAGTTTCAGTTGGCGTCCAAAGTGTCGTTGTGGATAAAGAGTCCATAAGATAAAAGAGCAGATTATGCAGGGATGGAGTCAACTTAATGGGGGCAGCCCGGTAGATGCGTCTACAATAACCTATTGGAATCGCTTGCTTTTGAGAAGCGATGGGTCGAGTTTTTAGAAGGGCAGGGTTACGCTGTCGAATCGAAAGGGAGGTGCTCTAGGATGTCAAACTCATGGATACTCTCAGGCTCGCGGACACCGATAGGTCGGTTCTTGGGTGAACTATCGCATTGCTCTGCGCCTCAATTGGCGGGCTATGCAATACGATCCGCAATCGCGACGGCAAAGGTCGATAGCGAGAGGATTGACGAAGTGATTGTCGGTGAGGTTTTGACCTCTGGGGTTGGTCAAGCACCAGCTCGGCAAGCAGCGATTTGTGCAGAAGTTCCAGATAGAGTTGGTTGCGCGACTGTTGGCAAGGTATGTGGTTCGGGACTTTATGCAGTCATGTTAGCGGATCGTTCGATACGAGCGGGTGATAGTTCCATCGTTGTTGCTGGTGGAATGGAGAGCATGAGTCAAGCTCCCCATCTATTGCGCAATTCGCGATCGGGCTGGAAGTATGGCCAACAGCCACTTTTGGATTCGATCGAATGGGATGGTCTCCGATGCCCACATGGTTCGGCCCTCATGGGAATCTATGCGGAAAATGTCGCTCGCGATTTTAAGATCAATCGTCGAACGCAGGATGAATGGGCCGTACAAAGTCATCAGCGTGCTATCGCAGCCCAACGTACAGGTTTTTTCGCAAACGAGATCGTACCTGTGCCCTCTTCAAACGGCGAAATGGTTCTCACGGACGGTGGTCCACGCGTGGATTGCTCTTTGGAAAGATTGCAAAAGTTGAAGCCCGCGTTTGATTCAAGCGGAACGGTTACGGCCGGCAACGCTTCCACGCTTAGCGATGGAGCAGCTGCAGTAGTCGTAGTCAGCGAGTCGGTCCGCAGATCTATGCCTGGTCAACACGCTTATCGCATTGTGGGGACAGCGACGCATGCGAGGAAGGCGCAGGATCTGTTCCTGGCACCGGTAGGTGCGATTGAAGAATTGCTCCACAAAACCAATCGGCAGATTGGCGACATTGGTTTGTTTGAGATCAATGAAGCGTTTGCATCGCAAACCATCGCTTGCATGCGAGAGCTGAGGATTGCGCCAGAGTGTCTAAACGTGAAAGGCGGTGCCTTGGCGTTAGGTCATCCGATCGGATGTAGCGGGACGCGTGTTTTGGTAACGTTAATGCACGCGCTGCAATCGCGGGGGCAAACGGTTGGTGTGGCGGCGTTGTGTTTGGGAGGCGGAGAAGCCGTTGCGATGATGATCGAGTTAGAGGGTTAAGATCTTTATGAAAGAGTCTCAAATGTCGGTGATCGCTGCTCGGCACGGAATCGACTTGGCTGCCGTTCAGCCCGAGCGATTCGAGTCGAGAATGAAGGAACTAGAACGTTGCTTGTCTGATCAACAAGTCCCTTTTCCAATCGTCGCTGACAAAGCCGCGTCATATCTGGCCGCTGCGAGTTCAGGAGAAGCATTTCAAGTAGGGACGCTATCCGCGGAAAGCGTCGATTTAGGGGAATATCGAAACTCGCAAGTGTATGACAACTACACGCGAGAGGAACATCTAAGTTGGGCTTGCTTGATTGCGGAACAGCAAAAGACGAAGCATCGATTCGCTTGTCAGGAATACTTAGACGGCGAATCCATTTTTGATATTGGTGGCACGGTCATCCCCGATTTTTACCTGCTTAACGCCAGGATTTATCAGCAGACCGGATGGCAGCTTGCCACAGTAAACATGATCATCCCGGCAGAGCTGTTTTTCACTTGCCATAGCCATTGCTTTTTCCCGGTCACGACGTTCATGCGAGCGATCGAGCAGGACTATCTTCAGGAGCCCGACATCGGCCATGATGTAGCGGGGCATGTTGCAACCTTTACTATTCCAGTTGTGGCCAATGTCATGCGAAGCCATGGCGTTGCCAGAAACCTAATCTACGAAGAGAGAGACCGAAGATTTGCTTTGGCATCAACCGATAGCGAACGGCTTGCGATTCAAAAAAAAGCAGATGAGTTGCTACTTTACGCGGAGCGGATCTACTGGTTCACGGTGGAGTTTGGATTGGTGATGCAACAGGGGCAAGTCCGTGCGTTCGGAGCTGGCATACTTTCGTCGCCCGGCGAGACAGTCTTCAGCGTCAATTCACCGAAGCCGACACGCCTGCTCATCGATCCATCTCGTGATACTGATTTGCTACGACTTGCAACAACGGACTATTTGATTAGCGAGTATCAAAAGACCTATTTTGTGACCGAGCGATTCGATTTGTTGGAGTCGATAACACCAGAACGCATAGTGGCAACGGCCAACCTGGCGTCAAAACTTCCGCATTTCTCGTGGCGTGACATTGCACCGGGCGATCGCGTGTTGAATGTCGGTGAGTCTGCTGTCTCAACTAATGAAAAATACCTGCGGCTCATTTGCAATCAGCTTTGCGATGATTGCTTAACAAGATCTGCCATTCGAAATCTCAGGCTAGTCGTGCATGGCCTCGATCCCAACGTTGATATCCAGCGAGTATGGCGAGGGCCGATTGCGTCGATACCCGAGGGGGTGGTTGAATGGTTCTTGCAGAATGACAAACAACAGAAATTCACCCAAGTAACAAGACCGTTAAGCTTTTAGGCGACATCTCCTTGTACGAATTCACTCGCCGAAACGAGAGTTTCATGGCGAAACGGAAATGTCGGTCAACTTATCGGCGAAGTGCCTCTTGGCTTGCTTTGACCGTAGCTACGTGTGGCGAGTTTTCTTGGCTAATCGCCATTCCAAGCCAGCCATCGTTCAGCACTAACTGAGAGACCGCCAATCCCGTCGCCCTTGGGTCATGCAGCAATTCCTCTGAGACCATCGGGATCGAAGCACGATTTGAAAACACCTTCGTGAAAATCGCCCTGAGTGGAACGCGTTCTCGCGTGGCCAACTTGTAACCGTCGATGCTGATAACGCCGTCGCGGTTCAGTTCCGCTTGCAATCCATC
>JANMNR010000116.1:0-3467 GCA_031368325.1 Pirellula sp.
GGCGCCCCTGGCGATAAATTCGAACTGAAGACGTACGGTACGATCGAAATCGAAGGGGTCCCTTTCGAAATCCAGGATCCGCAGGATGGACGCGTTGCAAACATCATTGCGCTGCAGTCTGCCAATGGTCGCGCACCAGCGACCTTGCCCGCTTCAACCAGCCTTGCGTGTTCCGGCAGCGTGTCGTCCATTCATCTTCTTGGTGCAGTCGCGTCGTTCGGTCCCCCGAACACCAACGCAGCAGCGAGCGTAATTGTTCGATGCAATTTTGAAGATGGTTCCAAAGAAGACCACGAGCTGGTCAATGGAAAACACCTCGCGACGTACCGTGAAAGGGTGGACGTTCCTGAATCCAAATTTGCTATCGATGCAAATGGAAAGCAGATCCGCTACCTGAAAATTGCAATTGCCAACAAAGCAAAATTGAAGGACATCGAATTTGTCAAAGGTGAAGATTTTTCGTTTCCACTGATATTTGCCGTTACCGTTGAGTCAACGGAGAATGGTGAAAATTAGGCCAATTGCTCTGGTTTAGTCCGTTTAGCCTGAAAGGTTTCTCGTTATGAAATGCTCGTTCATTCAGATGCTTGGGATATCAGCGATGTTGTGCTTTGTAGCGCAATTTTCCGCTGCACAAGACAATCCCGAGAGGCCACGTCGCCCTGGTGGATTTGGTGGGCCTATTGAGTTGGGCCCAGACGATGTTGCCTTCTACGATGCACCGCCCGAAGGTTTCAAAACCGTTCGCAACGATGCTCCCAAGGGCAAACTGGAGTTGATCGAGTATGAATCCAAGACAGTAGGTACGACGCGGAAAGCGAACATCTATACACCTCCGGGCTACTCTGCCGATAAAAAGTACCCAGTGCTGTATCTTTTGCATGGTATCGGCGGCGATGAGACTGAATGGGTCCGCTTTGCGAATCCGAGCGTGCTTTTCGACAACTTGATCGCTGACGAAAAAGCGGTTCCGATGATCGTTGTTATGCCGAATGGACGGGCTCAGAAGAATGACCGCGCCGAAGGAAACGTGATGGCAAGCGCTCCGGCCTTCGCAACGTTTGAACGCGATCTGCTTGACGATCTTATTCCCGCCATAGAAGCAAAATACTCAGTCGACAAGAACCGAGAAAAACGCGCTATCGCGGGCCTTTCCATGGGTGGCGGTCAGTCTTTCAACTTTGGACTCGGCAATCTTGACACGTTTGCATGGGTGGGTCCCTTCTCTGCCGCTCCGAATACCAAGCCGGCAGAAGAACTGATTCCAAATGTCGAAAACGCCAGGGCCAAACTAAAACTACTTTGGATCTCGTGCGGAAACAAAGATGGCCTGATCCGGATCAGCCAGAACGTGCACCAGTTTTTAAAGAAGAACGGTATCGAGCATGTGTGGCACGTCGACGGCCACGGGCACGATCCGGCGCATTGGAGCAGCAGCCTGTATTGGTTTAGTCAGAGCGTATTTCAAGATAAGAAGCCAGTAGCCAAGCAAGCTACGAATGAAAAGCCTACTAAGCCAACGCCTTCAGGCATGCTCGCTGGCAAGTGGACCGCTACGATCGATACTCAAATCGGTAAGCAAGAATACGTTTACGCGATCGAAAGCAAAGATGACAAGCTGCTCGGTAGTGCCACGATGAAGCTTGAGGGCAACGATTTTCGCAGCGAGCTTATTAACCTCAAACTGAAAGGCAAGAAAGTATCGTTCGACGAAAAAATGAAATTCAATGATGCCGATTTACTGATTACCTACTCCGGCGAATTGGACGGTGACGAAATGAAGATGACTCGAAAAGTTAGTGACTTCGCTACCGAAGATTTTGTCGCCAAGCGCAGTAAGTAGTAACAAAACTAGGCCCCCAGGTCTGCCTGGGAACAAGAGTTTTTAAATCACGAAAACGCTTCTCCCCTTCGCCCTCCCTGAGGGAGAAGGGGCCGGAGGATGAGGGTGCGAACCGCCATTCGACTATGCCGAACTCCTTAATCTCCTCTCCCGTAGCAACGTACGAGGCAGAAACAAAATCCAAAAGAGCCCATACAACTGTCAACGAGGAAAGTACTTCAGATGACTGATTGCTCAATCAAACCATTGGCTATCCCAATTGTAATAATCGCTATCATCGCGTCATTTTGGATTAAGAGCGACGCTCATGCGCAGTCTCGGCCACAGCGCCCCCCAATAGTAACTGGGCCATTGCCGTTGCCAATACTCGCCGCTCTACCCAAGCGGGATGACGCTAGCTTTTATACTGTTCGAGAAGTATCGCATGGGACAATCGAGCAAACGACTTACAAGGATGTCGCAGGCAATGACAAGCGAATGCATGTCTACCTTCCACCCGGTTATCCGGAAGATAAAGCCACTTATCCTGTCCTCTACCTTAACCATGGAGGCGGTGATGACGATTCGAGATGGAGTGCCACAGACAAAAACGGTGGGTATGCGCACGTCATTCTGGACAACCTAATTGCCTCGACATTGGCGAAGCCGATGATCGTTGTCATGCCCAACACGCGAGGTCTGGCGTCGTTCAAATCGCCGAAGCCCGCTGAGCCGGATGCTTGCACACGTGAATACCTCGAATGCATCCTGCCTCATGTTGAAAAGAACTATCGCGTTCGTCCAGATCGTGATTCACGTGCACTGGCGGGTCTTTCAATGGGCGGCTTCGTCGTAATGAACACGGGAATTCCGAATTTAGACAAGTTCAGCAAGCTTTATGTCTACAGTTCGGGTTATATCGAAGATGAAACCCGAGCGGCGATCAAGGAGAATTTTGCTGAACTGTTAAACGCATCGGAGGCCAACAAGCGATTCAATGTTCCACTCTACTTTGCGGCCGGTGATACCGACATCGCGCTCAACAATAGCTTTAAGACCATGGCGATTTTCAATAGTGCTGGCGTTCGCACGTTTTCTGTCCTGAGCGATGGGGGACACGACTGGGCAAATTGGAGACGCTACTTGTGGCAGTCTGCCCAAATTATGTTTGCTGGCAGCAAAGAGATTGAGCAGTCCAAGGAATCCGATGCACAATAGGCTAGTCACAACTTTCATTTTACTTGGGCGTAAGCGCGATGGTGATCCACAACTTAAAAACACATGTTTCGCTCACTGGCATGATTTTGTTAGTCGTTTCGTTGGTAAAGGGACCTGCGGGCGAAACCTGTGCTCAACAACCCGGCTCACAGCTACCAACCACTTCGATAAGCGCGTTCCTGAAGTCGAATTGTTTTGAATGCCATAGCGATGGCACCACGGAAGGCGCACTCGATATCTCAACCTTGAAATGGGAGGCTGGAAGCGACCTTGAAAAGCTCGTTCGAATGTATGAACGCGTTCTTGACGGTGAGATGCCTCCTAAGTCGGAACCCGTATTGCCCGGGGAATCCAGAGAGAAATTTCTTTCAGGACTTTCAAGCAGTTTGATTCTACTCGACAAAGAGCGGATCAAGCGTGACGGTCG
>JANMNR010000150.1:0-1849 GCA_031368325.1 Pirellula sp.
CGGCGTTGGCTGCTGGGATGCCAACTAAAAGCTGCTGGCTTGAACGGCTTTCAAAGTACCAAATCGTATTGAATTGAAACTCGCTTGCGATCTCTTGGCTTTCCCACAGGGAAATGCCGGGTGGATCGACTTTTTGAGCGACACGATGAGCTGCTGCGTTAATTACGCCTCCGGCCGCACCAAAAAACATCCCCGTGAGTTGTGAACTGATGGAGTCATCCTCATCGTCCGAATTTGCCGCCGATCGGATGAAGGGTGGCGAGCGTCGTTGTGATGGCTTTCCGTTGGGAGCCGATTGGCTTGGTGGAGACGGCGCAGGTTGGTCTTGAACCTGCCCGTAGCCACTTGCTAATTCCTCCTTGGTCAGTCGCCCGAGATCACCCGCAAACGCATCGGCTTTGGCGGCAAGACCGCAGAGGAGAGCGTATTTCGTAAGTCGGCGGCAAATAGACGTGAGCATCAGACTGTCGTGGGCTCATTGCCTTTTCATTTGGCGTTGCATTCAACCGGAGTTTCTGAGGGTTAGCGACTAGACGCTTCTTCCACGGAATAGCAAACCAAGAGAGCTGAGTCAATTGAGTAAACGATTAACCCACCCAAACAATAGGAACTCATCGAGAACGATGCCATTGAGGGTTTGAGTATCGTTCGGCAAGCAGTCGTTTTGCCACGGCATCCGCTTCGTCACGCCATGGACACGAATCCCATGGCTGCGCCGCATTCCAAACCAATGCTAACTGACGCACCAATTCCCCCTGAAAAGCTGTCGAATGGCCCGAATCAGCGGTATCAAGGAGATTGGTTACGAATGCGCCGTGCTCCCTCTTTTCGCGGTAATCTGGCTGGCGAGGCGGTTCTCGCAGATAAAGCGGTAGCCATTCGAGCGGCATGGAACACAGGATTGTGCCGTGATATAGCATCCAGTTGCGTTTGCACCGGAGGGCATTTCCAGAGAACTTGCGTCCGTTGGTCGTCAAGTCGCAGGTCCCTTGAATCGCAATCTTGAGCGGCAACTGAAACATGTCGACAGTGCGCTGGACTGCTTTGCAAATTCGGCTCATCACCTTTTGGTGGGCAACGTCCAATGCTCGCCATGCCGGTCTGTTTTGATACGAAATCAACACCGAGTACATCAGGCATCCAGGGCCAGCCACAATCGAGGCACCACCGCTGGCTCGTCTCAAAACCGGTATGCCATCACGCTGACAATCAAGCTCGTTGACTTCCTCTGCCCACTTGCTCCCACGCCCCAAGACAACGCAAGGCGACTCTAGTTGCCAGACTCGCAACATCTCATTGGCACAACCAAAGCCCATAGCCGGTTCATCCGCAATGGATTCATCAAACGGAACGCTATCCGCGGTTTCCACCAAAGCTTCGTCAAAGGCCAAATTCTCCTCGGCCGTGGACAAGGTCTGGTTGTGAAAGTACATCTTGCGTTGTTGCCTAAACCAGCGGCAATAGTTTCGAGGCGATGAAGGTTACGACCAAGCCACTCACTGCCAAACAAATTGAGAGAATGGACCATGTTTTCAAAGTCTCACGTTGGGTCATGCCGCTCAGTCGACTCACTACCCAAAAACCGCTATCGTTCATCCACGAACAGGTCATCGCACCGTAACCAATGGCCAGGTAGATGTAAACGTGGTGATATCCGATTGAATCCTCAGCAATAATGGGTGCGACAATGGACGAGCAAGTGAACATCGCCACGGTCGCACTGCCCTGAGCGACGCGTATCACCGCCGCGACAATGAAGGCGAGGAAGATCAGGCTGATGTTTTGCCCTTTCACCGCTGACTCGACCGCTGCTCCCACTCCCGCAGTTCGCAACATACCACCAAAGGCC
>JANMNR010000163.1:0-5402 GCA_031368325.1 Pirellula sp.
CCTAGAGGTTCTTCACCGAGCTCTTGCTTGGTCAGCAGTTCGATGGCCATCGCGAGATTCATTTCATCGGGGGGCATCTCCTCGGAGATACTTGCCCTGCGTTCACCTTGCTCGACATACGGTCCATATCGACCTACACGAACCGAGACCGGCATTTCCTGGTTGCCATCGAGGAATCCGAGCGGGTAGGAGCATGCTGTTCGCGGATCGATTTCAGCCACCTTTAGCGCCAGCAGTGGTTTAAGACCGATCCCGCCGGGTGCTGCGTTTTCCTTAACTCCTTCTTCTCCAAAATAGAACTCCTGCAAATAAGCCAGGTTCTCGCGTTCGTTGCGGCTAATCTGGTCGAGGTAGTCTTCCATTTCGGCAGTGAACTGATAATCCACCAGCGATGAAAAGTGCTCTTCGAGAAGCCGAATCACGGCAAAGGCGGTCCAGCTTGGAACGAGCGCATTGCCCTTTTTGAACACGTAGTCCCGTTTGAGAATCGTGTCGATAATCGACGCATAGGTACTAGGTCGACCGATCCCGCGTTCCTCAAGACCTTGCGTCAGTGACGCTTCGGTGAAGCGGGCTGGTGGTTGTGTTGTATGCGAGACCGAATCCAACGAGATCGCCTTGAGCGGGTCAGCTGGCTTGACGTCCGGGAGGAGTTTTTCTTTTTCGGCGAGTTCTGCGGCTGGGTCATCGCTCCCTTCGACATAGGCTCGCAAGAAGCCCTCGAATTCGATGGATGTTCCAGTCGCTTGGAAAACGGCGTCGTCGGCTTGGACCACGACCATGACGCGTTGTTTACGAGCGTCGGCCATTTGTGACGCGATGGTACGTTTCCAGATCAGTTCGAAGAGTCGGAACTGGTCGTAGTTAAGCTCACCTTTAATCTTTTCGGGCAATTGGAATGGGCTACCGGCAGGTCGAATTGCTTCGTGCGCTTCCTGTGCATTCTTGACCTTGGCCGCATACGTTCTTGGAGTCGAGTATAGGAACGTTTCGCCATATTGCGAACGAACAAGATCGCGGGCTGCGTCGACAGCTTCTTTCGAAAGGGTGGTCGAGTCGGTACGCATGTAAGTGATGTAGCCGTTTTCGTAGAGGCTCTGCGCCACCCGCATTGCGTCCTTCGCGGTCATTCCAAGTTTTCGATTGGCCTCCTGTTGCAAAGTGCTGGTTGTGAAAGGGGCTTTCGGGCGCTCAGTGTAAGGTTTGACTTCGACGCTTAAGACTTTAAAGGGAGCCTTAGTTAGACGAGCTTTGAGGGCGTCGGCCGATACTGCATCGAGCTGCAGCATCTTTGAGTCCTTGAGTAACCCCGTCGCGGTATCAAAGTCCTTTCCAGACGGAATCCTTCGCTCACCGACGCTGACCAAGGAAGCTTGGAACTTTTCCTTTGCGCCTGTTTCCAGCATGACATCGAGGTCAAAGTAGGTTGCCGAATGGAATGCCATGCGTTCGCGTTCACGTTGGACGATGAGTCGTACAGCGACGCTTTGCACTCGACCTGCGGACAACTTCGGACGAACTTTTTTCCACAGGAGTGGAGAGATATCGTATCCGTAGAGCCGGTCCAAGATTCTTCGTGTTTCTTGGGCTTTGACTAATCCCTGGTCGATTTGACGAGTGTTTTTGAGGGCATTTTGGATGGCCTCCTTGGTGATTTCGTGAAAAACCATCCGATGGACGGGCACTTTTGGTTTTAAAACCTCTTGCAAATGCCAGGAAATGGCTTCTCCCTCGCGATCCTCGTCCGTCGCTAGATAGAGGTCTTTTGCGTCTTTGAGCGCGGCCTTGAGGAAAGTAACGTGTTTTTTCTTGTCTGCAGGAACGATGTAAAGTGGTTCAAAGCCGTTGTCGACGTTTACGCCAAGGTAGCCCCAGGATTCCGATTTGAATTCGGCGGGAACCTCTTTGGCGCCGCCAGGCAGGTCACGAATGTGACCAATGGAGGCTTCAACCTGAAATCCACTACCCAAATACTTCGAAATCGTCCTCGCTTTGGCAGGAGATTCGACGATAACGAGGGATTTTTTCTCACTCATAAAAATATTGTGTTGCAGTTGGAATCGGCGAAATTGGAATCGGTCGACGTAAATTCTGGAATTCTGGTAATCTACCTCACGCACAAGGGTTGTCACCGCAACGCCTGTTATTTGTCAAGCCCCAGGTAGGATGCCTGCAATGGAATTGCAACAAACAGCGAAAATCCTACAATCCTTGTTTGCGAGCCTGTTTATCGGGCCGAACTACTTGAATGTCGACTACCAAGGATTGATTTGTCCAATGTCCAGCCCATTTGCTATTTTCCGAAAAAACCAAAAGCTGTGGATGGCTGGAGCCGTTTTCATCGCCCTCGTGTCATTTGTCATTGCGCCCGCGATTCAATCGTTTTCGGGTTCGGGTGCCAAAAGCAGCCGAAGTGGTCCGAATCCTGTTATTGCGTCCTGGAATGGCGGTTCGGTGCGAATGGGTGAAGTCGAGCAGGAATGGGAGCAGGTGTATTATGCAAACGCTTTCCTCCGGAAGTTAGCAAACGACGTCATGCAAAAGGGTGGAACGCCCAACGTGCCAGGCTTCTCGCCGGACCTCAGTTCGGTTGGAATAACCAGCGACCGGGATTCAAGGGAGAGAATCGTCGAACGCAAGTTTTTGCTGGCCGAAGCCAATCGTATGGGGATTCACTTTGACGATGACTCGGTGAAGGTGTTTTTGAAGCGATTTGTCGACGGCAAGATTGACGGGGACGAAATTAAGAAAACGCTTTCCGTCGCGACGAATGGCAAGATGAACCTGTTCGATTTCAATCGCTTAATGCGAGAGGAATTGGCAAAAAACGCTCTGCTCCACTTGGCGGGAACCGGCTTGTTCTTTGAAGACCGACGCAATTCGGTACCACTGGGACGACCGCCTTTGACCACTCCAGGCAAAAACTGGCAAGACTTTTTGAAATTCAACCGCGAGGCCAAAATTCAGGCGTTTCCTGTTTTTGTGAACGACTTCGAATCGCAGGTAAAGGGTAAGCCGACCGAAAAAGAAGTTCAGGAAATTTATAAAGAAGGCAAAGACGTCATTCGTTCGCGTCGATCCATTGCGACTCAACCAGCATTCATGAGACCTCGGACCGGGAATTTCGAGTTTCTTTCGATTGATTCGGAAAAGATCATCGTAGAGCAAATGGCTTTAGTTTCTGAGGAAACATTGCTCGCCGAGTACGAACGTCGAGTCAAGGAAAAGCAGTTTCGTGTACCTGTGGTACAGGAAGCGGTGGGCACTCCAGCTCCGGGATCGGTACCGCCGACAGCACCAGGTGAAGGCGCTCCTGTTGTGCCTGCAACTCCAGACGCTCCAGCCTCAGCACCGGCGACAACGCCAACTGAAAATCCGCTTCCATCGGACACCAAGCCAATCGCTGAGCCTGTTGTCCCCGCGGACAAACCGGGGTTGCCTCCGGTTCTAGAAAATCCAAAGGACAACGCACTCGTCCCTCGTAAGAACTCGAATATCAAATTGGTTTCGTTTCAAGAAGACAAGCCGACGCAAACGGAACCGGTGGTTCAAGCGGATCCGGTTGTGCCCACAGTCAAGACGGAGCCCGTTGCTCCCGCTGAAGGTGCACAAAAAACCGAAACGAATTCCGTGCTGGAGTTATCCAATAAACCAACCGATACCGCTTCAAGCTTGCCGTTGTTCCCACAAACAGGTGCACCTGCTCCAGGTGGGGACGCGGTTGCGGACAGCACTCCGATGCGAACAAAGACATTCGCCGAAGTACGAGAGCAGATCGCCCGGGAACAGGCGCTGCCGATTGCGAACAAAATTATCGAGGATCGCATCGGTGATATCGTTGGCGAAATGAGCATCTACCAATCTGAGGACAGGGCTTACAAGGAAGCTTTCGCTCAGAAAATAAAGGGGATCACCGAGCCGAAGCCTCTCGATCTTGCAAAACTCGGACAGCAATATGGTTTTGACTTTGGTACAACCGGAGCAGTCGATCAAGAGTCCATTCAAGGGGCTCCGATTGGATCCTCTTTTGTTTTCGCCGGCCAACGTCCATTTTCATTTGTTGCATTGGTGGAGGATGGGAGTCCTCTCTTCACGCCGTTTGTCTCGCGCGGGTTTACAGGAGGAGACAAGCGTTATGTTTCTTGGAAGATCGAAGAAACACAGCCAATGACTCCAGCGGTGGATGGTGTCCGAACTCAAATCGAAGATGTTTGGCGAAAGCAACAGGCGCTGAAGTTGGCTGAGGCCCGCGCTCGTGAAATCGCAACGAAAGTGGGTTCGTCATCGCTGAAGGATTCCTTTAGTACGCCCGAAGAGAAAGCGCTCGTTTTGGAACCTGCGAATTTCACTTGGTTTAATCCAATGTTTGCGAGAATGGAAAGCCGTCTCCAGCTGAGCAACATCGAGCTTCTGCAACCTGTTGATGACGCGTTCATGGAAGCGGTGTTCTCGAGCAAGATCAATGAAACCGTAGTCGCATCGGACAGCAACAAGACAATCTGCTATGTTGTGCAAGTGATCGAGCAAAAACCGGATGTCAATTCGCTGTTTGATCGGTTTGCTGCCGCACCATTAGAGGGTGTTTCGACGGTATCTAGGCTTGAGAGCGAACGAGCTCTTCCGTATTGGTTTCAAAACCTTCAGAAGCAACTCGGTTTTCGAGGTAATTAGTGTTCCAAAAGAAATTTTGATTTCTCGTTTTACGGCAAGCCGTAGGCGACAACGAAAAAGGGCTAGAACTAATGTCGCATACGATGGTGATTTTCGGTGCCTCCGGGGACCTCACAAGCCGAAAACTAATTCCGGCTTTGTATCGTCAGTTTCAGCGAGGGCGGTTGCCTAATCCAACTCGCATCGTTGGTGTTGCGAGAAGCCCTTTCACCTCCGAACAATGGCGAGCACAGCTGACGGAGTCTACCGCCAAGTTCGTAAAAAGCGATTTCAACAACGAATCCTGGCAAGCGTTTTCGCAGAATGTTTTTTATCAGCCAGGGGACATTGGAAGTGAAGACGATTTCCATAAGCTGGGTTCGTTTTTGTCCGAAGTGGAAGGCTCGCAGACCACCGACCGCGTCTATTATCTCTCAACGATGCCGCAACTATATGCGGCGGCCATCGCACAGTTGGGGAAAGCTGGGCTTAATGATGAAAAGAACGGTAAGCGACGTGTCGTCATTGAGAAACCGTTTGGTACCGACCTTGCATCAGCGAAGCTGTTGAACGAATCGATTCACCAAAGCTTTCGTGAAGATCAGATTTATCGAATCGATCACTACTTGGGCAAAGAGACCGTCCAAAATATTTTGGTTTTCCGATTCGGTAACACGATCTTCGAGCCACTTTGGAACCGCAACTATGTCGATCACGTCCAGATCACGGTAGCCGAAGAAGTGAAAGTCGGT
>JANMNR010000177.1:0-4060 GCA_031368325.1 Pirellula sp.
GTCGTAACGATCGAGAACTAAAGGCTATTCATGACACTGTTTCGACTTGCCTCGCTGGCCCTGTGTTTGATTGTCGTTTCTGGATGCGGCTACACAGATGTCGCACCGGTCACGGGAACGGTTACCCTGGACGGCGACCCCTTAATCGGTGCGTCAATTACCTTTCAACCTGACAATGGACGCCCATCGTACGGTGGCACCGATCAGTATGGGAACTACAAGCTCTTTTACTCAATGGAACAGAATGGTGCCGTGATAGGACCTTGCACAGTTACCATATCGACCGCGACCGAGGACGACTCCGGAAAAAGGCGAAAAGAAATGATTCCCAAAAAGTACTTTGATAAAGAAAAGATCAAAGTTAGCGTAGAAGCGAAAGCAAATCGAATCGATCTTAAGTTAACCACCAAGTAGCACTGAACCTTGACTCAACCATGAAAATAGTCATTCCCATTGTTTTGCTTTCGCTATTTGCGATCCCCTCTTTCGCTGAAGAGCCGAAACCAAACATTCTCATGATCGCGGTGGACGATCTCAATGACTGGATCGGTGTATACGGGGGCCATCCGCAGGCCAAGACCCCCAATATCGACCGACTTGCCAATCGTTCCATGGTATTCCGAAACGCAAGCTGTGCAGGCCCCGTTTGCGGGCCGTCTAGGTCGGCCTTGTTGTCCGGATTCAGGCCTTCCACTACGGGCGCCTACGGCAATTCGGAAAACATGCTCAATTCTAAAATTGTGCAGTCGCATGCCACCCTTCCAGAATACTTTTCGAAACATGGCTACAAGACTATTTCCAGCGGAAAGATCTTTCATAAACATGAAACAGAAAATGGTTCGGACCACGGTCATTGGGCCTACGATGTCTGGGAACAGGACAGAGGGGGCGGAGGCCTGAAGCCGGAAACACTTTACTCCCGTAACAATGGGATTCTCGGCGGGAAGAAGATCGAGGATGCGAAACACACCGTTGGAGGCGGAACGGAGTTTGAATGGGGTTCAACCGAGCAAGGCATAGAGGTTACAAAGGACTACCGAACGGCCAAATGGTTTGAAAAGCAATTGCAAGAAGATCATGGCAAGCCTTTCTTTATGCTAGCAGGCATTTCCAAGCCGCATTTGACTTGGATTATTCCACAGGAGTTTTACGACCTTCATCCGCTTGAGACTATCCAGGTTCCGGAATTCCGTTTGGATGACTTGGATGACATCTCGGATGAAAAAGGGAAACCGTTGTTCAAACCGGAAGCCGATTTTCTCTGGGTACAGGAATACGGATTGCACAAGAGAGCTGTTCAAGCCTATTTGGCCGCTACCAGCTATGCGGATGCATGTATCGGAGTCATTCTTGATGGGCTCAAGAACAGCAAGTACGCAGATAACACGATCGTGATCCTTTGGGGCGACCATGGCTGGCACCTTGGTGAGAAATTGAGATTCCGGAAAGCGACCTTGTGGCGGGAATCGACTCAATTGCCACTTGTGTTTCATATGCCAAACATGAAAGTCCGCCAGGATTGCTTCCGCAATGTGAATCTGTTGGACCTGTATCCGAGTTTGATCGAGTTGTGCGGGCTTCCGTCGAAGGAGTTAGATGGGAAATCATTCAAGCCATTGCTTGAAAATCCGGATCTGCCATGGTCCGCAACCGTGACCACTCGAGACAAAGGGAACCATTCCGTTATCTCGGAACGATGGCATTATATCACCTACAGCAATGGTACAGAGGAATTGTATGACCTGGAAAAAGATCCGATGGAATGGAGGAACCTTGCGAATAAGCCGTCAGTTGAATTCGATCAGGTTAAGGAGAACATGCGATCGTTTCTGCCCAAAATAAATGTCGATGGACTTCCAAAATCTAAGGCCGACAAATCCAATACTGAAAAATCCAGGGACAAGATCGATACGACGATCAAGCCGCGTCGAACGTTGAACTCCCTCAAGTAGCAGGAAATAACGTAAATAAAGCTGAATGAGGACCGCAGCCCGACCACGAGTCGGAAGCCGCGTTCCAATTTTTGGCTGATCCTAGCGTCGACATGATTTCTGGTTGATGGCCGCTGTTGCGGTAATTCCCTTTACTTTCTTCGCTGCGGAAAATTTTCTGGGCACCTTTGAGTTCGGGTACGAGGGCTGGCACCTCATCGGGCTCCCGCGGTGATGGCGTGTTTGAGCCAAGCCAAAGATCGCATTCTGAAAACTGCGATGACTAAGGCAAGCCGAGTTGCTATGATGGGACAATCCCGCCTCATTATCCGCATTATCCGTGGCCTTGTCTTCAAAAAGCAGTGCTCCGGTAACCAACCAAGGTGCGAGTCCTTGAATACATTTTCACTTCGCACACGACGCGATTTTCACTTCGTCTTTAGAAGTGACTTCGCAGGAATCGCTGTATCCAGATGGCAGTTTCGTGCCTGTACCGCTGGAATTTTTCGCCGTGGATTTCTTGTCCCAGCCCTCGTGTGCTTTGCATTGGCCCAGCTCACGGCCACGGCTGCACCGTTGGAGGAGCAGGATTTCGCGGCGTTGCAGGCAGAGACAAAAAGAGTCTTCAAGGATCGCGTCACGCCCTTCTTCAAATCCTACTGCACGGATTGTCACGGTATTCATAGAATGGAGGGAGGTATCAACTTTGCTCCAACGCTGGCGACTCCTGGAGCTTCCTCCTCGGCAAAGACCTGGAAGCAAGCACTGGCTAATATCAAGGCGCACGACATGCCGCCTGACGATGCGAAAAAGCAGCCGACCGACGAGGAGCGGCAAACGTTCGTAGACTGGATTGGGACGCTCAAATTCCTTAGCCCAAAGGACCCAGGCACATTTGTAATCCGTCGGCTGACCAAGATGGAGTATGGCAACACTCTACGGGATCTCTTTGGAGTGGACCCGGTCATCGTGGCGGAGTTGCCGGATGAGGTATTCGGCGAGGGGTATCTGAATACGCTCTCACCGATCCAGTCGGAGCAATATCTATCGATCGCTAATGAAGTGCTGAATCGGATTTTGGCGCCCGAAACTCAGCCGCCAACGGAGGTGCAGAAGCGGCTCTTTGGGGATATGCCCGCTCCAGGCAGCAATCTCCGTGCGGCGGCGAGGGCGGTGGCGAGCCAATTGACCCGAAAAGCCTATCGCCGGCCGGCATCGGACGAGGAGCTTGAACTGTTGTTACGAGTCTTCGATCTGGCCCAGGAAAACAAGCTCGACTACTTGGCATCGCTGCGGCTGATGCTCAAGGCCGTGCTTGTTTCTCCTCAGTTCCTTTTCATTACGCCGCAGAAGGAGCCGGAAGTGGGGCAGGCCATCGTGCCGCTAGATGACTATCAACTCGCGTCGCGCTTGTCGTATCTACTCTGGGCGACGATGCCCGATGCGGAACTATCCGCGCTCGCGGATGCGGGGGAACTTCACGAAAAGTCGGTCCTTCTTGCACAAGTGAATCGGTTGCTTGCCGATCCCAGGTCTCGTGCGTTGTTCGATGGCTTTGGCGCGCAGTGGCTCGGTCTAAATGGGCTTGAGAGCAAGACGTTTGATACCGCGATGTTTCCGCAAATGACCGCGGAGATGCGCGCGGCAATGATCAACGAGGTACGGCTGTTCTTCGACAGTATCGTCCGCGAAAACCGCAGCGTAATCGACTTCGTAGATAGCGATACCACTTTCCTCAACGGCACTCTCGCCGCGCTTTATGGTCTGGAAAAAAACGTCATCGGTCCGGAGATGCGCAAGGTGAAGCTGGAGGACACGAACCGCGGCGGTATTCTCGGGATGCCCGGCATCCTGGCGACGACCTCGTTCCCGAATCGGACCAGCCCAGTGAAGAGAGGCGTATGGGTGCTCGAACAGTTGCTCGGAGAACACGTGCCCCCGGCGCCGCCGAATGTTCCACCATTGGAAAAACAGGATAAGCAAGCAGTAGAAAATCTGACCCTGCGGAAGCGCACTGAGCTCCATCGAACGAACGCCGTGTGCGCGAACTGCCACAAGATTCTCGATCCGATCGGCTTTGGTTTAGAGAACTTCGATGCCATAGGACGCTGGCGAGATCAGGACGATAC
>JANMNR010000184.1:0-4778 GCA_031368325.1 Pirellula sp.
CAGGGCTATCCCGACGGTGCTAATTGTCTGTGAAATCGTTCCACGTTGGTTCATTGGCTTTTCCTGAAAACGAGAGGATCGAAGGTGTTAGCGGAACAGCACGCCGCTTTGCTTGTTGAGGCTAACGTAACCACTCCCCAGTAATCCTTCAACACGGGTAAACGCCGATTCGGGTGTTTTCTTTCCTTTTATTTTGGATTTAAAGACGCAATTAGGACCTTTCGTGTCAAGGGAGCCGCAGGCAGCGGGCGGTGAGAACTACCGTATACACGGCTCCTCAAGCAAGGTTAGACGGCCACGATCTGCGTCCAGTTCGACCATCGCTCCGTGCGGTAGCGTCGCATTTTTTGGAACGTGACCGACGGGGAAATTGGCGATTACGGGGCAACGCAATTGCTTCATGGCTTCCATCACAACCCGCTCGATTTCCTTGGAATCGTTTGGGTCTTTCGTCGTAAACTGGCCCATCACGATGCCCGTCACCGCGTCCAGAATGCCTGCCAGGCGAAGCTGAGACAACATTCGATCGACTCGGTAGGGTGCTTCGTTGACATCCTCTAAAAACAACACGCTGCCAGCAGCCTCCATGGCGTATGGAGTTCCCAAGGTTGCACAGACCAGTGTTAAATTGCCACCCATCAATCGCCCTTGTGACTTTCCTCGGTTGATAGTGTTAATCGGATCCTTGACCGGGACAGCAATGGCCTCTCCGGACATGGCTTTTGGAAATCGATCGACCAATAGCGTTCGTTCAAACGATTGTTGTGCGTAACTATGCTCAGGAAGATGCCCTTTTGCGAGGTTGCTCATCGGCATGGGCGAATGAAACGAAATCACACGCGATTTGCGGGCGATGGCCAAATGGAGCGCGGTGAGGTCAGAATATCCAGTGACAACCTTGGGATCGTTCCGCAAACCAGCGTAGTCAATGCGATCGAGGATACGCGTGAGGCCATAGCCGCCGCGTACGGGAAAGATCGCTCGCACGGTCGGATCATGAATCGCTTTGTTAAGCTCGTCCGCTCGTTCATCATCGTTCCCTGCTAGATAGTCCTTTTTCCGATCGAGCATGCGCTCATTGCATTGGACGCGGAACCCGCTTTTTTCCCATTGCTCTTTGCACGAGAGCACGACTTCTCGATCAGCCGGACCAGCCGGGGCAACCATCGCGATCGTATCTCCAGGCTTGAGGCCATTGGGCTTGAGCCATTCTGTTTCGTTCTGGATGGCAGTGGGCGCGGCAGCGGCCAATGACGGCAGAAAGGTTGTGGCAGCGCCGAATCCAACGAATTTTCTACGCGTGACGATTCGGTTTTTCATGAATTCAGCGTCCAATGTTTTTACTCGATCGAACCGGAAAGCATTTCTACAAAGGTGCGAACCAACGTTCCTGTCCCGCCTGCATCGCACCACGGTTTGGCGCTATCCAGGAAGGCTGGGCCGGCGATATCGATGTGAGTCCAGGGCACGCCACCAACGAATTCCTCTAAAAATTTGGCCGCGGTGATCGCACCACCGTATCGTCCCTCGCCGACATTTTTGATGTCCGCAATCTTGCCCGCGATCTGTTCGGTAAAGAACGAATGCATCGGTAATGGCCATGTGAATTCACCGCAAGCGTCGGCCGCCTTCCTAATCTCGGTCTGCCAAGACTCGTTGTTGGTCATTAGGCCAGAAATTTCGAGTCCGAGGCCTACCACACAAGCACCGGTTAGGGTCGCGAAATCCACAATTCGAAGCGGTTTCTGATCGAGAGCGATATTGAGGCAATCCGCAAGAACCAGTCGTCCCTCGGCGTCAGTGTTGTGGATTTCGATTGTCTTGCCACTACGGGCGGTCAATACGTCACCCAATTTGAATGCATCTCCGGAGATGAGGTTTTCTACCAAACCGATTATCGCTATCAAGTTATGTTTGACTTTGAACTGTACGGCCGCTTGCATGATGCCTAAGACCGTGGCGGCACCAGCCATATCGCATTTCATGGTGAGCATTCCGTCGGTTGGCTTAATGGAATAACCTCCGCTATCGAACGTCACTCCCTTTCCGACTAAAGCCGTGGGCGCATCGCTGGCTGCGGCGCCGTTGTATCGCAACATAACCAATCGCGGGTCACGCACGGAACCGCGCGCCACTCCAAGGAGTGCTCCACACCCTTCCGCTTCAAGTTTATTGCGATCCCATACATGGACTTCGAGCGAATGCGCCTTGGCCAATTGAATCGCTTCATCGGCGAGCGATTCGGGGAACAGGTAGTTGGGTGGCAGGTTGACCAGTCGACGAGAAAAGTTAATCGCTTCACCGAGAATGATTCCGGACCGCAACGTCGCTTCGTCGATGCCCACCCATTGAATACAGTCGGGCTCGTGCAAAGATTTTTCCTTTCGAAACAGATCTTGACCAACACAGCCAACCAAGGCGCCTGAGACCGCGCCTCGGAGCCATAATGTTGGACCATGAAAGCCCACTACTCGCACGATGCCTCGCTTCTTAGAAGCGATCGCTTTGAATGCCGCGGCAGCGGCGCGAGGGAAAACGCTCGCATCTTTGGAATCCGGTGCCCCCAAACCGACAAGCACCAATAGTTTGACTGGCAAGCCGGCCGGCGCAAGGAACTGTGTAACTTTCAGCGGTTTCGTTGAAACCTCTTCTGCCTCAAGCAACTGCTTGAGGACACCTTGCATGGCCGCATCTAGTTTCGCGATCTCGTCGGACTTTCCCCACGCGGAGTCGATTCCAACAACAAGGCAATCACAGGGGGACAGGATTGATTCAATGGAAAGTGTCTCGCAACGCATGCAAATGGTACTGCCTAGTAAATTGGTTGGAAAAAGTGATCTCTGGTTGCGGAGCATCTTAGGCGAGCTTGGACTTGAAATCTACCGGGCAAATCGCCAGCGAATTCCACGGGTTATGGCACCTGACGTCAAATTCCCTTTCGTAGGCTGTTTTGCCCTACATGACCCCAACAGGATTGGTAGACTGGTGCACCATGCCCGTGCAACTCTCTCTGCACCAAACGTTCATTCAATTTCATTCCGTTCATCCATTCCGTTTTCGGAGCACTGTATGCGTAGACGTTTAACGATCGCCATGTTGCTATTCATGGCAAACACCCTTGCTGCGAAAGAGTCGTTCGAGAAAGTAGCAACTGTTGAGGGGGTTACAGAGTACCGCTACTCCAATGGGGCACGCGTCTTACTGTTTCCAGATGACTCCAAGCCGACGATTACGGTCAATATGACCGTGTTGGTCGGTTCTCGGCACGAGGGGTACGGCGAGGCAGGAATGGCCCACTTGCTCGAGCACCTTGTGTTCAAAGGAACGCCAACCTTTCCGGAAGTTCCCAAAGCGCTCCGCGATCACGGCGCGAGCTTCAATGGCACAACCAACGTCGACCGCACGAACTACTTTGAAACTTTGCCGGCCACAGATGAGAATCTCGAGTTTGCGATCCATATGGAATCCGACCGGTTGGTCAACAGCTTCATTAAGCGCGAAGACTTGATGTCAGAATTCACGGTCGTTCGAAATGAATTCGAACGCGGTGAGAATAGCCCGCAGGGAGTACTTTCACAACGTGTGCAAGCAGTCGCCTACGAATGGCACAACTACGGCAAAAGCACGATCGGCAATCGGTCCGATATCGAGCGTGTTCCAATCGATAACCTCCAAGACTTCTATCGCAAATTCTATCAGCCGGACAACGTTGTACTCGTGGTCACCGGTAAATTCGAAGAAGCAAAGGCTTTGGGATTCGTGACCAAGTACCTCGGGTCGATTCCCAAGCCCAAACGTCGACTCGACGCCACCTACACCGAGGAGCCACCACAAGACGGCGAACGCTCCGTTGTACTACGTCGCGTTGGAAGTGTCGGAGCGATAAATGTTGTCTACCACGTGCCTGCTGCCGCACATCCCGATTGGGCGCCACTCTCCATCCTAGCTAGTGTTCTTTCCGAAGAAAAAGTAGGGTTGCTCGATCAAGCGCTCGTGGAGACACGTTTAGCATCCAGTGTTGGAGCGTTCGCAGATAACTCGCACGATCCAGGCTTGTTCTCGTTCTCGGCTCAGCCGAACGAGGGAAAACTCGACAAGGTAAATGACCTTCTGCTCAAGACAATTGACGATATTGAGAACACGACTTTCAAGGCCGAAGAAATCGAGCGGGCGAAGATTCGTGCGAAACGCCGCACCGAACAGACGCTCTCGAACGCCGCGGCAATGGCGCAGACACTAAGTTCCGCGAGCGCGATTGGCGATTGGCGTTTGTTTTTCTTGCAACGTGATCGACTCGCGGCGGTAACACCAGAGTCAGTCAATCGTGTTGCAAAGACTTACTTCAAGAAGCACAACCGAACCGTTGGGATCTTCATTCCATCCGATGCCCCACAGCGACTCACCATTCCTGCTGTGGCATCCATCGCAGAAGTTGTTAAAGACTACAAGGGCGGAACGGCCGGTCTCGCCGGTGAGTCGTTCGATCCAACACCGGAAAACTTGGATGCTCGCACAAAGCGAATGGAGGTGGACGGTATCAAAGTCGCCATGATTTCAAAGAAGAACCGCGGCGAAACGGTTGCGTTCTCGATGACACTCCATTACGGCAATGAAGACTCGCTCAAGGGCATGAACACAGCCGCAGGTATGTTGCCGATGTTGATGATGTCCGGAACCAAAACGATGGATAGGCAGGCGCTCCAAGAAAAGATGGACGCCCTTGGTGTTCAAATCTCGGCGGGTGGCGGAGCAGGTAGAGGTCGTGGTGGACGTGGCGG
>JANMNR010000205.1:0-13768 GCA_031368325.1 Pirellula sp.
CCTATCCGCTGGGTGGCGGGAAATTTTCATGGGTTGCGATCCAACATGGACCGGATGCTAGCGTCGGGTCTGTCAATGTCTTTGACATGGCGGATAAAACCAATGTCTCGTATTCGTTGCCTGGCCGACCTGGTTTTGCTTTTCCAACCGACAGGGGAAACTTTGTGGTTGGTTGCGAGCGCAGCATTGGAATCTATTCGCGTGAAACGGAACAGTTTGTTCCCTTTGTCGAAGGGATAGATGATGACTGCACCGGAACGATCGTCAACGACGGCGTTACATGGGATGGTAACCTGATTTTCGGAACGAAGGACCTTGAGTTTCGAACAAAGAAGGCAGGCTTGTATTTTTGGCGAGGACGCGATGCCAAGTTGTTTCGACTGAGGTCCGACCAGATTTGTAGCAATGGAAAGTGCGTGCTGGCTGTTGGGCCATCGCATGTCGAATTGTTGGATATCGACTCGCCGACCAGGAAGGTGGTCGCGTATCGTGTCAATACAGAATTGGGTGTTATCGATTCCGAGCGAGTTGTGGTGGACTTAGCCAGCGACCCAGGCGTACCGGATGGAATGACGATGGCTTTGGATGGCCTGAGTATTTTGGTATCGCTGTACAATCCCAATGCGGCCGCGATGGGAAGGACGGTTCAATACTCGATTGCGACTGGACAAGTCGAGCAAGAATGGCACACAACCGGCAGCCCTCAAGCGACTTGCCCCCAACTAATTGCGTGGAAAGATCGGGTTTGGTTGGTGATCACAACGGCGGTTGAACACATGCCGATGGAGCGAAGGGCAGATTCACCTGAGGCCGGCTCGTTGTTTCTCGCGGAAACCGAGTTTTCTTACGATGAGGCAGCTTATCAACGATTAACTCAAGTCTTCGTCGAGCCTCGCGGATGAATACTGCTGCCGGGGATTGCCAATGAGTCTTGAACTCGAAATCGGTTTGCAGCGAGTGGCTTTGCCCGCAGTATGTTCCTTGATTGGATGTGTGCTATTGGTTAGAACCGACCAGGGAGAGGATTGGTTTGACGACGAGCCGGTCAAGGGTACGGCTTTCCCAACGCTTGTTGGAGCGATCATTTGTGGTATCGGGATGATAGCTTCGGATCTATGGAAACGCGGCTTGATATTCGCACCGACCGAATGGAGAACTTGGAGTACGTCCTACCAGTGGGAATGGATGATCTGGCTGATTCCGGCGAGTATGGTTCTGTTGGCATTGATTCGCGCCGTATTCTCCGTGCCGGCCCAGTTCACTGGGTTGGCAGGCACGGCAACGGGCGCTATCTCCATTGGGGTTCTATTCATCTGTCTCAATGAGGGTGCTGTATGGGACGACCAGCATGCGAAGCTGTTGCCTTGGATGGCGGCGAGTTGTATGGCCGCGATGTGCAACATAGCTGCGTTGAATTCGATCGCACGAGCAGGAGGTTCGCGTTGGGTTGCGCTGGCAGTTCTCGGTCAGTTGGGATGTGTGGCGGCGATTACGTTCCAGTCGTATGCGAGCCTAGGCGAGTGGACTGTCGCTGGAATCGGCGTGGCGCTGGGCGCTTCTGTAGCGGGAGGATATCGCGCATCCTCGGCCAAACTACATTTCGGTTGGCAGATATCAACCGTGGTTTTGCCGTTGGCCATCATGGCGGTCGCTTGCTTGACAGTTAGCAGGTTCTTTTTTGAATCGCATACTTTGCCCGTTTGGTTGATTAGTTCTGTATTATTTCTGCCGACTATCGTTGGCATCTTTGACATGGTGGTGGGACGAATCACAAGCGAGTGGTTTCGAGTGGTATTGGCGGGGTTGGTTTGCAGCCTAGCGTTGGGAACGATTCTTTACATCACTAAGCCTTGGCAATCGGAATGGTAGTTCGGCATCTTTAATTATGACAAACCCAGTTGCTCGCACCGTTCGCAAAACCCGACAGCGTTTGTCGAAAATCAGACCGTATTATTGGGTACTTGCGGTTCTTTTGGCATTGTCTGGCTGGCTTGGGATGGGAACGGTCGGACTTTTGTTGGCTTTTTGGACGCTGTTGCTTTGGTATTCGGTATGGCAACGACCCTATCGATTCGAGATGTTCCTCATTGCCGCGTTGGGGTTACTGGGCGCCGCGGTGATTTTGCCTGAGGATCAATGGCTTGATGCAAATCCAGTGTACCGGCTAGCGTTTGTGGCCATTGCAATGTCACCCATCATCGATTTGTTAATCCGGCTTTTTCGAAGTACGGAAGACGAATGAAGGAGGCTCCCTTGGCTACAGCGAGATCCCCGTTTTCGGCAAGACTTTTTTCATTCTTGAGGGAGCTTCAAAACAACAACGATCGCGAGTGGTTTGCTGAAAACAAATCGCGGTACGAGCAAGATGTGTTGTTTGCCGCGATGGAATTCGTAACGCAAATGCAACCTCGGCTTGCTAAACATTCCAGGTACTTGCTCGCAGAGACAAAGCGAGTGGGAGGGTCCATCATGCGGATTTATCGCGACACACGATTCGCAAAAGACAAGACGCCGTACAAGACCAACGTGGGAATCCACTTTCGGCACTCAATTGGCGGCGATGTGCATGCACCTGGCCTTTACGTCCATTTGGAACCTGATGCTTGTTTCATTGCTGCAGGAATTTGGCTTCCGCCGATGGAACCACTTACTGCAATTCGGCAGGCAATCGTGGACGATGTTAAAGAATGGAACCGTGTTCGCCATAACAAAAAGTTTGCTTCGCGATTCAAATTGGATGGCGAATCGCTCAAAACGGCTCCTCGTGGAATGGACCCGAACCACGCGGCGATCGAAGACCTGCGACGAAAGAGTTTTGCAGGTGTTGCGCCGCTGAATGAAAAAACGATGTTGCAGTCGGATGTCTGTGATCAAATCATGAACGCATTTGACGATGCGAAACCGCTAATGAAGTTCCTGTGCGATGCGTTGCAGCAGCCGTATTGACGAGGCGATTGGGGCTTCGAATTAGAATGTCCGGACAGTTCGAAACCCGACGCGTATAAAGCGAAATGCAAACGATAAAGAAAACCTTCGCCTCCATCGATTCCTTTGTTGCCCTTTTGATGGCCGTTGTTGTGGTGGCTACTCTGCTTCCATGTTCTGGCATGGTAGCGGTCATCTTTGACTATGCGACGGACGTTGGAATCGTGCTTTTGTTTTTTTTGCATGGAGCGAAGCTGTCTCGCGAGGCAATCGTTGGTGGCATGCTGAATGGGCGTCTTCATCTTGCAACGTTGGCAGTGACATTCATCCTTTTTCCGATCCTCGGATTGTTGCTGATACGAATCCCCGGCCTTGACCCTGCGTTGGCAGCTGGCGTGCTGTATTTGACGTTGCTGCCGTCGACGGTCCAGTCCTCGATCGCGTTCACGTCGATTGCGGGGGGGAACGTTGCCGCGGCGGTGTGCGCTGCGACCCTGTCTAATGTATTGGGGATGTTCATCACGCCGATTTTGGTCGCGATTTTCATGCAAGTCCCCGGAGTGCAAGCACAGGTATCGCTAGATTCCGTTAGAAACATAGCGTTGCAGTTGCTTTTGCCGTTTGTGATTGGCCATTTGGCTCGGAGATGGATTGGGGGCTGGATAGGCCGCCACAAATCGCTGGTGGGGCGAGTGGATCGCGGCACGATTCTGATGGTCGTGTATACGGCTTTCAGTGCAGCCGTCGTCGGCGGATTATGGTCGCGAGTCTCGGTTTTGAGTTTAACGTCGGTGATGTTGATTAGTTGTGGTCTATTAGGACTTGCATTTTTCGCGTGCTGGGGGACCGCTGGATGGCTAGGTCTATGTCGGGCGGACGCAATCGTGCTGTTGTTTTGCGGGTCCAAGAAGAGTCTGGCCACCGGCATTCCCATTGCAGGGACACTGTTTCCGCCGGCGGAGGTCGGGTTGGTCATCCTGCCGCTCATGATTTTCCATCAAATTCAGCTGATCGCTTGTGCGGTGATTGCGAGGCGGATGTCCGAATCGAATCGCGCGTCAGCAGACCGGGCACCCCAATAGGATGAATCCGTACGAGCCATCCGTGTTGTGTAATGACCAGGCGTGATGGATTGCCTGCAAAGGTCACTGGAAATTATGGAATTTTCAGGGTAAAAAACCTAGACTTGGTTGATGACAACTGCATACGATACGTCCGTGCAAGCGAGAAGGGATCTCGGGACTAATCAAAGCAACTGGACATCACGTCGCATCGGAAATCTATTTCTCCTGCTTGATTTTTCACCGCAATGAATACTGCACAAGAACCCGCGTCTGGGATTTGGAAACTGCTTTCAAGTCCGACGATACAAGCGGCTCTCGGAGTTCTGATTGTGTTGGCTGTGTGTTGGCTGGCGTTTTATGTCATGGCAAGATTGCGCGATTCCAACACCCAGGACGTACCACTTGACGAACTGATCCGAAAGAATTTTGAGGAAATGCGGAGTGGGGGTACGTTAACCGATGCGGAATTCCGAAACATTACATCGTTGTTAGATGAGAAGCCTCGTCGGCCTTCTCTACCAACGAACAATCCAACTAGCGACTCGGAAGCTCCAGATAGTAACAAAAAAAGTAACTGAATCTACCGCGAGAGTGTGCTAGACTTAATTGATAATATGAATTCTTTCGGTCTGGGAGGCCGACCACGCACGAGTGCCTAACCCGTGCAAAGCAAGTACAAAACCAATCGGCTCGAAACTGTGGACAAGGATGCCCGGTTCGAATCAAAGTCTTGAGTCAAATCTTGGCTTTTGATGTAACCAATCGAGCTTCCACATAAAAGCGTGTCCAACCCACAGCCACCGGAGTTTTCGAAGAACTTTCTTCGATCTCACTGTTGTTGGTGAAAAAGTTTAAGGAGTCGAAAATGCCCTCGAGTAAGGATGTCATGGCTAGTCGTCGCAATAGTAGCGGGACCAGCAGCGGTAGTACCACAAAAAAGAACGCGTTTTGTTCGTTCTGTCGAAAAAGCTACCGAGACGTAGGTCCTCTCGTTGAGGGACCAGGGGACGTCTACATTTGCGGTGAGTGCATTGAACTCTGCCAGTCCATTTTGGACCAAGAGCAACGCCGCCGCCCGTCGTCCAAAAAATTGTTCAGTGAAACACCGACACCGAGGGATATTGTCGAGCATCTCGACCAGTATGTTATCGGCCAGGTGCCCACGAAGCGCGCATTAGCCGTCGCTGTCCACAATCATTACAAGCGATTGACCGCAGGCTGGAACGGCTCGGATATTGAAATCGAGAAATCAAATATCCTGCTTGTCGGTCCGACCGGGAGCGGAAAGACGCTGATGGCCCGAACACTGGCCAAGATGCTCAATGTACCATTCGCCATCGGCGACGCGACCACATTGACTGAGGCCGGGTATGTCGGTGAAGACGTAGAGAACTTGTTGTTGAAATTGCTGCATGCGGCGGATTTTGACATCGAAGCGGCTCAGCGTGGCATCCTCTATATTGATGAGATCGATAAGATCGGCAAGACAAGTCAGAACGTCTCCATAACACGGGACGTATCAGGCGAAGGCGTGCAACAAGCGTTGTTGAAGATGCTGGAAGGAACGGTCGCCAATGTTCCACCCCAAGGTGGACGAAAGCACCCTGAACAACAGTACATTCAACTCGATACCACCAATATTCTCTTTATCTGCGGCGGAACGTTCGTGGGTATCGATGATATTATCCGCAAGCGCCTCGGTAAGAAATCCCTGGGCTTCGGGCCAGGTTCAAGCACGCGAGAGGAAGGGGACGTTGCCTCGTTACTCGCCCAAGTGCAATCGGATGACATACTAGAATTTGGAATGATTCCGGAATTGGTTGGGCGACTGCCTGTTGTGACATCTCTGTTGCCTTTGGATGTAGCTGGTTTGATCAAGGTATTGAGCGAACCGAAGAACGCGTTGCTCAAGCAATATCAAGCCTTGTTCGGAATGGAAAACTGCGAACTACATTTGACTGAGGCTGCGTTGAAGGGTGTCGCTCAAAAAGCACATATCAAAAACGTTGGAGCTCGAGGATTGCGAGGAATCATCGAGGACGTGATGATGGACATTATGTTTGAGTTGCCAGACCAAGAGGCAGGCACCGTGTACACAATCGATGTGGACGCAACCGATGGCAAATTGCGACACTACAAGAGTGTTCCGCATCGTAAAGAGAGCGCATAAGCTAGCTGCGTGCTAGATTACCTCTTCGAGACAAAAGAATTTCGCGGGATGAGCAGAACAGCTCATCCCGCTCTCATTTACGCTTCTTCGGGGTCGACTCTCCATAAGCCAGAGGCAAGCTGGCGGAAAATAGCCCTTGAATGACACGTGTCATATGAGGGATCTCCAATCGCTCCCATTCGTCATCTGGCTGGTGATAATCCGAGTGCAGGGAACCGGCTGAGAAACTGTGCGCGATCACTCCCTTTTGAGCAAACGACCAATTGTCGCTTTGGCGATACAGCATAGCGCTGAACTTGGGATGATCAAAAATCTCGACGCCGAGCGGAAGCGACGCTTTGTTCATGAGCACTCCTAAGTCCGATTCTTGCCAGCCAGTCATCCAAATCTTGTTCGTGGCACCAGGCTCTGGGCGGCCGATCATTTCAATATTGACATTGGCTAAGATCTTGTCCAATGGCCAAGCCGGAGTTTCCGTGAACTGCTTTGAACCTAACAGTCCGGATTCTTCACCCCAAAAGGTCATGAACAAGAGTGAGCGTTTCGGTCTTGGTATTTTCGAAAATGCGTCCGCAAGCATCACCACTGCGGTGACCCCAGATGCATCGTCATCGGCTCCATTGAAAATCCCGTCTCCATCACTGGGTTTGGCTCCGAGATGGTCCAAGTGTGCACTGAATAAGATGGCTTCTTTTGATAGCGCGGCATCCGTACCCTTCAACAGTCCGATCACATTGCGCATGGGAGATTCGGTCACGATCGCGGCAGGGACCTCCAGCTGAATGACCTTTGCCGCCAACGCGACATCCGGAACCAAAACGACTGGAATGGCAAAGCGTGTGCGAGGAGACTCCGATCTAGGCTTGTCCTGCGACTCCCGAGCCATCGCGATCAGTTCGCTATCGGACGCGACGCCCAATAGCAAAGCTTTCGCACCAGCTTCCTTAAGTGTGCCGGTCATCCGGATTACTTGAGACAAGATGCGTTGGCCTTTTGCGTTGCCAGTCATCATTCCGCCGACAACGCCCTCTAAGCCGCTGCTCGGTAGCTCGCTAGACAGATCCATTTGCTTGACGTCGCCCGAGTAAGTCAGCTTTTCGGCGCCGGCGGCTAACAGTCCGAACTGAGCGATTGGTTTGGAGTCAGAATCGGTGAGCCTAACCGGTGTGCTAGGTGTCTTAACCAATTGCTTCATAGTGACATGGTAGTAGTCACCGTCTGCCAGGCTACCATCCAGGCCCGCACCGCGAAAACGTGACGCTACATATCGAGCCGCAATATTAAACTCTGCAGAGCCAGTCGCTCGGCCCGCAAGTTCATCGCTAGCAAGGAATGAAATTGTGGCGGTGACCCGCCCCTCGGTGATTTCGTCCAGTCCCGCCTTTTGCAAAGCTGTTGCATCGGGTTCCTGCCAGCCAAACAAGATCGATGGCGTTCCAATCAATACAACGAGTCCGACTGAAAGAGTCTGATAAACCTTATGAACCATGAAGCTGGATTCCTGCAGAACGCAACGCGAACGAAATAGAAAACCGAAGGCCACAGTATACCGAAAGCACACGGCAAAAGTTTTTGAAATACACTTGACTACACGAGTAGTCTGTCGCTAGTATGTCTACAGCTGTAGTCAGCTGGCGGAGTGAGCGTTAGCTACAGCAGAAGTGGACGGACAATCGCATGCTACGCTAGCAGGGGAAACAACATGGTGCCAAAGGCAAAAACGCTTGGAAAAGCGGAATTGGAGTTGCTCCAGTTTATCGATGAAAAGCATCCAACAACGGTTCGCGAGGTAGCCGATCATTGGGAAAAAAAAGCCGGGCTCGCGAGAACGACGGTTTTGACCATGATGGATCGACTCAAAGAAAAGGGGTTTTTGACCCGTAAAAAAATCGACGGTGTTTTTCACTACAGCCCAAAACGCTCGGCATCCAGTGTGCTCGAAGGCCTCGTGAAAGACTTCGTACAGGGAGTTCTTGGCGGTTCGCTCGAGCCCTTTGCGGCTTACCTGAATGATGCCAAGGATCTCGATCCCGACGAAGTTGCCAAACTGAAAAAGATCGTTCGCGATTTAGACAGTACTCCAGCGGAAAAGGACCCAAACAAATGAGTCTATTGCACTGGCTTTGCGAGGCTTGGTTTTCGTCGTTGGTTCGAACTCTGACGGTTGGCGGTTTTGCGATCGTGCTGTTTTGGTTGCTTGACCGAGGCTGCCGATCGCTAAGTGCAATGCAACGATCTTGGCTTTGGCGACTCCTCTACATCAAGATAGCGGTCCTGCTCGTTTGTTCAACGAATTTTCTCATATTGCCCATTGCCCAGTCGCTGGAGATGTTGCCTAGTTTGTCAATGACAAGTACTGTCATTGGTCTTGGCGATGTTTCGCCAATCGGTGAAGCGGTTGGTAAAGACTCCGAAACTGTCACTGTGGAAACGACCATCCCCCCCAAAATTCTCGAGGCGAATGGTTATGGCATCATAGGAACCCTGTCGGTTCTGTTCGTGCGAACCAGTTTGATGGTTGCGTGGTTGATTGCAGTCTTGGTTTTGATCGGCACTTCAATTTTGCGGTACCGCAGTTTAATTCAGTGCCTGCGTGGTGCGACAGTACCCACGGATGCGGCGACACAATTGTTGTACCGTTCCGTGGTTTTGGAGCTTGGAATAGCCAACGGACCGGAATTGCGTTTGGTGAACCTCGATATCAGTCCATGTCTCGTTTGGGATCGGCATGCGTGCGTGGTTTTGCCTTCCTGTTTTTTTGCACGCTATGGACGGGACGCGTGCCGTATGGCAATGGCGCACGAGCTAGGGCATTTCGTTCGTCGCGATTTGCATTGGAACGGGTTGGTTACGCTCGTGTCCACATGGTTGTTTTTCTTTCCTCCGATCTGGTTAATGAACAAACGGTATCGTCTGGCTGTGGAAATGGCCTGTGATGCCTACACGATCGATCGAGCTCAAATCGATCGACATAGTTATGCAAATTTGCTCGTCGGTCTTCTCGATGCGAGAAGCCGATGGGCGGCCTCGACAACGTTTGTCGCAATGGCTGGTTCTGGTTCTTTTCGTTCTCTTTCAACAAGGTTGAATGCTATGAAGTTACAAAGACAAGGTCACACTTGGTTGCGACGGCTATCGTTAGGGGCCGTTGGGTGCGTTGTATGTGTTTCGCTATTGCCATGGGGATTTGCGGACGAGGACGAGACAAAACAGAAGAGGAAAAAAAAGTCTAGCGTGGAAAAGACCAATGTCGAAACGAGTGCCTTGGAATTGACCAAGGCGGAATCGACCAACCCAGACGGAGCTGCGAGCTCTTCGGCGAATTCGGAGGGTTCAAGTGCCGGTAGCTCTGGTGGCTTTGGTTTTGCCATTGGCAGCAGCAGCGGTTCCTCGGGGACCGCAGGAGAAAGCGGTCGTTCGGCAGGAGGCGGCTCAGCGAGCGGTTCTCGACAATACAGTGGGAATCACAGTTTCGGCGAAAGTATCTCCAAGACGACCAATATCGTCGATGGTAAACGTACTATGTCGGTTGAGGTGTCCACGAAGACTCAAACGATACGCATTCGCGAAGATAACAAGGGTGCGTTTCACGTTGATATCGAAGAACGAACGAACGGTAAGTCCGAACGCAAAGTTTATGCGGCCGACAGTCGCAAGGAGTTCATAAAGACATACCCAGATATGTTCGCGAAAATTCAGACCTACCTTCAAGACCATGTACCATTGGCTCCGGTTGGGCCAATGTCGCCAATGTCACCGGTTGCACCTCTCAAACCACTGAGTGCGTCCGTGGTAGCAGGCTTTCCGCTTGTTGCGGTTGAGGGTGTGCCATTGACGCCCCTGGTCGAGGGAAAGCCTTTGACTCAAGCTGTTGCTGGCCTTCCGATCCTACCAGCAGTTCCAACCATTGCCGCGGTTCCAGCAATCCCTGCGGTACCAGCTCCGCCCGCAACTCCTGCACCACCAGCGCTCAAAGGTGTCCTTGAGGCACTTGATAAGATTCGTGCAGAGTCCGCTGGCAATGCAGAAATCGAACGACTGATCGAAAGCATTAAAGCCAAAATTGACGACAAGAACTGAGGAATACACGTTGATTCCGATGGAGAAGCCCATAATCAATGGATGGCAATTGTTTTACGCGGTTCTACCCTAAGGTTTCCCTGACCGAAATCGATTCAACTGTGCGCGGTGTTGCTTGTGCTTGGGTTCCATCTGCAAGCAACGCTCGGATAGTTCGATCGCCCGCTCAACATGCCCAAGTCGGTATTCGATTTCTGCCAGGGTATCGAGATACGTTGGGTCGGGATAGCTGAAGGTAACTTTGCTTGCTAGCGATTGTGCCTTTTCAAGATGGCGGTTGCACAATGCCGAAAGCCATGCAGTGTTGTTGCCGATCAACGTATCATCCGGAAACTCATCCAAGTGCTTTAGCATCGGTGCATAGAAGAGTTCGAACCATCGATCGGCAAACTCTTTGCCGAAGACACGTTCGGCGATTGGAACGACGACGATAGGCATATCAATGTCGTAGGGTTTGCATCGGTACGCGACCTGAAACAACTTGTCCGCCAATTCGCGGTTTTCGTCCGCGATGGCATCCAGAATCAAAGCTCGGAAAACACTACCGAAAACAGAGAGTGAACGCCCCACGTCGGACGAAGAATTGGGCCATTCGTTTTTCATCCATAGCAAACCTGCAATGCGTGCGTACTTAGCTGCTCGCTTTGCTTGTAGCAAATCCGATTTGGCCGATTCAACATATTGACGACTGAGGCATAATGCTGCGTTGATGCCCGATAATTTTTCGATGCCATCGCGAATCCAAAGTTGTTCCATCACCACTTGAACAATCTTACTTTCAGGGAGATTGACTACCTTGTCTTTCGCAGTCCAGTCGTTCGAGATGGATGAAATGGCTTGCAATCTGTATCGATCCCTTTCGCCAAACCGCCCGATGGATTCAAGTAGTTCGTCGCATTCGACCAGCAAGTCTAAATTAGATGCATCGTTTTGATACTCGTCCATTAGAATGTCGCAGGCTGCATCCAATTGCCCAAGTCGCTTTAAATACTTCGCCTTATCCTGGTTCGTATCGATACCTCGAGTTCCCATGTCCAGCGTTTCGACCGCTAATTTGGTTTCGCCTAAGCTGTCGAACATGGCTGCCAATTCAACCAATATGCTGTCTGCGAATTCTTCACGCTGAGATTTTTGGTAAACGGCTTTCCGTAGTACAACAAGGAAACCCTGATCCTTCATCGAAGACGGGCGACGTCCTGCGTGCAGATCCTCCATTTGGTCAACCGCGAGTTCGATCGCTTTCCTCTTGCGATCTTCCTCACTCAGATCCACGGTTTCCCCAATGGAGCTCGCTTCGATGCCGCTTGCAACCGAAACAAGATGGTCAAATACAAAACCTGCAGAGAGCGGAAAGTCGCCATAGATATGCTCAAATGGGTCTTGCTCAGACTCCGCTGATTTGTGAACGACACCGTGTTGGGCTTTGGCTCGCCCAGCATTACGAATGAGATAATCCTTCCAGTAAAAGATTGCTTTTTCGCGATCATTGGCCAGTATCCATTGCTTCCAGAACGGAATCCATGCCGCGACCTCATCAACCAACTCCTGTTTTCTGATCGACTTGACTAGATACGACTCGACGAGGTTTCCTTGTTCGATCAATCCGACTTGGAAAAGTAGATCCGCATACTCAACCAAGGGGAAATGCTTGAGTTTTAGCTGTAGTTCTGCTTCCTCTGTGGTCCGGCGTTTGAGATAGCCTTTTGTATCAAGCCATTTTTGAACTGACTCGACGGATAGGTCCGACAGGCCGACTCGTTCAAATGCCTTTCGAACATCCCCAAGTCCTCGCAGTACATGAAATGAAGTTGTATCCGGTAGGTTTGCAATATAGGCCTCAAACTCTTTCGTCTTGCCCAAGGCCAACGACAATGCTGCGTTTCCTTTTGAAAGATCTGTCTCCTGGTTTCCGACACCCAGCTTATCAAGTTGAGCATTTGCTTCATCTATTTGGCCAAGCATAATACTCATGCCGATTTTTTGTTGCTCGAAATTGACTAGGCTCGCTATCGGTGTTCGCCGTGTCTCCAGTGCCAGCCATTTATCCCAACGATCGGATCGGATGAGCATGGGTTCAACAAAATTGCGCAACGCAGATTTCTCTGCGAGGACAATCGCTTCATCGATTTTCCCATCTGCTTCCAGTTCGACAATCTTCACGCTTGGCAGGTCGTTGTTTTGCGAGACTTTCCATTCGTCCGGAAGCCCGAGCGATCTCCACAGCCGATTTGCTCGCACTCGGTCGACTGGCTTCAATACCATATCGAGCAAGCGAGGGACCACCGACTCGTGATCAGATTTCCAGGCATGGTCGATGATGATCTTTAATTTACCGTCTTCTGACAACAGTTCGTTTCGAATCGGTGCTTCGACCAAAGACAGGAGTTCCAATAATGCTTCCCATCGGCCGTCTGACATGTAGCGTTGCACCACTTCGTACTTGTCCAACGCGGAGTCATCAGGGGCTCTCAATACTTCGTAGTCCTTGAGCATCTTGATCCGATCGGACAAGGAGCCGCTTGGCCGTCGTAGCCGCTTCAACCAAGTTGCCATGGCCGCTCGATGCTTATCGCCACTCTTGAGTTCTTTGTCTAACCAAGCGTCGATTGGAAAGTCGCGGTCGCAAAGCTTCAAAAAGGACTCGCGGCGAACTCGGTAGCTCGAGTCAGTCAGGCCATCGATCCAAGCCTGATAGCTATCTGTCGACAGCGATGCGGAACGTTCATCGGCGCTGCATTTGGATTGACCAGCCAGCAACGTGGCCAGTGCCAAGACTGTCATTAAGCGGACCATCGTTCGTTGCAACAACTTCATCTGGTAATTGTTTTCGAGCGTGAGTATCGGAGCATAATGCGGATCGGATCGGAAACGACCCTCCATTCTATCCTGGGCAGGCAAGGATCTCACTCAGTAATTGCACTTTTGGCATGAGGGACACTCAAGTTGTGCCGAATTACCTGGCCTTATCGCCTGCAAGGTGCTCTTTCAAGAACATAAAAGATTTTTCGGTCGCATCCTTGTCAATGAATGTCATCAAATGGGTTTTGTCCTCTACGACCAAAAGCTGGCAGGCTACACCTTTTTTCTCGCAAGCATCCAGCATTGCCCTCGAGTTCGCTGGCGAGACCAACCAATCCTTTTTGCCGTGAAAAAGGAAAACTGGCGGATCGTCTTGACTGACGTGCGTCACCGGTGAAGCGTCCGCGTACCGAGCTGGATACTTGGCTCGCGTTCCTCCCAGCAAGGGTGCTAACATTTTGCTATCGTCTGGGATCTGAGTCAAATCGCAGGGAGCCCCACCGACCACCGCTGCCTTGATACGTGGCAAACCCTCTTTGGGATTCGTCGCTAGCAAAGCAGATAAATGGCCCCCTGCAGAGTAGCCCCAAACCCCCAATGCATTTACGTTTATCCCCAACTCGTCCGCATGTGTGTTCATCCAATCAAGCGCCAAGTAACAATCATCGATCTGCGCGGGATAAGGATGCTTCGGTACCAACCGATAGTTGATTGTCATGACGACGAAGCC
>JANMNR010000456.1:0-19078 GCA_031368325.1 Pirellula sp.
CGAGATCGGCGAACGACGCACAACTCGCGGCCCGGCATGTCAAAGATGAGCATGTTTGGAGGCGCGCTAGTCCGCTTCCAAATCGTATACATGCTGCGACGATACAGCCCGGTATCCATGTCGTGTTTGTAGTTGCGGAGATTGCCATAGACATTGATTTCGTCCCAAATGCCCTCGGGTTGATAAGGTCGTACAGGGGGACCACCCACCTTCTCAACCAATAGCCCGCTAATGGACAACGCGTTGTCTCGAACCAATTCCGCTTGCAATCGGAATCGAGGGCCACGAGCAATCAACCGATTCTCCGGGTCGCGGGCCAACGACTCGGTCGTGACGACGGATGACTGTCGGTACGTTGCACTCAAGAGCATTGTCTTGAGAATCGCCTTAGTGTCCCACCCAAGCCGAATGTACTCCGTCGCCAACCAATCGAGCAATTCAGGATGACTTGGGAACTGTGATTGCATACCAAAGTTCTCGCTCGATTTGACGATGCCGACACCAAAGAACAGCTCCCAATAACGATTGACTTGAACTCGCGATGTTAGTGGGTGCGTGGGATCGACGAGCCATTTAGCGACACCCAAACGATTGTTGGGGGCACCGGCAGGGAGAGGAGGCAATGCGGCTGGCAATGCGGCAGTAACCTGTTCCCCTGGTTTGTCGTATTGCCCACGCACCAACACAAAGCAATCGCGAGGCTTTGGGGTTTCCTGCATGACCATGACGGAAGGGATATTCTTGTCGTATTCCGTTTTGGCCTTTTTCGCAGCCTCAATCGCCGCCTTTGACTTAGCCACTGGACTCTCGGAAAGTGTCCGATAGTAATCCAGAATGGACTTCTTTTGCTCATCGGAGCGTTCCGTAACGGGCGTCGCAACCGCTGCCATAAGCGATTCCGGCAACGGGCTGACGACCGTTTCGCTGATATCGGAATCCTCGGTGGCTGACAAGCGGAACATGCCTAAGTTGTGATTAGCAAGCGATTCCTGTTTCAAGCGGATCGTAAACTTGCTGCCGACATCAAGCACTACCGGTTCTTTGAAAACAAATACGGCATGACGCGTGATTTGCTTGTTTGGGTCAAGGCCGTCGAGCGCCCAACCGGACGATGCGTTGCCGTCGATCGCGGACGAAATGTGCCAATCGGCCTGCGAGTAATCCGCAAAGGCTCTTTCGACTTTGAGCGGAATAACAGTCTGAGGCGAAGCGGCGGATACCATCTCAGCTTCGAACTCGCCGAGAACGATGTTGCCATTCCCTTTTCGCCCAAAGCCATTGGCGGCGTTGGAGGCGTGTGGTATCGCTTCGAGTTGGATCGCGGTCAACTTGCGAGGTTCACTTGTGGTGTGGGTTTGCGAGTAGACATCCATGGCTGGTGTCTTGCCCGTAACTCTAATAATGCCGTCTTTTTGGGCGGCCAACTTGGAGCCGCCGCGTCCAGTCAGCTGGCCATCTAGAACTCGCCATACGTTGGAGCTCTTAAGAAGCTTTGGACCTATATTGACTGCCCATGCCTCAGCCGCTGCGGTTGTTTTGTTCTCTGCGCCCTTGAGCTCCATCTCAGCCGCCGCAATCGCTGCATCGAGATCTGTTAGCTTGTCAGTATCTAAAGTGCTAGGTATACGAAGTAAAGGGGCCGTATTCCCAGGGGACGCGACACCCGACTCGGGCACGTTGTTGAAATAGGAAAAGAATTGGTACATTTCCTTCTGTGAGATTGGATCATACTTGTGATCGTGGCAACGCGCACAACCCACGGTCAAGGCCATCCACACAGCAGACGTTGCTTCCACGCGATCGATGACTCCCTCGATGCGCCATTCCTCTGCGATCAAGCCCCCCTCGCCGTTCTGGCGATTGTTGCGGTTAAAGCCAGTCGCAGTCCTCTGATCCACCGTCGCTTCGGGGAGCAGGTCGCCAGCAAGCTGCTCAATCGTGAACTGATCAAAGGGCATGTTCTTTTGAAACGCATTCAAGACCCAATCTCGCCAGCCATGCATGAACCGTTGATCGTCCGACTGAAAGCCATTGCTGTCGGCATAACGTGCACCGTCTAGCCACCACATCGTCATCCGTTCGGCATAGCGAGGCGAATCAAGAAGCCGGTCGATTACCTTTTCAAATGCGATGTTGGTCGGGTTCGAGTCGTTGATAAACGCATTGACTTCGGCAATCGTCGGCGGCAGACCCGTTAAGTCGAGCGAAGCGCGACGAATCAGCGTTTCTCGCGATGCTTCAGTCGATGGAGAGAGCCCCTCGGATTGTAGCTTGGCAAAGACAAAGGCATCGATTGCGTTCACGCCCCACTGTGGAGCTCCCGTTTTCGCAACTGCGGGGAGGCTGGGTCGCGAGGCTGGAACAAATGCCCAATGCTTCTTGTATTCGGCACCTTGGGCGATCCAGCGTTCCAGCGTTTGTATTTCGGCTTGCGATAGACTCTTATGCGATCGAACGGGAGGCATGCGAAGATCGTCTTCGACAGGCAGCCGAATCCGGCGAATCAGCTCACTGGCATCCGGGTTGCCGGGTACGATCGCTTGAGTGCCGCTTTCGAGCTTAGCGATTGCGGAGTCTGATTGGTCGAGTCGTAGGCCTGCTTCGACATGTTTTGCATCTGCTCCATGGCAAGACAAACACTTGTCGGCGAGGATGGGGCGGATATCGCGATTGAAATCGACTTTGTCGTCCGCGGAAACCGATCGGCTGTCAACGAGGATACAACGGACGAAGAAGAACGTAAGGAGAATCGCAAAGCGAAATAGCAAGATCAATTCCTCGGCAGTGGGTGGGCACAATCTGCGGCAGGTTAACCTCACCTTTGGCCCGAGTAGCTGGCGAGTGCGACGCGATTGGACGTCCTCATAATCCTCTGTTTATCAGTTAAAGTCAACACGGAGGAGCGCTGTCGATGGCAATTTGTACTCACGAAAATGAACACGGGATCAATTAGCCTCTCGCGGCCCCATCCCGTGCTATCAACGTGTTTTGCACATAGCGAATGCCCCGGCAGACAAGCGCACCTCGCCCTAAAAGTTTCCCTAAGTGACACGTCCTGATCGCTTTAATAATCATTCATGTTAGTTCATGGTCTTCGGACGTTGGTGAACCACGACCTATGCGGTACTCTCTTTCATCGATGTTACCCAAGTCGCGATTCCCAGCGAGTTGGATACCAACCCTATTCCAACCCCTTGCAACGATTGCATATGACACCACCTCCCGCATTTTTATCCAATGTCGAATCGCCCGTCGAAAACGCTGCTTTGCAGGCTGAGAGCGTGGGCGAGCTTGATCCGCAATCTCAGATGGTCACAGCACCATTTGTTGGGCAATGGCATACGCTAATCAGTCAAACCAATTGGGAGAAAGGCAAGATCATTTCCGAATGGCGATCCGCACTGATCGCCGCCGATGCGGTATCCAATAGCTTTAGCGATGAGACTTGGGCAAAGCAAGTGGGAGCGGTAACGAGCCAACACGTCGGCCGTTTGCGTCGAGTGTTCGAGAGGTTTGGGCAGACATCCTCAAGTTACCCAGGTCTCTATTGGAGCCATTTTTTAGCAGCCATCGATTGGGATGACGCGGAACTGTGGCTTGAGGGCGCCATGCGGAGCAACTGGAGCATCTCTGAAATGCGCAAGACCCGTTGGGAGTCGAGCGGCGGGGACCCAAAGAATGCTCCTCGCGACGAGGAATTGATCACCTCGGAAGTGGATGACGATTTCGATTCGCTCACCGTCGAAGCCGAAGAGGAATCCGATCGCGAGAAACGTGATCGGGCTGAATCGAGTGGACCGCTTGCCGAGGGCCCCGATTTTGGGGACGAAGACTACGAGCCATCCATCGCAGGCCAAGCAAATCCCGGCGATCCTGGTTACGAATCGGAATCGTTTGACGCATCCAAAGAACAAGGCAATCCGTTCGTAAGCTTGCCGGATCTTCCTCCCGACATCGCCGATGCACTCGAGCAGTTTAAGCTCAGTATCGTTCGCCATCGCGCTAGCAAGTGGGCTGACATTTCCCAAAAGCAAATGCTTGATGTGCTCGATGCGCTAAAACTTTTCGTTGATCGATAGAAAATGGGATCGATAGAAACTGGGAAAGCCCTTAAATTCATCTCGAGGGCTTTTCCCTTTCCAAGTCTAGCGATTTCGCTTCATTTCTTGAAATTCTAGCCCTTTGCGAAATTCGAGCGAGAACTTTTCACTTGCGACCGGATCTATAGCAATCGTATTCTCCTGGCGTTCTACGTTTGCAATCAAGAGACTGTGTACGAACCACAGTTTCTGACGCTCGGCATCAACCGTGGGAGGCGTCATCTCCAAGTGTATCCATAACCACCCTCGCTCCTGCTCCGTGCCAATCCACTTTAGCTTCGAGGAATCGCTTTCCGAAGCGCGCGACTCTGACTCCGAACCCACAATAACGTTGAACTCTTCCTTGTTCATGACTTGTGGCGTGCGGCGTAGAAAGAAATGCGAGCTCAAGTACTGGGTCGCTACGGCAGAAAAACCATCGTCATCAATTCCTACTTTGGCTTTAGAACCGTTTTGAACCTGCTCCCTATTGATCGCAGCCTCTAAGTCCTGTGGGTGCAATCGAAGCGAGACCTCCCAAACTTTCGACTGAGCGTTCCATTTCATTTGACCAACGCAGAGGTGAAATGGATGCGCGTCAGCCTGTAAGCCAAGCAACAGGCAAACACCAATAAACGATAACAGTCGAAAGGCTCTGTAGATCATCGCATGACTAGTTACGAGACGAGTCATTTGTCTTCTTTGCTCTTCTTTTTCTTATTGGCCTTGTCTTTCTTCTTTTTGGCTGGCTCGTGAGTCGGCTTTGCCTCTGCTTTTGGAACGGCAGTCGCTTCGGGCACCGCTTGTACAGCAGGCTCAATTTTCGTTTCCGTTGCTGTCACGGGCTTCGCTGCCGAATCGACAGCTTTCGCTTTTGCTGCATCAGCTTTCGCTGCTTCGGCCTTCGCTGCTTCGGCCTTTGTTGCTTCAGCTTTCTTCTGTTCAGCTGCCTTGGCCGCTTGCATGGGATTTCCCCCCGATTCTTCGTCTCTACCCGCTCGACGCGACTTAAAGAGTTGGAATTTGGTAGACTCGATCGCCGGTGGGAAGTAGTTGTTGTTGCGGTCGATGTCAGCGGTTTCTCGATACGGGTCCAACTCCAACGACTTCATCGGTTTATTGGCAATGAAGAGCGTATCGCACTGGTTGCTATCGACTCTCCAGACCTCGGCGGGAATTCGAATCTCGCGAGTCGTCCCATCCTCAAAGGTAACCATCAAGATGACGGGCATTATCAAACCGCCCACATTCTTGAATGTCACCCGATAGTAGCGATCATTCGATTCGAGCATCGCTTTGTCTTTCTCTGAAAGCTCACTCTTGAACTTCTCGAATGCTTTGCGCTGCTCTTCTGTAACCTCGCTTGGATCGTACTCGTTGTAGAAATCCTTTAGCTCGGGGTACTTGGTGGTTCTCTTTTCTAGCGGCAGATCCCGTTGTTTGGACAACGACGGTCTTCGTTCGGCCTTCTTCGCCCTGGCTTGAGCCGCTCTCTCGTCTGGAGTGGATTTGTCAATCTGAAACTGTTCGATTTTGTCGATTGCGATATCGCAATGATCGGTTGTGTAGAACCAACCTCGCCAAAACCAATCCAAATCCACACCCGAGGCATCCTCAATCGTTCTGAAGAAATCCGCAGGCATCGGACGCTTAAACTTCCATCGCCTTGCGTACTCTTTGAAGGAAAAATCGAACAACTCGCGACCCAAAATGGATTCTCGCAAAATGTTCAACGCGGTCGCTGGTTTGCTGTACGCATTCGGACCGAACTGCATGATCGATTCGCTGTTGGTCATGATTGGAACTTGATTGGAGCTTTGCATGTACGGCACGATAAACTCAGCCTCGCCACGTTGTGACGGGTACTCGTCTTGCCACTCTTGTTCGGCCAAGTACTGCAGGAATGTGTTGAGCCCCTCGTCCATCCAGGACCATTGACGCTCGTCGCTGTTGACGATCATTGGAAAGTAATTGTGCCCGACCTCGTGAATCACCACTGAGATCAAACCATATTTGGTACTTGCAGAATAGGTTCCATCCTCTTTAGGCCGTGGACCGTTGAAGCAGATCATCGGGTATTCCATTCCACCGATTGGACCGTTCACACTGATGGCGATCGGATAGGGGTAATCAAACGTATAGCGACTGTACACGTTAAGCGTATGGATGATCGCATGCGTGCTGTACTTGCTCCACAGCGGTTCGGCCTCGTTCGGGTAATAGCTCATGGCCATGACACTGTTGCCGTTTACATTGTGGCCCTGTGCGTCCCAAATGAATTTACGGCTGGATGCAAACGCAAAGTCGCGGACATTTTCCGCGTGAAAGACCCAAGTCTTGGTTTTGTCCGACTTGCTTTTCTCGTTCGCTTTGGCTTCTTCGGGGGTGACGATGAACATCGGCTTGTCAGCCTTCTTTGCCGCCACTAGTCGCTCTAGCTGTGCAGCGTTAAGAACCTCGTTCGGGTTTTGCAAGACACCTGTTGCACCCACCACGTGGTCCGATGGAGCGGTGATTCGTACAATGTAGTCACCGAATTCCAGGGTAAATTCACCTTGCCCTAGGTACTGTTTGTGTTGCCAACCCGTCACGTCGGTAAAGGCTGCTAGTCGAGGGAACCACTGGGCCATTTCGTAGATGTAGTTTCCATCCTTTTCAAAAAACTCGGCGCCGGTTCGGCCATTGAGCATCCTCGCGTTGTTGATTTTGTAGTTCCACTTGATCTTGAACGTGAACTCCTCACCCGGTGGAAGCGGGTCTCCCAGATCGATCCGCATCATCGTGTCGACGATCGTAGTGGCGAGCTTTACGTCTTTGTGATTGGTGACCGACTCAATCTTGCAACCGCCATCGAAGGTCTGCCGAAGCATCATGGCTTCTAGCTCGTAAGTCGACATACGACCACCTTGGCCGAGTCGACTCGTGGGTCTTGTTTTGTTAGCCGCACTATCGGGTGAGAAAATGTTGGCATCGAGCTGCACCCAAACATAGCGCAACGTGTGCGGCGATAAGTTGTGGTACCGAATCGACTCATTGCCGTGAATGGTCTGGTCAGCATCGTTGAGCGTGACATCGATGTTGTAATCGATCTTCTGCTGCCAGTAATCCGGACCCGGCTCACCGGCCGCGCTGCGATATCCGTTGGGTGTGGGAAGGATCTCTTCGAGTTGACGAAACTTGTCCTCTTGCCCGTATTTTTTATTTGGAAAAGGCTGCGCAAACAGCGGGGTAAATAACAAACTAGCAAACAAGACAAACGGAACGCCTATTCCCGCACAAAATTTCATTACTTTTCACTGCCTAAACAAAGGTGACGTAGCTTATGGAGAGGCTCATAAGTTGATGGTTCGCAAGATCATAGCCAAACGACAATGGGTCTAGCATACTCAGAACAAGAAAAATCGCCATTCGTTTGCTATACCGTCGTAGCGCTTTAGAGCTTCCCTCGCCCCGAGATTTCTGCATCATTCCGGGTTTTCGGCTCGCTTTTGCAAGGAAAAACAAAGGCCGCAGCGGATTGGCAGGATTTGAATCACCTCTCTTCGGCGAAATTCAAGCTCGTTTTACCCAATCGAAAAGTCGAATGGTCGACGCCGTTTCTCGACTAACCTCCACCGGTTCCCCCCTTTCTTTCGTTGCGTTGCAACTGTTCAATGAATGGTCGAAACTTGGAAGCCTACTAGCCCTATATTTTGTCGGTATTGTTATGGACCAAAACCCAATGCCCGAAGAAGTGACTGTGGCACTCCCGGGTGCAGTAGGATCCGCGCCTCTTTCGAAGGCGTCCGTGGCAGCATCGATACATCTCTTGGGGCTTAGCATCGCTACGCTGATTGCTACCGTCGAAATCCACTCGATACTAATCAGCGGTTGGATTTGCTCTTGCTCCGGCATTATTGCTGGGGTGTTTGCAGCTTGGGCTCGTCGTTGGCGTTCCTTTGTAACGTTGATGATGACACCGATCTTGGCGATCTGTCTGGTCATTGTGGAGTTCTTCCTTAGTTTGGGTCCTGATCGAGCGGGGATCCCGTTTTCGATCGTCTTCCTAATGCATCAGACGATTTCGAGCATCTTGTTGATCAGCGATTTACGCCGGAACGGCGTTGAGGCAGCGGACGAGCTTTCAGGAAGGTTCACTATTCGTACACTGTTGGTGATAATGGTCATTGTTGCGGTGTTCTTTTCGATTTGGAGGCTGGCGATCCAGACGGACAATGCAGCTTGCATAGGCATGGCCCTCCTCCTCGTTGGTCTAAACAGTGTAGGAATTGCTTTAGCCTTTATTCGACATCGAGCAAGCAAAGACCATATGATTTGCGAGCGGGAAACGCGGGCGACCCAAGTGCCAAACGCAGATTGAAAAACCGCTTTGGCCTACGCTGGGGGGCCGTGGTGCCCCAAGCACAATGCCGATGCCCGTTTTTTCCATTGCCCAGTTTCGCCGAATAAATTGCTTTTGTTTCCTGCTCAGGATAATTGTCGATCGCGTGTGGTCTGGACTAAGTCTGCCGAGGATTCCATTCGAAGATGGCTAAATTACAAATCTCCATTCGCACATTGCTGATCCTAGTTGCTGTTGTCGCTGTGTTGATGACTGCCGCAATGGAAATCAACGGAAGAATCGAAGACCTCGCCGCCAATGGTTATCGAGTCCAAGCAGCAGGGGATTTGCTTATCGACTACCTAGACGAATGTGGAACGTGGCCCGAGAACTGGGATGATTTGAGCCGGTACGTCGAGGCTAACAAATCGACGTTCCGCTACGTCCCGGATATCAAAGACCTTCAAACGCACGTGCGTATCAAATTCCAATTCGATCCGGACGGAATCGATTTGCAATCAGAATGGTCAGATGAGAAACCACCATTTGTTGTTGTCATTTCTAGATACGGCCGCACCGCTGGAGCGACGCGTAGCCCAAACGAATTCATATACCAGTACTTGCAGGGCCAGGTGGCGCGCTCCATGCTGAATACGAACAAGCAGTTAAAACGAAGCCTTCGACCGTCAACGCCATAAATGTCCACCGACTACAATATCCTTCCGACGAGGGTACGCTTACACAATTGCGAATTTGCTTTTCAAAGGAGCGTTAACAACGGAATGCCTGAGGATCGCTGTTTTCGAATAACTGAGGATGACATCGACGAACTCAAAGATCGAACGCGAGATCAGCTATTGATTGAAGCTTATAAGCGGTGGGTCGACAAATTTGCCCCTAAGCTCGACCAAATCATCGGTGAAGTACGCACCGCGTTTCATGGTGTTCAGCTCGGCGAGGGAATTGGTTTGTTTGAAGCCAAAGGCCTGGATGACTTTGCTTCGGACGAAGAGAGAGTTGAGCTTCGAGCAAAGGATGAAAAGCCCGACTGGCAACGGATTTCTCCTACAGATTTGGCACGATGCAGTGCCGCTCCATTCTTTTTTGATCTTGCAGGCTTTATTTTTCATCTCCCTGCATTCCTTATTGCGGAATTGAACGACGAGCATCCCTACGGCTTTATTGATCGCCTGTGTCGATTTGATTTGCTCCCGAAAGGTTGGCATGAGCTTCTGACCATGACGCAACGGAACGCGATCGCCTTGGCATTGATACTGGTCACGGAGCACCCAGACTACAGTACCAATCAAACCAAACTACAGGAAGTAATTCGCAAACTCGAAACAGGAGTCGCGTAGGGCTCCCTTCTGAAGAGTCGTTTTCAAGAAGCCTTGCTGAAATAGGGGGAAATAGTGTAGATTGTGGGGGTGAACTGGAGGATAGCCGAATGGTTAGGAACCTGATTCGAAATCAGGCGCCGGGAAACCGGTTGAGGGTTCGAATCCCTTGTCCTCCGCTTGATTTGCCTCTGAACTCCTACAAAAGACCACTTCTAGCCTGTCTTTTGCTTGGTTTTTTTCACTGGAATGATTAACACTTACCGGGGTTTGCAGAGCGTTATTTGCTTGTCGGAGAGGCGTTTTTTGCTCAATCGAGCGCCCGGTGTACCAGAGATTCAGAACGCTCTTTGTAGGTCCGCATCCGTAACGAGCAAGTAAAAATTATGGGCGACTGGCGGCTGTTTCCGAGCCACTTGCAAACAACCTGCATTAGGCGGTTTTGCGCCAACTCGGTTTGCTGGATGCCCTCATGCAGTGGAATAGCTTCCTCCACGGGGTGTGGCCAGCTTCCGGAGAAACGGAGTGCGTAGATTCACGTTCTTCCATCCGTCCTCTGTGCTCGCGCCTGCTCGGTAGAGTGGCGCATCGACCACTTCCTCGGCACCCTCTGGAACGAGATCCCCTGCTTCTTGCAAGTAGGGAATGAATTCCTCGAAGATCGGGCATTTCTGAACGCCTCGCCCCTCGTGTTACTCTACTTCAGCCTTAATTAGGCGTAAACGAGAAATCATGCGATCATCTCATACCCGAGGATGCAAAGAACCTCGCAATTTTTCGGTTCGCGGCACGCAAAGTTTCAAAAAGTCGAAGCGGCCGATCCTCCACTTCGATGCAATGGATTGTTAAGCGTATTTTGTGACGCCAACATGGGCATCGAACGTGGCACGTTCGTCGGGATGAAGGTTAGCGCGGTGGTATCGAAAGGGAAATCCGCTTTGTTCGGCGGCGCATCTCCCAAACACACGATCACTCATTTCTTCTCGAATGCGCACTTGCCGCCTGTCAAAAACCGTCCCGTCCGCCGGCTCTTTTGCATGCGTTTGTTATTTGGCTTACTTCGCATCAGCACGACCAAGGCTCATAGCATCTGCGATCTTGTAGAAGCTCTTTGAACTCCGGCAACGGGGCATGGCGTACCAGCCGTCACCGACCTCCGCCACCACAACTCGTGTTCGATACTCGCGACCATCCCAACCCTCTCCCGCTACCTCGACACAAACAAAACGATTGCCGTAATAGGTACTCGCCATTTCGAAATGAAGGGCCTTGACGTCCGGATCCGCGACATCAAATGCGGCACGGTTCATCACGCGAAGGGGCTTCTTCGGGTTGATCATTCGAGAGCGCTCCGTCACAGGATCGCGAGGTTGATCACGAAGATCGTAGTACGTGAATGTTTCGCCATCGTGACTGAACTGCGTTGCATGAAGTGACTCGGCAAACCTCTGCAGCGTATCAATTTCGTTATTGCAAACACCCAGGAGCAAGTGTTGCACGAAGTCTTTCGGCGACGAAGTGGCAACGCCCAGGAACAGGCTTTGAGCGGCAATTTCAGCAGTGTGTGCAGCTTCACGTCGAAACTCGAATGGAGCAAGCACTTGGTCTGTATGCGAAGTTGGACTATTGAGAGCGAAGGCGAAGGCACTTACGAAGCCGATTGCAGCGACGACGCAGGCAAATGTGAAAAGGCGGTTTTTCACGTTGGTGATCTCCGTGGGACGAAGTGGACAGATAAAGAAACCATGTAAGTCCTGGATTTGGGGTGCGAGCCATTCGAATAAAATCTGGCGACTCAAAACACCAGATGCTGATTCGCTAAAGTCAGTCTCAACTTCCAACCCCAAACCCAAAGGACACATTAAGCACGACCATTCTCGCTCTCGATTTCGGCAAGTTCAATACCATGTGCCAGTTAGGCATTCCACTGATAACACGCAATATCGCCGCTTCGCTTCAATTCCTTTGTTCGTCGATGGCACAAACTCACCATTGGGTTTGAATTGATCTTGACGCCTGCGAACTGATTTTGGCAATACAAGCCAATTATATCAATTTGCCCATGAATTGTTCGGAGAGTCCAATGAAACACTTCGTCGCAATAATCGTTCTCTGCTTCTCTGTCGGTCAATCGACACCCACGCACGCGGACGACGAAAGAGTCGTATCGCAGATCGCAATTCCAAACGACGCTATCGATCAAGTGTGCGAAATTGTTCTGAAGAACGCCAAGTCCGCATCGATCGAAACAGACGCTGGGAAAATCGTACGTTTTGACAATTCAAAGGTTGTCCTTGCTGACGCAACACGTACGGTTCGAGTTGAGAAAAGCGTACCGATTCTGGGAGCCATTCCGTACCTAGGTAGAATGTTTCGAAATACGGGTATTGGTGTCGAGAAAATCCCTGGGGAGCTTACGATCAACCGCAGCGAGATTCGAAGCATAAAGTTTGACAAGTAGCTTTATCTCAACGAAAGGCAACCGTCATCCCAAGTCTGGCACTGTGTCCTAAAGATGTCCGTTCCCAATTGTCTCCATCGCTCGCGACTCCAAGGAGATGGGCGAAAGGGCACCGAAGACTTTTGATTTTCTAGTCTCGATGAGTGAGAACGGTGTGCTTCCGGAATCGCGTGATAGCTTGAGCGCCTTCCCTCCTTCGGCATTACCACATGTCGACGGTACTATTCGGTCATTCGACTCCCTCACGTCGTTTTCTTGCCTAGGCTTTGGGACTTGTTGGGCATACTCCGAACCAGACCGACTGGATGTCGGGGGATTCGAAGAACTTGAGGGCCTCACTGGTTGTCTTGAAGACATGATGTGTAGCACGAATGGAACTAACGACTCTGGGTCTTTGATCAAGCCTCTGGCTGAGAGCTGCTTGGGTGGGAGTCGCCTCCACTTGTCTTCAAACCATTTCCAGTACGCACGTGCATCTCTTGGTTAGCCTGTCAGGCCAATCGTTTGGATGCCCTTTCATGGTATTACCTTTCGCAAAACGTCCTAAGCCAAAGTTGTGTTTATCGCTGCAGTTTGGGGAGTTTCCCGTGGTCTGCCAATTTATTGTCCCTGATTATCCCGGCTTCTAGCGGGTCACCAAAATCTACCTGCCATTGAGGATAGTTTATTATTCCCGATTCCCGGGTCGCCTCTTGTGCATACCGGTAATACTGAATGAACTTGTTGCTTTTGGAGTATTTCGTAGGCCCTAGGGCGCGTTTCCGGTAGGCTCTATCCTCGCCCGTGTCAATAGTACAAAAGCTTCCACACGTTGCCGATTGAGGCCTACGCTGCCTTGGCTCGGGTACTGGTTTGGAGTTGTTCGATGTTTGCTAATGCGTTTTTAGTCTCGGCAAGGATCGGACCTAACGGCTAAAACGGCTCGAAGACAGTTGCATTTTCGCTTCCCAGTGCATCCCGAACAGGAAAGCGGCCATTGTGTGCGAATTTCGATGGGCAATCCGAACTCGCGAGGGTCATTTCGCAAAAACTCTCAGAATTCAGTCTAATAAATCTCCTTGTCGATGGTCTTGTATGTAGGGACCAACAAATCGGCTGGATGTGGAGAAGTACAGCGTGACGAGGAAATGTTGAAATCGACTCCAGAAGTCAACCTGACGGAAGCACCCGATGCGGGTTCACCAACACTACGAACTTTGTTCGATAGCGAAGAGTCGAACTTGCTGCGCTATGCTTTTTCGCTCACCGGCCGCCGAGCTGTCGCTGAGGAAATTGTTCAGGAAGTCTTCCTGCAACTGCACGCCAAATGGACGGACGTCAACGAACCGCGAGCTTGGTTGTTTCGCAGTGTTCGCAATCGGGCATTCCATTACCTGCGCAAGAGCCGTCGCGAGACACTCGTTCGTGATGAGGATGCGACGTTGATGGATGAAGGAACTGATGAAACGCCAGACGAGTTGATGGCCCAAATGGAGACAGTAGCCAAACTCCGACATTTGGTAAGTCAATTGCCAGACAAAGATCGCCGGCTCGTGCAATTGAAATATTACGACGACCTAAAGTACCGAGACATCAGCCAGCGAACGGGACTGACAGTCAGCAATGTGGGATACCGGTTACATCAAGTCCTAAAGAAGCTTGCGACCGGTCTGTTGCCTAGAGGAGTTGACGAGGAATCATGAACGAAGAATTTAGTAACAGCGATGCGATCGACACCGAGCTCCAGGTTCGCTTGATGAATCTCGTCATGGGAGAAGCGTCCGACTTCGAATGTGATCAACTGCAGTTGTTGATGGAACAGCGTCCCGAGGTGGCGGCTTACTATCAGCATCTTGGGCATCTACACGGCTTGCTATGCCAAGTCGGAGCAGGCGAACCGTCGATGGATATTGATGCTTCGGTTCCGGAGGACGCTTGGCAGTTGCCAGCAGATCGGCGTGAGCGGGTATTGGCTGTGTTGGACGGTGTGGCTGACAAAAAAAACGCGATCACAATCTCGACGAACACATCCAATAGGTCTTTATGGTCGCGATGGGCTACGGCAGGGGGCTTGGTTACTGCGGCTAGCGTGTTGCTTTGTCTGATGTTGCTACCAAGTGTTCAATCAAGAAGGAGTGCCGCTACAAAATTCACTAGAAGGTTCGATGGGAAAACCGATGGCAGTCTCTACTCATACTTGAACGAACCGGCACCGTCACCCCCTGATGCAGCGGTGACAAATGCGGAACGGGGTGCAACGTTACCGAATGCTTACTACCTCAACGATGATGTCCAATACTTCGCGCCCGCCCCTAACCGGTACAGTCAACCTGGCCGTTCAACGACCCCTCCCTCAGTGGGCGTCACGGGAAACTTCAGTGGCAGGTCTAGTGGATCGATGGACGCGGCCGGTAAGGGCGGATCGGCGAGTGATGTAGACTTTGGAGTGGTGGATGCCGATGGCCTCATTCCAGACCGCGAGAAAATTAGAGCCAAAGAAAAGTTGGGAGGAGCTGGTGGCGGACCGCCAGAGGGCTACTTGGGCAATTCGATCGCAAACTTTGATGTCGCTGAGTCTAAGCTCCCTCACCATTTTTCAGAAGACTACGTCAGAGCAATCCAATTGGGCCAAACGATGGTTCCAACGAAGTCGAACGAACCGGGCTTGGACAAGTGGCAATCTAACGGTCGTGATTCTGCTGTTGAATGGGATAAAGGGTTGTGGGACTTAGACGCAATTGCAGCAGCAACGCTTCCACCAAGCACAGAGGAGCCCCGTGCCGTTCCTTTATTCTCATCAGGTACTCCTGGACAGCAACCCTCTTTCGGGTATCGGCTAGACGCTCTCGAGAGTGCTCCCTCTCTGACGATCAACGAATGGCATGACAGTCATCCGTCGGACACATCGACGCTAATGATGACGGTGACTCCCAAGATAATAGTCCCCGACGGCGAGGAAAAAGTACTTGAGGAGATGTCTGGCAAACAAGTGGATCGCGCGTCACGCTACCGACGATTGCTCTTGGATAATGAATCGAAAATGGCTAATGATTTTATGGATCCGAAGTTACCGATGATGTACCCAACAACTGATGTTTGGGGGGAGTTTGCAGCTCAACCAAACGATCGCTTTGGTTCATCGATTTTGCCTGCGGACATCGATCGACAAACCAACGTTGAGAGGCAACTTGAGGGAGGTAACAAGGGCCAGAAGAAAGAGGATTCTGCAGCCCAAAAGGCGAAGCCAGATCAGGCATGGCGTACGGAATTAGATAAATTTTCAGATCTGCAAGGGTCCGACAAGACACAGGAAAGAGAGTTGAAAGAAGAATCAGTTGTGGCTCAAAACGAAAAACTTCCTGATCTTAACCAGACGTCGAGAGATCAACAACTCCAAGCAACAGATCTTTATTCTAACCCTTTGGCCTACGATAGTCGCCTAAGAGACTTGAAAGGCAAAGCCTCAAATACGTCGGGAGACTCCCTGGGCCGAGAAACTGCTGGGCTAAGATTGCACACGCCGGCTCCTAGCCCCGAGGCTGTTTCCAGCAATCGTGGACGAGAAGCCGTAGAATTAAAAGCCCAACTGGCTGAACGTAAACAAGTTGAAGCGATCGATGAACAATCGGCCACGGCGCAAGCCTTCTCAACGTTCTCACTGCATGTGAGCGATGTTTCCTTTAAGCTCGCTCAGGCGGCACTCAGTCAAGGTCAATGGCCTGAAGCCGCAAAGGTCCGCATAGAAGAGTTCGTCAACGCGTTGGACTACCACGATCCGTTGCCCAGCGGTAATCAAAAGTTAGCCTGCCGTGTCGAACAGGCGATTCATCCTTTCCTGATGCAACGCAACTTGTTGCGTGTCTCCATGCGAACCGCCGCCACAGGTCGCTCACAAAACACTCCTCTGCGACTGACCCTGCTGCTCGACAATTCTGGTTCGATGGAGCGTCCCGATCGCCGTCAAGCGGTTGTGCGCGCCTTCCAAACTCTCACGGCACAATTGAGCGCTGCCGACCAAGTCACCCTGATCAGCTTCGCCAGCTCGCCACGACTGCTAGCTGATAAGGTTTCTGGCAATCAAGGCGAAACACTTTTGCAAATCATCGAAAACCTACCCAGCGAAGGTGGTACCAACATTGAAGCCGGCTTGTTGTTAGCGCGAGAAAAGGCCATTGAACAACAGCTCGCTGGGGCTCAAAATCGAATCGTGCTGTTGACCGATGGAGCAGTTAACCTGGGCGACGCAAGTCCCGCCAATCTTTCCAAGCTGGTTACTCAATTGCGAGACGACGGTATCGCCTTCGATGCCGCGGGCATCAGTGCTCAAGATTTGAATGACGAAATATTGGAAGCTTTAACTCGGCGAGGTGACGGTCGCTACTATTTGCTCGACTCGGCAGAGGCTGCCAGCGAGAGCTTTGCTGCTCAAATCGCTGGAGCATTGCGACCATCGGCTCAAAATGTGAAAGTTCAGGTCGAGTTCAATCCGCAGCGAGTTGGACGCTACAAGCTACTCGGATTCGAAAAGCATCGCCTCAACCAAGAGGACTTCCGCAACGATAAAGTCGACGCAGCCGAGCTCGCAGCATCGGAAGCTGGCGTGGCCGTATACCAATTTGAAATCAAACCCAATGGTAAAGGGGACGTTGGCAGTGTTTCAGTGCGATTCCGCGACGTATCCTCTGATCAAATGGTAGAACGTCGTTGGCCTATCCCATACGAACCAACCGTAGCACGACTAGAGAAAGCTGAAGCGTCGATGCAGTTGGCTGCTACAGCCGCTTTGTTCGCTGCCAAGCTTACTGGCGGACCGATTGCCGACAGTGTTGATTTGGCAGAGTTGCAGAAGCTGCTTTCGAATCTACCAGAGGAGTGCGCTAGTCAACCAAGAGTTCAACAATTGCGAGCAATGATTGGACAAGCGTTGAGTATTAAGCAGTAACCGGTAAGTAATCTCAGATTTCAGATTTCAGATTTCAGATCTTAAATCTCAAATCTCAAATCTTGGTCCTTATTCCTTAGACCTGAGGCATCATCATGACTCTATTCAAAACGCACTTGATCGCTTGGCTCCTAACCAGTCTCTGTCTAAGTTGTTTCGGACAAACCACAGATTTGAACGCAGTCAACGCACAGGAAGCTCCGCCCGTACAGGAGGCTCCTACTGCACAAGAAGCTCATACGATCATCTTGAGCCCGGGACGCACAAAGCCGCCTACGTTTCTCTACTCGGCAAACGCTCGAGCCGATGTCCAAGTGGGAATCAAGGAGATCTCGCAGAGCATAACACTACAGCTTCGAGTTGTTCAAGGTCAAGGCGATGCGGTCAGCTTAGGACTGGGCGGAACTGGCGATGTGATCGATGTCCAGGGAGAGTCTATCGCTTCCTGGTCCGTACGCACCGCTGATTCGAAGCGATTTCTCGATCTTCAACTCAATACCACCGACGCGGACAAAGCTGATGGCCTAAGAACAGCAACGATTCGTATTCGAAGCGAACATGCGTCCCTGCCCACGAACGTCGAACTCGCTCACTTGAGGCCAGGTAAGGCACTTGGGTTCGATTCGCAAATCCACATTCGTTACATGGCTGGAGTGACCGGAAAGACTCTGGCCGCAGACGGCTTCGCGCCGCTTGTTTCTAACAGGCAGATCGATCGCTTGCAAACAGCAACGGGCGGAAAATTGGAGTTGCGACTGGATCGTAGCAACGCCTTGCCGCCCGCGGTAGAACTGCTTGACACATCGCTTGTTGGTGAACTTCATCCGAGCGGCAAGTCGGTTAGCTTTTCGCTGCGAGGCACAGCCAACGTTAGCGTCGCTGGCACTCGACTCACCGCCCTGGCGGGCAACGTAGCGATTAGTCAGCTACCGGAGAGTTCGGATTATCGTTTGGAATTATTGAACTCCGGTGCTGGGCCTGTCTATGAACTGGTCTTTCCAAAGACAGGCAGCTATCCGATTGCATTGGACTTTGTGGCGGCGCTGAAAACCGATTCAGCTAATTGGCAAGGATTGGATTTCAAAGTCGCCGCCAGCGCCGTGGTGCCCATCCGTTTGCAAGGCTTAGGCGCAGAGATCGAGTTTTCACGTGATCAACAAGCGATTGTGCCACACCTCGTCGAGAAAGACTGGCGCGGATTTTTACCTGCGACCGGACATGTAGTCTTGCGGTGGCAGAGTGCTCGCAATACGAGCGAGGGTAAGTCGTTCTTTTCGACCAGTGCGACGATCGAAGCCACGGTTGGCCCCGGTTTGCTTCGACAAGATCATCGCATTGCGTATCAGCTGCTGCAAGGACAATTGAAAGCGTTAACGCTTGTCATGGTTGGCCCCGGCGAGATTCTTAATGTCGAAGGAGATAAAATCGTCGCCTGGAAAGTCGTCGGCGAGGGCAACCAGCGACAGCTTGAGATCACGCTCAATGAACCGATCACCGCCAACAGCGAAGTTACCGTTAGTAGTCAAACACCGCTTGGGGCGTTTCCGGTTCGCGTCGACGGACTAAGTTTGCAGCCTCAAGGGGCCATTCGGAATTCAGGACATCTGCGAATAACCAATTCCGGTTCCGTCAGCGTCGAGCCGACCGGCCTCCGCGGCTTGACTCAACTGGCACCCGAGCAATTCCCAGGCAAACCGGTGCAATCGCGACAACTATTCGTCTATCGCTTCCCTTCCGCCGACTATGGATTTACCATCGCCGCCGATCGAGTGCAGCCCGAGGTTAGCGTCACGCAGCTGGTGCTGTATCAACTGTCCGAATCCGATCGAGTGATTGCAGCTGACATCGAACTGGATATCCGCGAGGCGGCAATACGAGAATGGAACCTGAGCCTACCGTCCGATTACTCGATTGTGTCCGTTGCTGGCGCGAACGTTGCGGACTACATGGCGGCCGCGG
>JANMNR010000217.1:0-13631 GCA_031368325.1 Pirellula sp.
GTGAACTCGGGACCGATCTTGCCGCCGTCCTTGGTAGGTTGATTTCCACGTTCGCCAAAGCCGGCGGTCAATTTCCCCAGGCCCTCGCCATTTGCACTGCCATCATAAGGGCCGGTCAAATAGGACATCCAGACCTTGTCACATACCCGTGGAGTTCCGTCGGGTTTGCGCATCTCCTTGAGAATAGGTGCGGTCAGCGGATCCTTGCCGATATAGTCAAAGGTACTGATTGCGGCATGTCCCTCCATGTTTGACTGGCCCGCCAGGATGTAGACTTTGAGGGGCTTCGGGATTGGCTGTTCCGCCGCCAAGACGGTGGCAAAGGATGACAGGCCGAGCGCGGTAATCGCAATGGATGAAAGTGCAAACGCTCTACGTGTGGTGGAGTTCTGTTTCATCTTTGTTCCTTGTTCCTTATTTGTTTTGAATGTTGTTTTGCTGACCATCACACGACAATCTATCAAGCGATTTTGATCCCGAAGTTGAATTGTAATGGTCTTTAGGCCACCATGTTGTTCAGGATTAGACCGCGTCCACAGCGTTGTCCCATCCAGGTAAAAAGCGTTGTTCCTTATACAATCGTTGATTTACCCAGCATTTCACCAACTAACGCCGCCAATCTGCTCGTTAATTTCACTTTCCCAAAACCCACACGCATTCGTTCGCTACCACTCGTCAAAATTGCGGGAGCCAGACTCTGTTCGCGCGCAGAACAGAGAGTTTTTGTCGCGAGATGGAGAGCAGCCTTTGGCGGTTCGGCTCGACGGGATACACGAACAATTTTTGGCTGACAGCATATCCTAGTCTACAAACATTTGATGGAAACGAATCTCACTGTCGAACAATCCAATGCTTTGAATGCATCGAGCGAACATCGCTTGACGGTTCTCGATCCGGTTACCAAGCGACGGTACCGTCATCGTCGACGAACTTACCCTTTCGAAACTTGAATCTATTGAAGCGATTCGAGCTCGAATTGCGCAGATGGAACTTGGCGAAGGGCAACCATTGTCGGAAGCAATGGATGTTGTTCGCGAACAATTGAGACAACGCGCGAAATGTTGCGCGTCATTATTCACCAACAAACAAATGAAGACGTTTCCCGAAACTCCAATTGGTGGGCTGATAACCATTCCATCCATCAGGTATTGTCTTGGATCAACCACTGTCGAAAAACAATTGTAAGCACTTTCTCAAAATCCTGACCGCTTGGGTTTCGCTGATGAGAATGGCTTGTTTCAATAAGAGATTCGACAGGTTCTCGTTGGGCTCGAAAGTCGAAGGATTTATCGTGGACTCTAAACGATTCGCGATGATACGCTGCACGTGTTAACTGTCGTGCGAGCAGAGCAAGGCGCAAGTGAAAGGGCCTGACTCCTTCCGGCAATTTGCTTTCATAAACCATCCTGGAATTACAAGGTAAATGCTTTTCGATACACGCCAAAAGCACGACAGCGGTTTGCGGTATCATTCGGGTTTTCGTGAAGAGCAAGCAGTGCCGGAGGCAAGCAAGTGAACCACCGTAGCTCATCATAGCCTCCCTCCAAAAGGCCTCCGTGCTTGGCATCCGGAAGCGTCAGCCGGAGGCCTCTCAACATGGTGTAAAATGAGCTGGGTAGATTGCCAAGCCCGCCAATTGGATCGCCCAACGCTGAGTCTAGGCCGACAGACCACAAAACCAAGTCCGGACTGAAATTCCGTAAGATGGGAAGAACCTCCTCAATAAATCGCTCCACAATCGCTTCAGGCATCTGCTCCCCTTCAAATTCGACAGATACGATATTCGGCGCGATGGCCATTGGGTGAGCGTCAAGTCCCCAGTCTTTGTCTTGCCGCGAGTATGGATATTCATTACCCGCTTCAAGATATCGGTCTGTAACCGGATCATATCGACCGTCAGTAAAGCGTTGTCGAATCTCGTCGTAAGGAGAACGGTACGAAACATCTATCAGGAGCGTGTCCGCTTGATTGGCTAGAACGTCAGCGGTTCCATTGCCTCGATGGTGATCGATATCGATAACTACGACCCTATTGCGATGGCCGGGACGACGTTGAACGCTGTGATCCCTCGCGTACATCGCTGCTAGTGCAGCATTAGAGAGGTAGCAGAAGCCCATCGCCAGATCGCGTTCGGCGTGGTGACCTGGCGGCCATACCAACGCAAAAGCTGTATCCCCGTTCGGCGATTTCAAAAGGATATCAACCGTATTGTAGGCTGCTCCGACAGCGAGCCGAGCGGCATCCAGGGTGCCGGGAGTAATATCAGCTTCTTTACCAAAATCAGATATGAATGAATCCTCTCCTACATCGGCACAAGCCTTGGATCGAACCACGCTTTCCGCAAGGCTTCTAAGATATTGCGCATCGTGCCCCCGCTCCAGTTCCTTCAAGTCCGGCATGCGTGACGAACTGATCACGCCCACAGGGTCAAGTGCATTACCATCACCATCGAAGATTGGCCCCCAAATGGTCGAGCACGCTTGTGGAAGAGTTCGACTCTGTAACATCCGCGCCGCTGCAAGGCAGCCGATAACCTTCCCGGGATAATCGTATTGAATGGATGCATCAAACCTGTCACGCGTCCCAAGGTGGCGATCACCGGTAGAGTCAGGATTAACGCATCGCTCATTTGTGACTATCGTAAGAGACACAGTGCACCATATGAAAAGAGGATCAATGCAAAGAGATACCGCTATAAAGAGTGTAATCTTTAGGATTGTCAAGGCGAAGGAAGTCGAAAAATCGTGTCCACTGTCGCCTCGCAAGATATCGCCGCCAGTGAAAGCGTCGTAATTCTCTCCGACATGCCTTTTCCTATCCACGGGGATGAGCTACCGGCAAGCTCCCTCCATCAGCTGGCAGCGAGAATCCCGAATTGGTTGGCTGGATTCACTGGATGGATCAAACCAATTTGCCAGCGTCCGCTTTCTTCCGACAGGCTTCTGCGATTTCCACAAGGTTGGACAGTTACCACGTGAAAGCGTCGTACTTCTGCGGGATCGGCCTATCCACGGCTTCGCACATCTCCTGTGCATGCGCCCGACTCCTACCTAGTGCTACCCGATTTAGGGCAGATCTACCTTCGTCGCCTGCGCAAAAAGAAACGCCCTCCTAATAGGAGGGCGTCATTCAAATCAAATTCTAGCCTTCAGATCGATTACCAACGTTTGATCACGTGAGTCTGGCCGTTCACTTCGATTTTATCAGCGAGTATTACGCTATGATCTCTCATTTGTACGGGAACCCCCCATACGATGATCTGAGTTTGTGGAGCAATCTTAACTTTAAGTTGATCGGAACTACCCAGATCAATAAGTTGGTTGCCATTCTCGGTTTTGACAACAACCATCGAGTGTGAACCCATCTTTACGTCCGCCAATGTCGAGTCCAAGACTACGCCCATCATTTTCGGCGCACTACGCGACATGACGACTTCCTTGTTCGAAATCTGCGCCGATTCAGCCACCAAGACTTCTTTGTCGCCGATCTGCATCAATGGGCCAGAAGCAACGATCTCTTGACCCACGTCAGCTTTTACAGCGGTCAATGCGGAGACTGGACCCAAGTCGACAATAGTCATTGGCTCCTTGTCGCCCTTGACGCGAACAATCGCATGCATGCTCCCGTTCACCTTGGCAGTTTTGGAGGATTCTATTCTCCCCCTCACAGTATGGCGATGTGCATCATACAGGCCATCGTGACGATCGGGTGCCACACTATCTTTCTTTGTTTCGGCAAATTCATATTGGTCGTACTCATCGTATCTGCCTTTATTATCGCTATCGCGATACGTGTAGAATTCGTCGTAGACCCCATCGTTATTGGTGTCATAGAAGCTTTGTGCGGAAGAGTAAGCATCAGTAGTGCCAGCCCTTGCCGTGAAGTTTGTATAAGGCAATGCGTAATAGTCATAAAACCAACCAGCTTGCGCGTTGGCGACATTGGGTTGGGCATATCCAAAACGTGCATTTGCGGCTGTGTTGGCTGCTGCATTGGAAGCTGCGTTGGCAGCATTAGCGACCGCATTGGCGGCTCGCTGAACAGGTTGCAAATCGTATTTGCTTACCCACGGAGTGACTTGCTTCCACGTGTTGTCCGTATAATAGTTCGAACGATTACCAAGGCGCTGAGCTTGACGATCCGCTTGTCGTAGATTCCTATCCACTCGCCTTTCGACCTGGTTCTGCGCACCAACGAAATCAACAGAAACTCCAACAAAAGTTGTGGCGGCTACCGCAGCAATCCAAAATCTTCGCATCATTGTTCTCCTCATAAAGTTGACGAGAAACTTTTGTGCGCTAAAACATTTAGTTCACACTGTTTCTCCTAATTGTTCGGGATGCAATCGGCATGCCGAGGAGACTTGGTTTGGCATCGCGACCAAGATTCGGGGCATTAAATACTCTCAGAGCATCCAAATCTTGAAAAAACTGGAGGTAAATGATTCTTAAACTCTGACTTAGCACTACCATACACCACATGACAACCTCCGACAAAGATAGGGATGAACTGGTTGAAATTCGTTTAGGTGCATGACCAGCCAAGTCGATCCTTCATCGCGCAGCCCACGAAGAAATCCGCTAGCTAAGTTGCCGATTTACAATTCAATTCGCTAGCTTCTAGCAAGCTGCTGCAATACCGCGTAGTGCTGACGACAGATAACCAGGAATCGGTTAAGGCTATGAAACTCTCGCCAGGTAATGAGGCTGTGCCGTTCGCTACAGTGGATATCGATGGTCGTCCTATATCGCTCGATCGGTACCGTGGAAAACCGCTCCTGCTGATGTTCTTTCGCTTTGCCTCGTGCCCCATGTGCAACCTCCGCATACACGACTTTGCCAAGGCGTATCCGCGTTTACATGACAGCGGTCTCGAGGCCGTGGCCTTTTTTCATTCCTCAGCTATTGGGATTAAGAGAAATGCAGGTAACCGAGATTGCTCGTTTTCACTGGTGCCGGATCCTAATCAGGACATCTACCGCGATTTCGCGGTTAGGACATCATGGTTGGGATTCCTTAAGTCCATGATGCTCCAAAGTTTTTATGTGGACTGGTTCCGTGCCATGCGTCATGGCTTTTGGGGAGGGGCGGATTTAGAAATGGCGAAGATGCCTGCTGATTTCCTCGTCGGCCCAAACGGACGCTTCTTGCTCGTGCATTATGGAAATACTATTGGAGATCATCTATCTGTACACGAAATAGAGCATGCCTTGGCAAAGATACCAGGTCCGGAGGCTGTTGCGTCACCTTAGCCCTTAGCGCGACCGGCATGGTGAAAACCACCGCGGGAAACTGAAGCGTCCGAATGGGTACTGCAAAAAAAGGAGGATGCATGGCTAGCACATCGACTGAGGACAATCCGTCCTGCAGGTTCGGCCTAACTGCAACCACTTCCGCCATTTCCACAGGATGGTGGGTAGTACGGTAGTTAGGCCCAACCACCTTGGACATGGCGCTGGATGCTTGCTGCAGGACTGATACTTCGAATAGACGGAAGGCTATACTGGCAGACGTCGGAGATAGTGACACAACTTCGGGACAATGAAGTTTGTGAAAGATTGACATTTCAGCGAAAGACTGCCACGATATTTCGATCTTAGTAAAACAATATGCCGAATTCGGCATACTATTTGATAGGCAACTAGCGCACGCCATGCCCACTATCTCGCTAAAAGAAGCAGTGACGAAAGCCGAAGCCTTCATTGCGACGAAGCGCACGCAGCACCCATGCGGAGGGCTCCAAGCCATCACTTATGTGCCAGCCAACCGACGCCCTAGGGCACGGAAGAACGGAACCTACAGCGTTGAGTTCTACTACTCGGGACCACCTTCGCACGCGTCATCTCATCCTCGCCGCGATCAACCAACCATCGTCATGGTCAACGACGAGACTGGCAAGTGTTCCATCCTATCGAACAAGCCGGAGAAAACGCCCAGGCAGTCATCTTCCCGCAAATCTCCAGCAAAGAAACCAGCGCCACCTTGCGGTTTCAAGATTGGATCCGCTATTCCTGTCGTACGAATGCTCGATGAGGATAAAGCGAAAGCGTTCTACCTCGACTATTTGGGATTCCGAGTGGACTGGGAAGGTCGACAGAGCCTTACGTCGCCTTTGTATATGCAGATCCGTCTCGGAGACGCCCTCCTTCATCTTGACGGGCACGCCGGGGAAGACTCACCGATTTCCCAAGTCATTATTCAGGTCGTGGGATTACAGCAATATTGTGATTATCTGATCGCAAAAAAAGCGGACTATTCGGACCCCTGGCCTGTGGATCCACGATATCAGGGAAGAAATACGGACCTGAATCTTGAGGACCCGTTCGGCAACGGACTGATTTTTTGTTCACAGACGACCTAAGGATAGTGACGAATGACAAGCATGTACCATGCCTGATTCGTCACCCGAAGTCCATCCAGGCCGGACGGGTGATTGATAAGCCGGTGATGCATACCGACTTCATGCCCACGCTGCTCGATTATGCAGGGCTCGAGTCGCCAAAGGATATTGACGGGCGCTCGCTTATGGAGGGCGAGGACGTTGAATGGCGCGATTGCCATCTGCTCGAAAAATTTATGAATACCACCCGCAACCCGAACCATACGGTGAAAAACAAAGAGGAATTTTACTGGGTGATGGGCGTTAAAGACGGCCGCTACAAATATCTCTGCCACCGATTCAACGGCAATTACCATAACAAACAATACAGTCCGCCGCGGTTTATCGACCTGCAAGGACCTGGTAATATGACTATGGATAAAAGTTCCAAATCGCGCGATGCCTTTGGCGTCGAAACCGCAGGCGCAAGAGCAATGAGCCTCACTCGAACCATCAAAATGAGACCCAGACTCATCACTCTTCTCAACATCACCGTCCTGCTCGTACCACTCGCAGCGCTGCACGCCGCTGACGCGCCGGAAGGCATGCTGTCTTCCGGCGAGTATCTCTTCACGCAATCGTGGTCGCAGGAGCAGAATTTTCCCCGACCCTACCACGTGCATATGCCAGCAAACTCGGACGGCCGGAAGCTGCCCGTTTTGATCTTTCTGCACGGGAACGGCGGCAACGCCAAGGGCGTCATGAACGGCTTTCTCAAACAACGTCCAACGATTGCGGCGCGCTATGTGTTGGTGTTTCCGGACGGCTACCTGAAGAGCTGGAACATCTCGGGGGAACGGTCGAAGGCGGGTGATCTCAAGTTCATCGAAGCCATCGTCGAAACGCTCGCCGCTTGCGACAACGTCCAAGCGGACAACTTTACCATCATGGGCAATTCGAATGGTGCCGCGTTGGTGAATCAGCTGGCCATCGAGAGTCGTTTGCCGAACATTCGCAATTTCATCAGCGGCGTCAGCCAACTCAACGTGTGGCAGCACGACGGCAAGCATTTCAAAGCCAAAGGCGATGACAACAACTATCGTACCGTAGCGAACCCTGCGAAGGGCAAGCGACTATTGAACATTTCAGGCGTGAACGACGAGCTGGTTCCTTATCGCGGTGGTCCGTCAAAAGCGATTCCCGCCAAAGACGGGAGGCTGGCGTTTGTCGATGCCGAAGAGTCGACGTTCTTGTGGGCGCGGCAAATGGGTTACGAGGGAGAACAGCTATCACGACCAACCAGGACCATCGAAAACACGGAAGTCTTTAGCTATCTGGATGGCGACGTTGTTCATTACAAAGTGACGGACGAAGGCCACGGTGCCACACAAGGCATCAGCGAAAAGCTGCTGCTGGAGTTTCTAGATCAGGGTGAGCGGAATGGCGATAAGCCACCGGGCCCCCGACGATAACGAACCGGATACAGACGCACCGGCGGCTAGCACCATGCCGCTCACCCTTTCTCCCGACAAACATGAAAAAACAAAACACTGCAAGTGCATACCTGATCGCCCTCTTTTTCATGATGCCATGGGCAGGCACGAACCTGGTCGCTGAGGAACCTCATGTCGGACAGTTCGTCGATTTCATGCACAACAACGTGAAGCGAAAATATTTGCTCCATGTTCCCCAAAACCTTCCGGACAATTCGCCTCTGGTATTCGTGCTCCACGGTTATCGCGGCGATGCCAGGTATTACGTGGATCCTGTCATGACTCGTCTGGCCGATGACAACGGGTTTACCGTCTGTTATCCACAAGGGGCTGACGATCGCGACGGAATCCCACACTGGAACGCTCGACTAAAGATCAGCGAAACAGACGACATTGGCTTCCTGTCGGCACTCGCCTCTGACCTGCAAAAAAAGCACTCGCTCAACAAAAGCAGAACCTTTGTGTGCGGAATCTCGAACGGAGGTTTCATGAGTTACGCACTGGTCGCGGAAAAACCCGATGTCTTCAAAGCCGCCGCGTCCGTGATCGGCACCATGAGTGGCCATACCTGGGAACATCGGGAGACGATCCGCCCCGTGCCCATTCTGCAAATCTCAGGTCTGGATGATGAAATTGTGCCTTACAACGGCAGCATGTCAAAACGTGGCGGCTGGGGCGGCGCGCCGGACCAGGGTGCGATGATGGAGTTTTGGCGCAAACTCAACAAAACCAGCACCGAAGAAGTCATCCAACTTTCCAATCAAACGACAGCGCACCATTACAAAGATGGAGTCAACGGGAACGAGGTATGGCATTACAAGATCAAAAATTTTGGGCACAAAGTTCCCGGCAAACGTGAATTGGGAACCGGAGCCGCGGACGTGATCTGGAAATTCTTCAGCAAGGTCGCGGATGCCGCTGAACCAAAATGACATCGCTTACGACACGACGCATAAACGAAACTTGCTCGACTTCTGGCCTGCTTCGAAGAGCGACGAACCTGCCCCTGTTTTAGTCTAGTTCCACCCTGGCGGCTTTCGAGATGGCGACAAAAGCCAACTACAGAAGAACCGAAACAAAATGCTCCAGACCTACCATTGAGCTTCCTGCCTCAAGAAACGGCTGCGGGTGCGTGTGACGCTTCGGCGTAGGGCAGGTTACTTTTGACATCCTGAGCCTGAGCTCCGGACAAGAAAGCAAAAGCGATCAAGACTGGAGCTAGATCTTTCATGGGCTTCATTCTGGCAGGAGTTGGAGGATGACAAAGCGTACGATGATCATGAGGTAACTTCAATCGTTCCAGATCAACACTTCCGAAACTCCGCTGCGTGACTGTCCGCGATGCGTGAACACAATCCGGACTTTTGCGGAAGTCACAGGCTCGAAGCGGGCTTCGTTCCATTGACTGCCAAGAGGTTGGGCCGGCGAATTTTTCGCATTCTGAACGTCATGCCATTCTGTGCCCGTCCAATGCTGGATCACATACGCGGTCGGAGGCTGCACGCCGCCACGGTCATCGTAGATCGCCAGTTCGATTCGACGAAACTCCACATCGCGACCGAAGTCAATCTCCAGCCAGTCCGTCTCAGACTTCGATTCGTAACTGGTCCAGCGATTCATTGGAGTCGGCAGAAAGACAGTCCGACCGTCAATGGCATTCGCGGGCTTGCCGCCGAAACGATCTGAGTATGATGCCGAGGCTTTAGGATAACCATCCGGCTTCGCATTGAATGCGAGGTTGCCTGCCGGCGGGGCAACCGGTGCCAACGGAAGCTGTACGTCGCCCCACGCTTCAATCTCCGTGAGTCCCGATTTTCCTGCCACCGCATGATGCAGCGCGACTCGAAGTTTCGTGGTTTCAAGCGGATCAAAGTTCACGACGTTGGCACGGTGACCGGCCGGATTGTCAAGCACACCATCCGGAGATTTGATTTTTCGCCATGTATTGTCGATCCATGCGTCCAGTTCGATTCGTTGCGGAGCTTGCACGGTGGAATCCCCCAGGTCACGGTCATCGAGCAGATAGAGCTTCACCGTATGAAGCGTCCGGGGCGTGCCGAAATCGATGATCACCGAATCCTGCTCGTTCGGTGATCCTACACACGTCCAGCGATTTGGCGGATGCGGCAGGTACCAATAATTGCCATCGTTCAACTTGCTGGCGGACGTCTTGGGCGACACGTATGACGCAGTCAGCCGAGGGTAATAATCGCCATCGTTGTTCACCGCAAAGTTCGTCGCCGTCGTAGCTGGACTGGCTGACTCGAGTGGTTCTTTTTTCTGCTCGACTCGGAGAGTCAGGCGACTCAGTGTTAACGACTTCGCAGCCGGCTTGCCATCCACCAGCACATGCAGCCCGGCGCCAAGTTTGTATCGCTTGCCGGTTTTGTCCCACACCACGCTGATCAAGTGACCGCGATACGGCACATCATCGAGCGCGAAGTAATCCCAATCGGCCGGCGCAAGCGGATTCACTTCCAAACTGTCGTCATCGCGCGGAGTCGATCCGACCAGGCCGGTAATGACAAGGTCGCAGAAGCCCGAATGAAAATAATGTTCCGAATGGTTGTAGCCGTCATGGCCCTCGAACGAGCCCGTGTCAGGATGCAATGCTTCGGCGAGATACGGCCTGCCATCCTTGCGGTGCGATTGAGCGTAGATCTGCAATAGCTTGATGTAGTCGGCCTTTGTCGGCAGCGATTGCGCTCCCGAGTCACCGTCGCGTTGCACGACATTTGCCACGGCTTTCAGCGTTTGAGTCGTCGCATAAGGCCACGACTGACCGCTCCACCAGCAGCAGGAGTTCTTGAGCAGGAACATCGGATCGTTCCGCTCGACGGTCGATGGCCCGAAGTCGGCGTAAAAGCCGTCGCGGTCCATCAGCTTCGGCCAGGCAGCGTCATATCTCTTGCCGCGATCAATCATGTTGAACTGCCACGGTACATACCCGATCAACTCACGTCCGTGCGCATCACCGGCGAACTGGCCGTCTTCGTACGTCTTTGTCAGTGCTTTGATTTTATAGCCGTCACGCTCTTCATCATTCTTGTAAACCGGGAAGAAGAATTTTCGCTGATCGTCCCACAGCAGTTGCAGCATCCTGGCTTTGAGCGACTCGGCTTTCTTCTCAAATCGCTCGGCCAAATCGCCCTGCCCTGCCATGCGAGCGACCTTGGCAATCGCAACGGCATCGGCCCACATGTAAGCGTTGAACGACGGCCGATAACTCGGTGCCCCGCGCAGAATGTCCTTTGTCTGGCGGCTGTTGATGTTAAATTCCATGCCGTCGTCATGACCGGTCTGCCAGAAAAGCCCGACCTCGGGAACGAATTGACGCCGCTCCCAGCCTTCGTAGTTCCGCACTAGATCCGGCAGCAAATCGATCATCAATGCATCATCGCGATGCACCTGATTCACCGCCCTCGCTGAATCAGCCAGCCAAGTCGAATAATTCCTCGGCTGAGCCCCCGGCGTACGAAACCAATACTTCAAATAGTCACGTGCAATCCTCGGCTGCCGCAACCACCGAGCCTCATAAAGCTGATGCCCAGCCGGACAACTGATCGCCCCATAGGCACCCGACCAGAACGGCCTGTCAATGAATTCCGTAAACGAGTAACCGCTGTTGGGCGAGCCATACGTCAGATGCTTCGTCAGCAGCTCCCAGCGGTAGTAGTAAGCGGTGGTGATGTCCGCGTCCGGACATTCAAAGAACGGAATCTGTGCGGCATACCAATCCCAATCCCGATTGTCCCAAAACGTCTGCGCCTCCAACTGCGCCGTCTTATCCAGCACCTGCGCCGCCCCGTCGCTGGACGACGCGATTGAAATCAATAAAGTTATAGCCAATCTGGCAGGAAAATCGGTCATCGTGAATTTCGATCAGGAGTACTGGGTTTCTGTGTGGCGGGTGGTGTGGCGTCAGCTCTCATCGTACCAACGGCAACAGGATAAAACAGGACAAATCGCATCGCACCGTCAAGGTGACGCGTCCCGCTTTCACGGCCTCCCGCGTTGACATACCGAAGTCGATGTGATTGAGCAGTACGTTCAGCGTGGTCTGATCCTGGATATCTCCGCCAGCCACGCTGATCGCAGTCACAGGCAAGCCGTCCCTCAGAACCAATGCAGGCGTTAACGTGACGCGTGGTCGTTTGCCCGGCTGAACTCGGTTTGGATGATTGGGATTTGTATTCATACTTCGCACGCGGATCGCCAAGCCGAACTGAGCGAGCGGAGCCAGCGCAAGATTTGGATCTATCGCAGTGGCTTAACGAACGGCACAGCCCAAACACTCCGTCGGCGTCGCAGGAACTCGATTCGCGGAAACTTGCCTTCCGCATGCAAACGTCGGCGCCGGAAGCGGTGGATTTAAGTCACGATGTGGATGGCCGGCGGCGGCATTGTGGGCGGCAAGGTGATTTTGCGCGACCGATGAAATTGGACTGCGGCTATAGAAGATAAAGTGTCCGATCGGCGATGGTTCTTTGGTGTTGGCTCCACTAGAGTTCGGTGAAGCAGTTCGGCCATGGAGTGTTTATCAAGCGAGGAGAACCACTCGTTGCGAACGATCTCCTCCCATCGCTGATGGAGATTTCGATTGCATAATCAGAGAATCCAAAAACAACAAGAAATGCGATGACTGTTGAGTAGAGAAGATACGGACCGAACATGGAGATAAGCGAGAGTTAGCTCAAAACTGGAGTAACCCAAAAAGACCGAAATGATAGAAACGAGGATTCAAGGCAGGCAACGATCGAAAAAAAGCGCATCAAGGTCCATTGCGTCATCGTGACCAAAAGTTAGACGAGCGAAAAGCCCATAGTCCAATCCCAGATCTCCCCCGAAGCGTACCGAACAGTCTCGACGTACACGAACATGGTCCGCGGCCAGTGCAACAAAAACGTTGCACCGGACCTTGCGTTGAGCTTTCCTAGCGACCCGGCTAAAAAGAAATAGGAAGGCCCGTGTGTTCTTACTCCGGCCAAGCTAGCGACCACTCTGGTTGCCAGATCATCTCTCCTTCGAATACAATTCAAGGCCTACGGGCTGCCATTGCTACCGACGCAAGCCCGGTGAACTAAACGTTGAACTAAACGATCGCCTAACTCATAGAGAAAGTATAAATGCCAAGCGAATCACAACAACATGAGTTCTCTCAGGATGACAATGCTGAATTTTCACGTCTTGCGTTGAAGATGCGTGGGGTCGGCTTTTGGTTCGAAGTCTACGGAATCATCATGCTTTCACTTTTTGCCTTCAAGCTTTGGCCAAAGGCAGGTAACATCGAAATCGCCCCAGTGGATTTGTTAACCGGTTTAGTGTTTCTCGTGATAGGGCATTGGACAAGACGTGGTGGTTTGGGATTCCACCATGTGGCATATTCGGAAGGAAGCGATCTAACTCATTTAATGAAGGCAGTGCGAGAACTCACCCGCGTTTGCGGTCTAATTGATCGAATTATCTTCGTGGCGGTAGTTCTTGCGATTATAGGATGCGCATTGGCCGGAATATGGATTTTGAAAGGCGGGTTCTAGAAACGACACTTCGATCGAATGGACGGATTGATATTTGCAATTCGTTATCAACAGGACAAAGGCGAACAAAACAATGCACCCGATTTGCCGATCGGGCGTTTCCTGAAATCAAAGTCACTTGGCGGCAACCTGGTGATTTTGATCGACTATGAAGTCCTGGTTTGGCAAGTGACGGTCGCCACTATTTTTGATTTTTGTTTTGGGCCTACATTTTCTTGGTCCGTTCTCCAGGTGCCAGCCGCGGAGACGATCTTTATTCGCTCACCTTACGTGGCGAATAAAG
>JANMNR010000234.1:0-15791 GCA_031368325.1 Pirellula sp.
CGAACGGCAATTGACGGTTTGTAGTAGCGAAAGTACACTCTTCGCCCGTAATTCTGGGGTCTGTCACAAGTGACTTCCGACGCTGTCGAACCCCCGTTTGATTTTTGCAGAAACATTGGAGCATTGCATTCGGCCATGGCAAACAAGTTGATTTATTTCTTTGGAAAATCGAAGACCGATGGTGGTGGAGACATGAAGGCTCTGCTGGGCGGCAAAGGAGCCAACCTCGCCCAAATGACCAAGATCGGTTTACCAGTTCCATCTGGCTTTACCATTACCACCGAAGTCTGCGTTAGCTACTACAAGAACGGCCGAAAAGCCCCGGCTGACCTGGCCATTGAAATGGAAAAGGCAGTGAAATGGCTTGAAAAAGAAGCCGGCAAAAAATTCGGGGATGTAAAAAACCCGCTGCTCGTTTCCGTCCGATCGGGTGCCCGCGACTCCATGCCAGGGATGATGGATACAATCCTCAACCTCGGCCTTAACGACGCAACCTGCGAGGGACTCGCCGCCGAGACAGGTAATCCACGTTTCGCTTGGGACTCCTATCGACGTTTCTTGCAAATGTACGGCGACGTCGTGATGGGCGTTCAAAAGAAGAACGAGAACGACCACGAACCGTTTGAGGAGGTCATGGATGCTCTCAAGAAAGAAGTAAAAGTTAAGGATGACACGGACTTCACAGCCGCTCACCTGCAAGAACTCGTTAAGAGATTTAAGAAGCTGATTAAGGACTGGACCGGCAAGGCGTTCCCAACCGACCCAGTGAAGCAGCTCGAAGGGGCCGTATTTGCTGTTTTTAGCTCTTGGATGAACGACCGAGCGATTCTCTATCGTCAAAAGTATCGTATTCCAGATGAATGGGGTACGGCCGTAAACGTTCAAGCCATGGTGTTCGGCAACATGGGCGACGATTGTGCAACCGGTGTCGCGTTCACTCGCGACCCAGCAAACGGTGACAACGTGTTCTATGGCGAATATCTCGTTAATGCTCAGGGCGAAGACGTGGTCGCAGGCGTTCGAACGCCATTGACCATTGCTGAAATGGCCAAGGATAAGACGATTGGCGCCGCACACAAAGAATTGAACGATGTCCGAAAGATTCTCGAAAAGAATTTCGGTGACGTTCAGGACTTCGAGTTTACGATCGAAAAGAAGAAGCTCTACATGCTTCAGACTCGAAATGGCAAACGGACCGCTCTGGCCTATGTCAAGATCGCTCACGACATGGTCAAAGAAAAGCTGATGACTCCGGAGCATGCAATCAAGTCCGGGGATCCTGAAGCCCTCAACCAACTCTTGCAGCCCATCTTCGACACAACTGCCTACGCAGCTGCAACGAAGGAAGGCCGATTGATGGCCGTCGGCCTGCCTGCGGGCCCCGGTGCAGCTTCTGGTTCCGTGGTTTTCACCGCAGGCAAAGCCGAAGAGCTTGCTGCCAAGGGAATGAGCGTTGTCTTGGCTCGTATCGAGACCAGCCCAGAAGATCTTCGAGGCATGATCGCTTCGGACGGGATTCTAACGGCACGCGGTGGGGTTTCCAGCCACGCGGCGTTGGTCGCTCGTCAAATGGGCAAAGTGTGCGTAGCCGGTGCTGGCGATATCGAAATCGACTACCACAAGGGCACGCTCAAGTGCAAAGGGGTCACGCTCAAAGAAGGTGACTATATCAGTATCAATGGCACGACCGGCGAAGTGTTCCACGGCAAGATTGCAACGGCTGATAGTGAACTTAAGCAAGTCTTGGTCAACAAGACAATGAAACCTAAGGACAGCAAGGTATTCCAATACTACGACTTCTTGATGAAGCTTGCTGACAAATACCGAACGCTCGGAATGCGTACGAATGCGGATCAACCGGACCAAGTTGTCAATGCAATCGCGTTCGGCGCGGAAGGCATTGGACTTTGCCGTACGGAGCATATGTTCTTCGAGGGTGACCGAATTATCGCGGTGCGCCAAATGATTTTGGCCAAGGCGGAAGACGATCGTAAGAAGGCATTGGCAACTTTGCTCCCTTACCAACAAAAGGATTTCGAAGGTATCTTCCGTGCGTTGAATGGACTACCAGGTTGCATTCGATTGCTCGATCCACCGTTGCACGAATTCCTCCCGCAGCATGACAACAAGAAGGGGCAAGAGGAAGTTGCCAAGCAACTCAAGACAACGGTCGCAGAAGTTGCTCGGTTGGTAAGTGAGCTTCACGAGTTCAACCCCATGTTGGGCTTCCGCGGTTGCCGTCTAGGCATCCTGCGTCCAGAAATCACCGAGATGCAAGCTCGAGCGATTTTCCAAGCTGCTGCTGTGGTTCTCAAAGAGGGAATCAAGGTCAAGCCGGAAGTGATGGTTCCGTTGGTCGGTTTCAAGAAAGAGCTCGATCTGCAAATGGACATCGTTCACCGCGTGGCTGCCGAAGTCATGAAGGCGACCGGCAAGAAGTTCGCCTACACTGTAGGAACGATGATCGAAGTACCGCGCGGTGCGTTGACCGCCGATGAGATCGCCGAGTCGGCCGAGTTCTTCTCGTTTGGAACGAATGACCTGACCCAGACTTGCTTGGGCATGAGCCGAGACGACTCCGGCTCCTTCCTTCCAGCATATCAAGGCTTGGAGATCATCAAGGCAAATCCATTTGCTTCGATCGACCGCACCGGCGTTGGCCAACTCATGAAGATCGGAGTGGATAAAGGCCGGTCGACAAAGTCGGACCTTAAGATTGGTATTTGCGGCGAACACGGTGGGGATCCCTCGTCCGTTGAGTTCTGCCATATCATTGGTCTAGACTATGTCAGCTGCAGCCCGTTCCGAGTGCCAATCGCTCGATTGGCAGCAGCTCAAGCGGCTCTTCGTCACCCAGCCAAGGTTGTTGCCCCAAAGGTGGTAAAGGATTCGAAGGCAAAGTCGGGTTCGACCAAGTCGAAGACGTCTGCAAAATAGTTATCTAGTCAGTTAATGAAAACCAAAAAAGCGGAGGCCAACAGGTCTCCGCTTTTTTTGTAAGTAGAATTCGTGCTGGAAGTTGTGAGCTCATTTTCATCACCGCATCTTGCTAATCCGAAAGAGCAACCGCTTGCGCGATATAGTCCAATCCAACATGCTCTTTCCACAGCTGAGATATCTTTTGAAATTGAGTCCGGGCTTGGCCCTTTCCAATTTGTTGACCCTCGAACGTGTTTGCAAACCAAACACCACCGGAAGAACCCGTCAAAAGTACTTCACTTGCATTGATTAGGTCACTTGGGAGGATGTCGCGAAACTGAATCGCAATATTGCATTTATGGAGCAGTCGCTCGACGACTCGGATCGTACATCCCACCAAAATATCCTCCTTTTTCGGCGAAACGATTGTTCCGTTTGTGTCGACCACGAGGAGATTCGCGACCGAAGTATCCGAGATAAAGCCACGCTCGGTCGTCAGGACCGCAAGCGATTCAGGTTTGTGCCTGTTCGTCGCTGAATCGGATAGGAAGTAAGGCAATCGACTACGACTTTTAACTTGATTGGACCAGCAACCGCTTGGCACAACATGTTTTGAGCCGAGGTAGAGATCTGTACCCTCAATGTACCATTTCGCCAGCTTGCGATGCGGCAATTCGACTAGATGCATCATGCAGGTTGGACGTGTGCCAAGCGCGTTGTCATCGGATGTATCTCCTGGTGACAAAAGTACAACGATGCCAACGTCACCGGACTGCTGAATTACGCTTCGGTTTAACTCAAGAAGTTGGGCAACACCCGCGTTCAAGTTTGCGACTGCGGGCGGTACGTCGATTGCAAACTCACGAGCACCCAAAAGCAATCGCTCTTTATGGTCCGAAAGATCGACGTGTATGCCACGATAGGTTCGGAATCGTTCTACCAACAATGCTCCGTAAAGCGTTGCTGCATCCGAAATGGACCACACAAGGTCGAGTCGTTGGATCGGTTTGAATTTCTGGTCTTGATGACTCCAAAGCAATGCAATGCTATTGTGGCAGGATGATTGCATTGCAGGTGTTTTCCCCTGAGTCTTTCCAAAGCAGGTGTTGAATCACGTTTCGGAAGTAAGCACACTCAGCGTAGTAGCTCTTCTCCGAGTGGGTGGTTCCGATCACCGAACCACAATCGTATTGGCGAATGCGGGACTGTCCAGCCGCTTGTTGTCCAGCCAATGGAGCAGTCACTCGTGGGTCGAAAAAGGGTTCGAACCCGGCGAAACCCGCAAATCCGGCGGCAATGGGGTTGGAAAATCGATCCAGGAATCGAAAACGACGCAAAATTGGATCGCGTGAATTGTACAGGTTTATCATCGAATCGACGTGACTGAGGGCAAATTGATGGCGACCGCACTTTTCAATCCAGTGTCGATCGATTGCTGGTGCGACCAGACCAAGTCGATAATTTAGCGAAGCGTCTCGGTTGGGGACGGGGGGGGCAGCGTAACCGGGGAGACACCCACCAGCATCAAGATGTAGACCGCCTGTAACGGCGCGTGCGCCGAATGAAAAGCCTAGCAAGCTAATTTGCGGTTCACCTCTGAGGCGTTGCAACATCCAGGCCACATAAAGAGACTCGCATTCGGCTGTTTCGGCGTTCGAGAACACATCTCGCAAAGGTTTTTTCTCTCGCTGGCTCGGCCATGAGAGCATCAATAGTCTATAGGGTCGGTTGGTCTGCATCCTGAAGTATCTATCGACGATGCGGACTCGTTCGAGTGCGTTGTTTCTTTCCATGAAGTTGCCGTGAACGTAAATGATAGTTAACATTCCAGGCCCACCCTCTGGCAAAGCGTCTTCCATGCAGCTGCGTTGCCAACGATTGCCCGTCCATCTGTTCACTTCGACATTGGGCTGATCAAATGAAATGGACCGGAATCTGTCTGGCAAGTGCCGAGTTGAAATTTCGTATATCGATGAGAGTTCACTGGTCGGATCATTGATGCAAAGTGGCGTAGATGATTCGAGGTCCGAGCAACAACAGTTCTCGTCAACAGCAAGCGTCGCTGACGTCGCACGATGATCGATGACGGCAGAAACGATATCGCCACTCCAGACGAAGCGCGACGTGGATAGTACAAACAAAACGCAGACTAAGTAGATCGCTATGAGAATGATCCCATTGCGCCGGTTGTAGCTGTTCTGCAGACTCCTCCGTTCCATCCTGGTATCGAGTCGCTCGAAGATATACGCCTGTGTAAAACTACTAGACAGCAGCATATGCCACGATCTTTCCACGAAAAGCCATTGAACCAGTCTCGCTTTTATATGGGCAAGCGAAACATGAGTAAATCCATTGCCGAACAACTGTAACACCTAAATAGGATACAGAGCGTTAGGAAAAGTTTTTCGATCAGGGAATATTTTCGTTCTTTGCTTGCACAACCGGAATCAAGACGTAGAGTTGCTCGGGGAAATGTGCACTTGGCCATGGTGCCAACAGATTCATAAGGGAGACTTTGAAAATGAAACGAACGATGTTGATTTCGGCCAGCTTGTTGTTGGCTTTTGCAGGATGCACATGCAGCCATGGATGGAGACCAAATTTTTTGACACGCTTTAGCGATCGCATACATGGCGTCAACAATGTTGGCGAACCATGTGACGCCGGTTGTCGAGACACTGCGATGTCCGCTCCAGTACAGGGTTGCGACACTTGCAATACGTACGGATACGGCGGATACGACGATGTACAGCCAGGAGTGCAGTACGGTGCGGCACCGTCAAGCTATCCAACAGGTCCGTCGACAATTACTCGCGAACCCATCGGCGCTCGCAAAGCGAACTAACTGCTTAGAAAATCTATACGTTAGCGGAACGGCGAAAGCCGTCCCGACGGCTCGCGTGCGCTGCCGTTTTGGCTGAGATGCCGAAGGTCCGGCGGCTTTCGCCAAAAGTGATTCGTTGGTACAAAATAGCTGAAGTTTAAAAACGATTTCAGTCCGACAAGAACCTATTACTTTGGCAACCGCGACTCAAGAAGCAGCAATGGCCCGTCCCAAGAACTCCGGCGCAACCACAGCGGGCATCGCCCTCGTTGTTGTTGCTGCGGTCTTGTGGAGCAGCAGCGGTTTTTTTACGCAGACGACTTTGCTGGACGTTTGGCCAAAAGAATCCAGAGGGGCTGCAATCGCGTTTTGGCGAGCTTGCTTTGCGCTCTTTCTATTGCTTCCGCTCGTACGCAGGCCAACGTGGCATTGGGCCATGATTCCGATGATGTGTTGTTTTGTGGCAATGAATTGGACTTTTCTTACTGCGTTGGTGAGTGGTTCACCGGCCAATACGATTTGGCTTCAGAATCTTGCCCCGGCTTGGGTTTTGATAGGTGCGGTAGCATTTTTCGGCGAACGCACAACACTCCGTGATTGGGTTATGATGACCACGTGCGTCGCGGGAGTTCTCTTCATTATCACGATGGAGTTTATGTCCGACGACAATGCGTCCGGCTATCGATGGTGGTCCCCTATTCTGGCTGTTGCATCGGGGCTTTGCTATGCCGGTGTGATCTTCAGCATGAAGGCGTTGCGGGCCCACGAATCGGCTTGGCTCATTGCTCTGAATCATATTGCAACGGCGCTTGTTATGTTGCCTTTGGTCTGGTGGAGCGGAGTCTCAACGCCAACCGGCTCGATGTGGCTTTTGCTGGCAGGAATTGGAATGTTCCAAATGGGACTGCCATACTTGCTCTTTGCTCGTGCGCTGCGAACGACACCGAGCCATCTCGCGTCACTCATTACGCTGTTGGAACCGATTCTACTGCCTGTATGGGTTCATCTCACTCGCAGCGGTGATCCTAGCTATGTGCCTCCCCATTGGTGGACTTGGGTTGGCGCTGCGTGCATTTTGTTTGGCTTAACGATTCGATATGCATGGCCTACCGAAGCGGCCAACGACGCGGATGACACAAAACAATGCGAGTGATGCATGTCATAACTCGGATGATCGTTGGCGGAGCGCAAGAAAATACGCTATTCAATTGCCAGGATTTGATTCGCGAGTTTAACGACGAGGTGAAACTGGTCACTGGCCCGAGCAAGGGCGCTGAGGGCAAACTACTTGCCCAGTCCGATACGGAAGGGCTCTTGATCGAAAACCATCCGATTCTGATCCGATCCATTTCACCTCGCTTCGACATGCGAGAGCTTCAAGCGTTAAAGTCGGCAGTACGCGAATGGCGTCCCGATGTTGTGCATACCCATAGTGCCAAGGCGGGGATGCTTGGGCGGGCAGCGGCGTGGTCCTGTCGCGTCCCCTGTGTGATCCACACGGTTCACGGTGCTCCGTTTCACCCCTACCAAAGATGGGCCAGTCGCTGGCTCTTTATCCAATGTGAACGATGGGCAGCCAAACGATGTCATCATATGATCAGCGTAGCCAATGCCATGACGGACTTGATGGTCGAAGCCAAAGTTGCAAAACGCGAAAAGTTTTCGACCATTTATAGCGGTATGGATGTCGAGCCATTTCTGCAATCAGGCGAATGCAGAGATTCCGTTCGTAAGGAGCTTGGCTTCGTTCCTACAGATGTCGTGTTCGGAAAGATCGCCCGTCTCTTTCATCTCAAAGGACACTGTTATGTGATTGAAGCAGCCAGGCAGGTTTGCCTAACGGTTCCGAATGCGAAATTTTTATTCGTGGGTGATGGGATTCTAAAATCGCAATTTGAATCGGAGATTGCAAAGTACGGCTTACTGGATCGCTTTGTTTTTACCGGACTTGTTCCGCCGAACCAAGTGCCAAAGTACGTTGGTGCCATGGATGTCTTGGTTCACGCCTCGTTGCGTGAGGGGTTGGCTCGCGCTTTGCCGCAGGGCTTGATTGCTGGCAAACCCGTCATCAGTTTCGACATTGATGGCGCAAGAGAGGTCGTGTTGAATGGGACAACTGGATTCCTGATTCCCCCAAAGGAGACGGATTCACTAGCCCAGGCGATGTGCTCCTTGGCTGAGTCGTCGGAGCTTCGGACCCAGCTAGGTAGCAAGGGGCGAGAGCTGTTTACCGAGCAGTTTCGTCATGAAACGATGACCCGCAAGATTCGGGAATTGTATTTGCGGGTTTTGAACGAATCTTGAGTGACCGCGTCTGCCCCCACAAAGGCCGGGTGCCGAGTGATCGTATTGACTCTGTCCCGTTCGATCGCCTACGCTCCGACTACGTTGAGCCTTGAAAAAACTTAGTGGTTGGATGGGATGGGTATGGATACCATTGTTGCAATTCTTCGAGCTGCTCATTGCAAGAGCACGCATCATTTCTTTGCTATTGATGCTCTAGATGAGGTTTCGAGCGAGCGAGGTAAGTCGCTAGCCAATTTGCTATTAGCAAATTACACCGACTATCTCCAAGGTGCCAAAGATCCGGATACCGTCTTCAAAGACTTCGAGAATCATGTTTTGCATGTTCGAGATGGATATTGGGGTGGCGCGGCCAAGACAGCAGAAAAGTGGCTAGTCAAAAGCAATACGCTGCTGGCGGCGAGGAATTGGAAAGAAGCAGCATACTCGCTTGGAGTGCTAAGCCACTACTTCACCGATCCATTTATGCCTCTCCACACGGCACAGTCGCCTCGCGAAACCATCTTTCATCGCCCGTTGGAATGGAGTGTTTGCTGTTCCTATCAATCCATCTTCAAACTGGCAAGCGAGGACCCCGGGCTCGAGTCCTTTCCGATCAGCTCAGGAAGTGATTGGCTGACCGATGGCATTCTGCGCGGTGCAACTCTAGCGAATCAATTCTATGATCCATTGATGGACGACTACGACATGAAGGAATCGGGTAAGCATCCGGAACTCGCGTTGGGATTGGAATCCAAGAAATCGCTTGCAAGGATTTTCACTTGGGTGCTGACCGCATGGGGAAGTGCAATTGATCGGATTGCAAACGAGTCAGCGGTGTCGATTCCAAACGTGTCACTTGCCATTCCGACACTATTGGCGGGGGTGCAAATGCCGGTAAAGAAGATTGTTGCCTCCCTGGACAATGCTCAACAGCGATCGGAAGTCGAGAAGATTCTCGATGAGTTTCAACGGACGGGAAATGTCGTGCGAAACATCAGTCCGGAGCAGAAGTCGGTTAGCAAGGTTCGAAAAGAGCGACCCGAGCTTCGCCCCAATTCTGGCGAAGTGCAACGCGCGATCTCGAGCGAGTTGTTTCAAAAGCAGATTTCACCGCCACAGCCCAAGCCAACGCCGGCGGCTGCGAAGCCGTTGGTTCCACCACAGCCCTGGGTCTCAACTCGTCAGCAGGTTTCTGCGCCTGCGGTCGTGCAACCAGCCGAATCAATGCCTCCACGGGCTCCAGTTCCGGTCACGGAAAACGCGATTCCAAAGTTGCGACCGGCTGTCTCCCAATCAGCGATGCGCATTGAAGCCCCTGAACCAACAGAAAAATCCGCCACCCGAACGCAGCTCAATCCGAGTAGCCCTATCGTCGCTGCGCCGGCCATTGGTCCCAAGACGGCAGCTAGGTTTGAAGCAATCGGGCTTACAACCATCGACGATTTGCTGGCCAATGATGCGGAACAAATCTCAACCGAGCTGAACACCAAATGGATTACGCCCCGCCTGATCTCGCAATGGCAAGCTCAAGCGAGATTGGCATGTCAAATCGAACGATTATCTGCAGCTGGAGCAGGGTTGCTGGTCATGGCTGGCATCGAATCAGCCAACGATCTTTCGCAGCGAGATGCTACCAAAGTTCACTCGCTACTCCAGTCGGTGGCAGCGTCACCAGAAGGCAAGCGACTCTTGCGGGACCAAGGGCCGCCACCGCTCAAGACGATTCAGCGTTGGGTTGAAGCAGCGCGGTCAAACGCTCACGCCTTGAGCCAAACCAGGTAGTTGGGGCGTGGATAGAAAGACGCACTAGTGCATTGTTCCAACTTAGATTTCGAGTACGACGGACTTCTAGTCCGTCGGCTCAAGTTGCCATCGACGGACTGGCAGTCCGTCGTACAGGTTTTCCTCAACCCGAATTCTTAAATGGAACAAAGCACTAGTGCCATCCCTGGAATCCTTGGATTCGCTTAGAATATCGGGCCTTCCTTTGGCCCTATCTACATATTCAAGGTAACGACACATGAAAAAGAGCTTGCGTTCAAACCGGCTTGCACGGCTGCTGCTCGCGCCAACTATTTTGACATTGGCCTGCGTGGCATCGCTTTCGAATGCACAGGACGCCACAAAAAAGTTGGTCTCTGGGATCGAACTTGAGAATTTTGACAAGTCGGTTTCGCCAGACGAGGACTTCTTTCGGCACGTAAATGGATTGTGGCTAGAAAAAACCAAGATTCCTGCGGACCAATCCAACTACGGTGCCTTCACCGCGTTGGATATCGAAACCAAGGAAGCGATTAAGAAGATCATCGAAGAGGCTAGTTCACAGCAGAGTCCGTCACCGATTGCCAAACAAGTTGGCGATTTTTACCGGTCATACACCAACGTCGAACAGCGAAACCAAGCGGGACTCGCGCCAGTTCAGCCGATGTTGCGCCAAATCAAGGCTATCGACAGCAAACAACAACTCCTCCAAGTTGCTGGCAAACTTTCTCGTCGCGGGGTACCCAGTTTCTACAGCTTCTACATCGAACCGGATGCAAAGCGTTCGGACCAGTATGCCATTTACGTCAATCAAGACGGAACAACATTGCCCGATCGAGACTACTACCTGGAGGACGGAGAACGTTTCCAAAGGACTTTGGCTGCGTACGTTAAATTCATTGAAGAGATGCTGACACAAATCGGTTGGCAAAATCCAAAAGACTATGCGGGCAAGATCATCGAGCTTGAGCGAGCCTTTGCGCAGTCGCAATGGAATCAGGTCGAACTGAGGAATCCTGACAAGACTTACAACAAGATGCCTGCCTCAGATCTTGCATCCAAATATGCGAATCTGCGTTGGGCCGACTACGCCACAGCGGCTGGTCTACCTACAAGCCTTGATGTGATTGTCGGCCAGCCAAGCTTTATGGCGGGGGCGTCCAATACCGTTAACGAATCGGACTTGGAGACACTCAAGGCCTACCTTGCGTTTCAAATGATCGACACCTACGCTCCCCTTTTGAGCGAGTCGCTTGAGAAGATTCACTTTGACTTTCATGAAACGACGCTGAGCGGTGTGACTGAGCAAGAGCCGCTTTGGCGCAGAGGGGTGGACGCTTGTAACGGGCTGCTTGGTATGCCTGTTGGCCAGTTGTATGTTGAGAAATATTTCTCACCCAAGTCCAAGGAAAAGATGAACATCCTTGTCAAAAACTTGTTGGTCGCTTTCGAGAAGCGTATCGAGCAGCTGGAGTGGATGGGGAACGGAACCAAGAAGCAGGCCAAAGAAAAGCTCTCTCAATTCACACCTAAGATCGGCTACCCCGATGTTTGGAAAGACTACTCGTCAGTCAAGATCGTGCCAAATGACGTCATCGCCAACTTGGGTGAGATTTCGGAATTCGAGCACAACTATCAAATCAACAAGCTCGGCAAGCCGATCAACCGCAGCGAATGGTTTATGCCACCGCAGACGGTCAACGCCTACTACAATCCATTGATGAACGAAATTGTCTTTCCAGCGGCGATTCTCCAGCCCCCCTTCTTTAACCTTGAAGCGGATGATGCTGTCAATTATGGTGGCATCGGTGCAGTCATCGGTCATGAAATCAGTCACGGATTTGACGATAGCGGTCGCAAGTACGATGGCAAAGGCAACCTCAGAAACTGGTGGACGACATCGGATCAAGAAGAATTCGAGGCACGCTCCACAAAATTGGTTAAGCAATACGACGCTTACAAGCCATTTCCAACCGATAGCGTGAACGGCAAATTTACGCTGGGTGAAAACATTGGGGACCTCGGCGGCATGAGTGTTGCCTACACTGCTTACCAGCTATCTTTAGGAGCCAAGGAAGCTCCTGTGATGGACGGCTTTACCGGTGATCAGCGGTTCTTTATCGGTTGGGCTCAGGTGTGGCGTCGCAAATATCGAGACGAAGAGCTCAAGAAGCGGCTGCTAACGGATCCGCATTCACCGAGTCAGTATCGTTGCAATGGGATCGTGTCCAACTTGGAACCGTTCTACAAAGCGTTTTCGATTAAGGCAGACTCCAAGATGTATATCGACGATTCGAAACGCGTTCGTATTTGGTAGCTACCCACCGTAGCCGCTGTACCGTCGTAGGCCCCGTCGATAGATTACTTGGGACATGACGAAGAAGAAGACCGTCCAGGCGATCAGCATCCCCATGTCGATCGCCAGTTGCGTGCCTTGAACCTTACCGAGAAACACAGCAGCTGGAAAATACGCTAGGTATTTGATGGGCAGAAAGCCGACGAGTGAGAAAAATGGCTCAGGCAATATGTCGAGCGGAAACATGTGACCGGACAGGAAGAATTGAAAGAGCATATAGACGAACAAGAGGGACGACACCTCAAGCATCCAAAAGCCAACCAAGCCGATGCAGGCCTCTAGGTAGAACCCCATCGCGAAACTTAAAAACAGTGACGCGACGAAAGCGAGCAATGTTAAAGCGTCCGGCCATCCTTGCGTAAAGTAGCTTCGGCACAAAAAGAAGACCAATGCAAACGGAAGCGTTGAGACAGTGTAGTAAGCAATCTTGTGCGCAACTCGGGACCAAAACAAGAACGTAACCAAATCCACCGGCTGAACTAGGAACTTCTTAATTTCGCCGTCCCGAATCTTGACAGCGATACTTGACGAAAGTCCGGGCATCGACGAAAACGCCCTGCCGACCATGGTTAAAAGATAATAGGCAACCATATCGTGGAACGAATAGCCCGAGAGTCGCGCCGCGTTTGGATCTGTTGGATTGATCGATTGAAAGATCGCCCACCAAAGAAAAATCTGGGTGATGATGGGCAGAAATCACATCAAGGTCCCGAGCACGAAGTCCCCTCGGTAAGCCAGTCTCTCCGAAAGCGCTATTCGCAATATCATCCAACGGGTCTTTACGGAATCCCAAGCGTTGCTCGCCGACAATTTGGAATCGCTCATGAGGATTTTGCCGCCGTTGGGTTGCGGTGGTCGGATGCGTCGTTGCCGTGAGCCTGGGAGTTCTCTTCTTTCGAAACATGCGTGAAGAGTTTTGCGATCGTTTCCTCGAGTGGCGGGTCCTCGACTGCGATATCGTCTATCTGATAGTTGGCTAAGATTTCGCCGAGTGATTTCGAGACTTCGCCGCGCGGGCATCGAAATGAGACTCGAGGCATGGCAACCTTCTCTAGTTTGCCGTATCGTTCAAGCCCTGCATCCGACTGACCGACTGCGAGCTGGAGCGTTATGATCTTGTCGCCCGAGAAACTGTCTACGATGCCGCTCAACGAACCGTCATATTGAATCTGCCCTTGGGCGATGACGACGACGCGTTTGCACAGTGCGGCGATATCCTTCATGTAGTGACTCGTCAACAAGACGGTGATGCCGCGTTCGGCTTGATAGAACTTCAGAAACTGTTGGATGTTGTGTTGGGCAATCACATCCAAACCGATCGTTGGTTCGTCGAGAAACAACACCTCTGGACGATGCAGCAATGCTGCAATGAGCTCCATCTTCATTCGTTCGCCGAGTGACAATTCGCGAACCGGTCGGCCTAATAGATCCTGGACCGTTAGCAATGCAGTCAGTTCATCGAGTGTCTTATTGAAGTCGTTCGAATCAATCTTGTAAATTTGTTGGTGAAGCCGAAAGGACTCCTGTGCTGGCAAATCCCACCAAAGCTGATTTTTTTGACCCATTACGAGAGCAAACCGGCGTCGGTACTCAAAACTCCGTTCCCACGGAACAAATCCCATGACCGTAGCCGAACCGCTCGACGGGTAGATTACGCCAGAGAGCAACTTGAGCGTTGTGGTCTTTCCTGCCCCGTTAGGGCCCAGGAATGCGACGAACTCCCCCGGTTCGACCCTCAACGAGATCTTTTTGACTGCATCAACGTCTTTGTAATCCCGATGCCAGAGTCCGCGCAAGGCTTCTCGAAGCCCTTCTTTCTTTTGGTAGACACGATAGGATTTTGTCAGCTGATCGATTTGAATGATTGACATTCGACGAGTATAGCCATGGTTTCCAATTTTATGAACCCATAGAATGATGAACGCCAACCCAAAACCCGCCGTCGTCCTACTCAGTGGCGGACTGGACTCAGCGACCTGCTTAGCTATTTGCAAGCAACGTGGATTCGTGCCATATGCGATAAGCTTTCGGTACGGCCAACGCCATGCGATCGAGCTACAACAGGCGTCTGCAATTGCCAAAAACGCCGGAGTAGCCAAGCATGTCATCATCAATATCGACATGGGGACAATTGGCGGCAGTGCCTTGACCGACACAAATATTTTGGTTCCAAAACATGAACTTGCGTCGGAGATCGGGACTGGAATCCCTCTGACCTATGTTCCCGCCCGAAACACGATCTTCCTTTCTTATGCGTTGGGATGGGCAGAGGTGCTCGGTGCACTTGATGTTTTCATCGGCGTCAACGCTCTCGACTACAGTGGGTACCCCGATTGCCGTCCGGAGTTCATAGCTGCATTCGAGGCAATGGCCAACCTGGCAACCAAATCGGGGATCGAGGGCAATCCCATCAAGATCCATACCCCACTCATCGACATGACCAAGGCTGAGATCATCCAGCTTGGGCTTTCGTTGGGTGTCGACTACTCCCAAACTTTTTCGTGCTATGATCCTAATGCCCGCGGCGTCGCCTGCGGGCACTGCGATTCCTGTTTACTGCGTAAACGCGGGTTTGATCAAAACAATATGCAAGACCCTGCTATCTCACAATCACCTTACTGACCCTTGGAGAACAAGCGATGCGAAAACGTGCCTGTTTAACCTTTTCATTGCTGTTGATTGTTGGCTGCCAACCAAACTCGCCGGATGCCGCCAAGACGGCATCAAGAACGCGATCCATGCCGCCAGCTATTCCTTCGATGGATGGTGAGCCGGTCGATGGAGTTGAACCTGCTTCCATTGAAACAACATCGAAGCCCGTTGCCGTTGCATTGTCAGCCGGTGCAGCGAATTCTCCTTTAGCACCTCGATATTCGCCACCCGGCAAAGGACTTGAACTCAAACCTGTCCAGATCCAACCCTCGCAAGGATTCGATGGATTGGAGGCCGAAGTCGTTCTTGGCTGGCCAACCGAGAAACAGCAACCGGTGAAGATCTTAGTCGCTCGTGCGTCGGCCGGCGAACCTTATTCCAAGCTGACAATCGATGCCGATTCCAACGGAATCTACGACGAAGAACCGATCGTAGCCACCAGCTCGGAATCGCGAGGGAATATATGGTCGAACTTCAACGCCACTTTGAAAGTCAAGTATCTTCTCGACAATACCGTGGAGGATGAATACCCAGTCACGCTTTGGCTGACTGTTGCTACTGCCGATGAACAACCCAAGGTTCTCCGAATCTCACGGCGCGGATTTAAGGTCGGTGATCTAAGTCTTGGGAATCAGAACGTGTCACTTGTCTTGAGCGATTCCAACAACGACGCGGTCTTTGGAGAGGGAGATTGGTGGGAGCTGCGAACAATTGAGAGCAATTCCAAGAGTTCGGATATGCGCAAAGTAGGCGACTACGTTTGGCTCGACGAAAAAGCTTACAAAATTACGCTCAGCGATGTGACAGGCAACTCGGCGCAAATCAGCCCGTTTGACCCTGGCAAAACGCGACAAGAAGATGAACTCGTGAGGGATCCATTTGGCGCGGACAAAAAGGCGCCCAAGGCAGAGAAGCCACTTGAATTCCGACACGATATCGACGAAGCCATCGCCGAGGCTGCGGAAAAGAAACTACGCTGCTTTATCAAATTTG
>JANMNR010000328.1:0-5689 GCA_031368325.1 Pirellula sp.
GGTAAACGTTTTGTGCCCCCAAGTGGATCGAGCTGCCCCGAAGTGCAGCTCCAACGTCGTGAAGGTAGACGCTGGGCGGACAAACAGCTACATCCACATTTCCTGTACCGTGCAATTGATCCATCAATTGATGGACCAACGCAACCGACGAGTCCCGTAGTAGATTCATCTTCCAATTGCCAGCAATAAAAAACTTTCGCACGTGTTTAAACTTTCTGGGGCTTGAGTGTGAAGGAAAACGAACAAAAGAATGGGCGAATTGCTGGAATTGTCAACTGGCGAGTGGGTTTGCCCTGGATTTACGTCCAGGCCGTTTGCTACTGTCCGATTGAATCTGCCGAACACTCCAGGCTAGACGTCAAGACTCAACCCGTAAAAGAGAACGTTTGACGATGCGAAAAATTGCTGTACTCAATCAAAAAGGTGGCGTTGGCAAGACGACCACAGCCGTCAACCTTGCGGCCGGGCTTGCTCAATGCGGAAAAAAAGTTTGCGTCCTGGATTTAGACCCCCAAGCTCACGCCTCCTTGCATCTGGGACTGACGCTAAACGACAATGAAGCCAGCATCTATGATTTGCTATGTGGAGATGCCATGCTCCAGGACGTCAGGCGATGGGTTTTGCCAAATTTGGCCATTGTGCCAGCCAGTCTTGATCTTGCCGCTGCCGAAATGGAGCTGGCGGGAGAGGTTGGCCGCGAGGTCATACTCAAAGACAAAATCGAGATGGACGACTCGGATTTCGATTTCATGATCCTAGATTGCCCGCCATCTCTGGGTGTGTTGACTCTAAATGCGTTGACCGCGGTCGACGAGGTGTTTTTGCCCCTTCAGCCGCATTTTTTGGCTTTGCACGGTTTGAGCAAGCTGTTGAAGACCATTGAACTGGTAGCCAAACGGTTGAATCCCAACCTGAAACTCGAGGGCATTGTGCTATGCATGTATGAATCCGGGACACGTTTGGCGGCCGAGGTGAGTCGAGATGTAGAGGAGTTCCTGCAAGTCAGTGCAGCTCAGAGTCCCGTCTGGGCGCAGGCCAAGTTTTTCCAAACCAAGATCCGACGCAACATTCGCTTGGCGGAAGCACCGAGTTTTGGCCAGTCTATTTTTGCTTATGCTCCCAACAGTCACGGTTCGGAAGACTACATGTCGTTAGCGTATGAGGTTCTTGCCGAAGAAGCAAAAACCGCCAAAAGCGTCGAAGCACAAAGCGTTGCATCATCATCCCGATAGGCAATATTATGACGTCAATCGTGCAGATTCAATTCGTCTCAAAGAGGCTAAATGTTGGCGGCTTGGATTGGAAACGTATCCGAAGCTTCGCAATAACAGGCTTGCTCGTGTCGTCTGTGACTCTAGCGGGCTGCCAGCAAATGGGTTTTCGTTCACGTGATAGCGAACTAGTACGACTGATGGCAGAGCCGGACGATTGGGAACTGCCTCAGTCGCCCAAAAGCCGAGTTCCGCGACCAAACGTTTCGGAACTCACTCAAGGTCGACGTGAAGTTTCTAACACAAGCTCGCGGGAAAAAAACTACGGCCCCAACCGTGGCAACAATCGGAATCAGACGGCGGTCGTAGCGTACGGTACAGCCAGCGACCACACAGCAGAATCGGGCGGATCTGCACCGAACATTGTAAGTTCACCGTATCAAGAGATGGACATAGAGGGCGATTTGTCCTCGCTTCCGCCCGCTTACCGTGCAGTCTTAAAGAGGCAGCTTGAAGCGTTTCAAAAGCGTAATCTATCCGAACCAGCCTCGGAGCAGCCTCGCTCTGGTTTAGAGAAAGTAGCACCAAGCTTGGTTGCAAGGGATAACACCCCGCCAACCGAACGTGGCGCTGGTAAAGTATCGACTCGAGTGACCGATTCGGACCAATCAAGTCCTGCAATAACCAATTCGGAGAGCAACCTAGCGGCATCAACGCCACAGGTTCCGAGTGCGGCCAATCCAGTAACCACAGCGCTGGCCACAGCCCCGCCCACGTTTAAGCAGACGGATAGTGCATCCGCCAACATCGTTCAAGCGTCTGCGGTTTTGCCGACAACGCCTAGCTTGCCGAATGGAGTCAGTACGCCAGTAGTCACCGGACCATCGACCCCGATAACTACCTCGTTATCAACGAAAAAGACCTGGAGCCAATCGCTAAACGAATCCATTGAGCTTCTAGAAAAAGCATCTAAAGAGCCAGCCATCGACGAAAATTTGAGAATCAGTCGAGAAGTAACGCTTCGACTGCTCTACGTGGGCCAACGCCGGTTGAAGGACGCGATGCGACCCATCGATGGGCTATCGGATGGAGAAAATGACTACTTCCAACATCAAATGCAAGCGCTTTTCGAAGCCAATAATCCAGACGCCATGCCGGTCAGATCACGACACTGGTCTCTCGTCATGAATAGCCAGCGTGAAGCAACAAACCACTTGGCGGCAGTTAGCAATTTAGAAGTCAAGTCGGTAGCATTCTGCACGGAAGTCGAACGATACGGCGTCATTACCAAATTCCCGAAGTATCAGTTCCAAGCCGATCAAGAAGTCCTACTGTACTGCGAGATTGAAAACGTGGCAGCAACGAAGCTAAAAAAAGAAGGTTACGAGTCGCAGCTTCAGGGAAGTTACGAAATATTGGATTCGCAAGGGCGAAAAGTGGCTGACCAACTGTTGCCTATGGAGCCAGAGATTTGCCAGAATCATCGTAGAGACTACTTCATCGTTTACAAAATCTATATGCCGCAGCAGATTTCGCTGGGCAATTACCAACTCCGGCTAACGGTTGAAGATATGAAGGCCCACAAATTCGGACAAAATCAGCTCGACTTCCAAATCAAGAAGTAAACGAACGAAAACGAGGTGCGCGCTCGGGAAGTGAGTTTGCGGATTTTTCACTCTCGAAAGTAAGCGAGCGAATTGGCCGCAATCCCCCGCTTACGGGGTAGGTCGCGAACGCTGACCGATCTTGGGATAGATCAAGAATCTTTCCAAAGATTTTTGGTATTTCTGTCACTTGGCGAAACGTCGATCGCAAAAACGTGTTACAAGTGGGATTGGGTCTGGCGTTTGGGTGCCGGCTCCTTCCACTCTTCACGTTGTCTCCCTGAGGTTAGCCAAAATGCGAATTCGTCGTGTGTTGTCAAGATTGTTACTCGTCGGCTGCATGATTGGTGTTGCCGTACCATACTCGTTCGGCCAAGGAGGCGGTGAACGTCCATCGCGTGGCGGTGGCGGTGCTCCCGGTGGCGGAGGTGGAGGTCCTGGAGGCGGCGGTCCTGGGGGCGGACGGGGCTTTGGTGGCGGCATGATGGGCGGTGGGATGATGGGAGGTGGAGGTATGGCCTCGCTTCTCATGATCAAAGAGGTCCGCGATGAACTCAAAATGGACGAAGATCAGAACAAAGAATACGAAGCGTATAGCAAAGAAATGATGGAAGAAATGCGAACTTCCATGGCCAGCATGTTTGGTGGAGCCGGTGGACCTGGCGGCGCCGGTGGACCTGGCGGCGGAGGAAGAGGTGGCGCGGGCGGCGGTGGACCAGGGGGAGCAGCGGGTGGTGGACGAGGCGGGCCTGGCGGCGCTGGTGGCGGGATGGATAGGACAAAGATCCAAGAAGCTTTGGCATCCATGCAGGAAAAAGCAGAAACCAAGCTCGGTGATCTTTTGGATCCTGTCCAAATGGACCGTTTGGTAGGACTCTACATTCAGCGAGATGGCGTTCGAACTTTTAGCAGCAAGACCGTCTCAACGAAATTGGAAATCACGACAGACCAAAAGGCGAAACTCAAGGATCAACAAACCGCTGCCATGGAGGAAATGCGAGCTGCCATGACTCCAGGTTCCGGACCGGAAGTCTTCGAAAGTTTCCGCAAGAAGTCCGAGGAAAAGGCGATGGAGTTGTTGACGCAAGCTCAAAAAGACAAAATGGAATCGCTAAAGGGTTCCAAGTTTGAGTTTCCTGCCGCTCCGGCTGGCGGACGTGGCGGACGAGGTGGCCCTGCACCACAGTAATGCATTCCACTCAGCTTGACTGAGTTTGAATAAACCGATTGATAAAGTGGACTGAGGCTGGGAGAATCTCCCAGCCTCAGTCTGTTTTGCGACTCTTATTTCCGAAGTTTGCTGCCATGAATCGATCTGTTCTTGTTGCTGCCCTCGTAGCCTTTGCTTCGCTCCTGCCTCACCTTCATCTGCTCGGTGAGGACCCCGTCGAAATCTCTATCGTTGCAAAAAAGATCCACGCGAGCGGATATGTATGGGATGGGCACAACGATCTGCCATGGGCAGCTAGAGAAAGAAATGACGTTAGATTTGAAAACATCGATCTATGGAATGAGCCCAAACTACACACGGATATCCCACGACTCAAAGAGGGAAATGTCGGAGCTCAGTTTTGGTCCGTCTTTGTTCCTGCTAAAACGCGACAGGCTGGCACGGCATTTCAGACGACGATGGAGCAGATTGACTGCGTCTATGCCATGGTCAAAAAGTATCCGGACGTCTTTGAGATTGCTTTAACAGCCGGAGACGTTGAACGCATTCAAAAATCGGGCAAGATTGCATCGCTCATGGGTGTAGAGGGTGGCCACTCGATAGAGAACTCTTTAAGCAAACTTAAAGAGTTATTTGCGAGAGGCGCCCGATACATGACGTTGACGCATGGCGACACGTTGGATTGGGCCGATGCAGCCACCGATCTTTCGCAATGCGACGGACTTTCTACATTCGGCGAGGAAGTCGTACGAGAAATGAATAGGATGGGAATGCTCGTCGACTTATCGCACGTTTCGCCTGCGACCATGTCCGACGCTTTGAACATCACGAAAGCTCCTGTGATCTTTTCGCACTCCTCAGCATTAGCCGTCGCGGACCATCCGAGAAATGTTCCCGACGACATTTTGCTTCGAGTCAAGCAAAATGGCGGCTTGGTGATGATCAACTTCTTTTCCGGATTCGTCGTGCCGGAGTCAGCTAAGAATCTAAAAGACATGTTCGGTGCTCGCCGAGCTATCGAGAAAGAGTTTGGCAGCGAAACCGATGCTAGCAAGAATGCGATGCTGAAATGGAAAGCGGCACACCCGACGATTCCTGGGCACATCTCCAACGTGGTGAATCACATCGATCACGTTGTTAAGACTGCCGGCATAGATCATGTGGGCCTAGGAGGCGATTTCGATGGCGTAGATATGCTTCCCAAAGGGCTCGAGGACGTTTCCAAGTACCCAGCGATCACAGAGCTTCTGTTAAGGAAAGGTTACTCTACATCCGACATTCACAAAATCATGTCCGGCAACATGATGCGAGTCCTAAAAGCATGTGAGGCAGCAAAGGGATAGCATCCTCCGTGGAGCTCACCAGTCAGCTTGGGCCATCTGACGATCCCACGGCATCATTCCTGCAGACATTAAGGTCCCCTTTGTTTTCGTTGTTCCCAATATGGTTCGCCGAGGGCAGAGGAAAGCGGGAATGGCACGTGCCGAGGGCCATGAGGCAAGAATCAAACTACATTTGCGACGAAGCATGTAGCGGATGCCCTCTGACCTCTTGTATATTTCCGATTGTTTTGTGCTGCTGAATCTTTAAGGCTTTGTGGCGAGCCGGCGGCGCCGCTTCTGCCGAAGTACTTTTTGAATCTCCAGACCAAGTCGGCCCACATGCGACCGTCGATGCCGATGCGTTTCAAGATAGGATCCAGT
>JANMNR010000336.1:0-10420 GCA_031368325.1 Pirellula sp.
CGATAGTCGACTTCGAATCAATTGGATACGTTCGGCGTTATTGGCAAGCGTTTCGACATCGTTGGTGGTTGGTTCGGCAAGTTGTTCGTCGATACGTCGACCGGGGAAGACACGCAGCCATCGCAGGGCGACTTCGGCATCCGACCAGCTCTCGATCACGTCGGGTCGCGTACGGACGACGATATGCATGTGGTTGGATAGGATCGCATAAGTCAGAACATCGAGGCCAAAGACAGACGCCAGCCGTTCCATGCGACAGCGAATCCATTCACGGCGATGTTCAAAGTTTTTACCGGAGACGGCATCGACTCCGGCCAAGTAAGCGCGACGAATACAACGCTGGACCAAATGGACGATGCAGACAGAACTCGGATCAAACTGTTCAGCACGAGGCGCTCGAGGCATACCGATTCTCCTTTTCAGAGAAGGGTATCAACCCGCCCGCTCCAAGTCAATAGGTGCCAGGCACCTATTGAAAGAACTGGGCTGGGACCTATGCCTGCATACGATACGCCATCTGGAAAGAACCAATCGCTCTTAGCCGCGCCGATGGCTTGGCGTTAAACGAGAAACGTGTTATGGTTGGGGCGATTACTCTCGGGTTAACCATCTTGTTCGAATTGGACCGGCGTCGCTTTGGGATGTTTCCATGATCATCGCGGACTGGAGTGGCATGTGTTCGAATAGCTCCGAGGATAGTTGGGCTCCGAGGATCGCGAGGGCTGTCGCTCCGGCGTCCGCATCGACCGTGGTCGCTGCCATCGCCGTGACGCTTTGTCGGCGCTCAATCGGTGCACCCGACTCCGGTTCGATGAAGTGACTGTACCTGCGTCCGTCCACCTCAATGTACTGGTTCAAATCGCCGGATGTTGTGACCGCGCAGTTGTTCACTCGCATCATCGTAAGCGGCGGCGATTGTTTGCCCAGGCCAGCGATCATGATGCGCCAGCCTTCCGAACCCGGGGGCGCTTCTCCAACTCGAATGTCTCCTCCTGCGTTAATCAAAATGGAGCGAGCCCCCGCTGCTGTCATTTTCTCAAACGCTGCGTCCACTATGTACCCAACCGCTAGGCCCGATAAGTCGAGTACCATGCCGGACTTCGACAACGATACGCCGGTCACTTGATCGCCTTGATCGTTGGTGGACAACTGGAGCGAGACCGAACTCCAGCCGCATCGCGATTTGGCTACCGCGATTTCGCTAATTGATGGCAAACGCTTTTGCTTGCGGCGGGTTCGCCAGACCTGAGTTATCGGGCCAACGGTGATATCAAACTTGCCATCGCTCAGCTGGTGCCAGCGACGACTATGCTGAATAACCGCGGCCAAGTCTGTGCTCAAGGGAGTCCACTGGCCAACCGGGGATGAACAGAGTTTTGAGATCTCACTGTCTGAGTCGTAGTTGCTGAGGATATGGGAGAGTCTCTCGATTTCAGCAATGCCCGCGTCGATCACCGCTTTTGCTTGGAGTTCCGTCGGGGAATAAACTACAAAGTCGATGTGCGATCCCATCGCTGGTGCCGACAGCTCGAAACGGAGTAGGTCCGTTTGGCGATTCGAATCGGCCGGTTTTAGCGTCTCGTTGGCAAGTGTTTGAGCGTGAAGTTTCGCGTCAGTGAAAACGGCGAAGAGCAAAGAGGCACAGAAAATGAGAACTGGAGTAGGCTTGGTTATTGGGTTCCATTTAAGGTTCGTATCGTGTCGCGACATAGTGCGGTGCTTCAGCTTTTTTCAATGAAATTGGTTTCAAAGCGATTATAACTCGATAGCGGCTTCGAATTTGCTTGGCGATAACGTGCCGAAGGACACATTCAAAAAACCCAATGATTTCGCACACTGTGGCCAGACTCCGGACAGCAGATGCTGGCTATTTGGGCATGTTCTTCATTGCCTGGAGAGCTTTTTAGGCAAGTCGCGCAGCTGAGAACCGTCCGAGTTTGTAGAATTTTGAGAGTAGACGAATCCATCGATGAATCAGCAAAGCCAATTTGATCGGCCGACTATGGAACAAGTTAATTCGAGCTTCCTAAAAAACGATCCTCTCAACATTTCGAAGTACGACACGCGTGGCTTTTTTGACGAAATGTTCAGTCAGGCTGGCGTCTCCAGACCAGGTGTTGAGTTTTTGGTCGACAAGCTGACAGCGTTGCCATTAGGAGAATTGCAGCGACGGCAGCGAGCGGCTGACCACGAGCTTCTCAACATGGGGATTACATTCAATGTATACGGCCATTCGGCTGGCACGGAAAAGGTGTGGCCGTTTGATTTGATTCCGCGCGTGATCCAAGAGGCGGAATGGCTCTACGTCGAACGGGGTTTGAAGCAGCGAATCCGTGCTTTGAACATGTTTATTGACGACTTGTATCACGATCAAAAGATTATCAAAGACGGTGTTCTACCGGAGTATATGATCCAGTCGAGCAAGGGATTCTTAAAGCAGATTCAAGGGATGAAACCGCCGCGAGGAATCTGGTGCCATATCACGGGAACGGATCTGGTGCGTGCTGGTGACGGACAGATTTACGTGTTGGAGGACAATCTTCGATGCCCATCTGGAGTCTCGTATGTGATTGAAAATCGCGAAGTGATGAAGCGAACGTTTCCGCAGCTGTTCGAGGGACGAAACATATTGCCGGTCGAAACGTATCCGGAACAGCTTCTCAAGATGTTGCAATATGTGTCTCCCTCGTCGTCGAATGAACCGACGGTGGTGGTGCTAACGCCTGGTATTCACAACTCTGCATACTTCGAACATTGCTTCCTGGCACAACAGATGGGTGTCGAGCTTGTTCAAGGTTCGGACTTGTTGGTCAAGGATAGTTACGTTCACATGCGAACGACGCGTGGCCTCAAGCGAGTCGACGTGATCTATCGCCGCATCGATGACGATTTCCTCGATCCAGAATGTCTCCGCCCCGATTCCACTTTAGGTGTGAAGGGCTTGATGCAGGTATACCGTGCGGGCAAAGTTGCGTTGGTCAACGCACCTGGAACTGGGGTGGCGGACGATAAAGCGATCTACGCTTACGTGCCCAAGATGATCAAGTACTACATGGGCGAGGATATGATTTTGCCCAACGTTCCTACTTACATGTGTGCAGACGATACAGAGCGAAGCTATGTATTGGAAAACATTCATAAGCTGGTCATCAAGCCAGCCAACGAGTCGGGCGGTTACGGAATTTTGCTCGGGCCCAAGGCAACGAAGGAGCAGCTGGCGAACTACAAAGAGCTGATACTGAGCAATCCTCGAAACTACGTGGCTCAGCCAATGTTAGACTTGTCGACGGTTCCGACGTTATGTGGCGATTCTCTAGAAGGCCGCCACGTCGATTTGCGTCCCTATATCTTGTTCGGTGAAGATATTTACATCGTGCCAGGAGGGCTAACGCGCGTAGCACTCGTCAAGGATTCGCTGATTGTAAACTCATCGCAGGGTGGTGGAAGCAAAGATACTTGGGTGTTGAGAAACGAATCAAACGGTGTTTAGAAGACGATTGGACAGTTGAATGTTATCTCGCGTAGCGGATTCGATTTTTTGGATGAGGCGGTATATCGAACGAGCCGAAAATGTAGCTCGATTCATCGACGTGACGCTCAACCTGACCCTCGGTATCGGTGCAGGACATTACCAGCAGTGGGAACCGTTGGTTTACACGACCGGTGACAACGAATTGTTTCACGAACACTACGATCACGTTAGTCAGGCAAACGTGATTCGTTTCTTGACGTTCGATGAACGGAATCCAAATTCGATATTGTCTTGCCTCAAGATGGCGAGAGAGAATGCTCGCGTCAGTCGCGAGATGCTCAGTAGCCAAATGTGGGAGGAGCTCAATAAGTTCTATCTGTTTGTGCGAGACAACCGGCACGATTCCACCGCCGTGGATTCCCCGTTCGATTTCTTTGGACGCATACGGCAAGCTGGATACTTGCTCGAAGGGGTCACCTATAGCACGATGTCGCATGGCGAAGCTTGGAATTTTGGCCGCTTGGGTGCGCTCCTGGAACGTGCGGACAAGACATCGCGAATCCTTGACGTGAAGTATTACTTGCTCTTGCCTGACGTAAGCGACGTAGGGACCCCGATCGATATTAGCCAGTGGGGGATGTTGCTTAAGAGCACGAGCGCACTAGAAATGTATCGCCGTCGTCATGGACGGTTGTCGCCAAAGCAAGTTGCCGCGTTCATGCTGTTGGACCGCGACTTCCCAAGGGCAATTCGATTCTGTGTTTCTAGGGCTGAGCAATCGTTGCTTGCGATCACTGGCGGCACAACGGGCAACTTCAGCAACAAGCCAGAGCAGTATCTTGGTCGACTGAGGGCCGAGTTTGATTTTCTGCACATCGATGATGTGATGGATGTCGGCCTACATGAGTTTATCGACAACTTCCAAGTGAAGTTGAACTTGGCAGGTGATGCGATTTGCGAGACATTTTTCGAGGTGATTCTGGTCGCCGCGAGTTAGTGCAGCGCCGCAGTGCGAGCTGCGACCTGAGGGGTAGATGGCAAATGGTCCCTCGCTGACGATTCGGGTAACTGCGACGCGTCGGATTGCTTCGCTGTTTTGGCAATTCTTGTAAGCCGAACATCTAGGCTTTTGCTGGGCAGTGAAAAATTCGGGGATAATCAACGAGACGCGATCGACCCTTTCGCCCATTGTTTCCAGTGGTGTCCCTTCGCTCAACCACCGGCTAATGTCTTGGTATCCTTTTCTGGATGGAAACTCCGCAAAGCGAAAACCGACGCAATACCGAATTGTTAGCAGCCCAGGCTTATCCCGCCGCGAAAAAACGTACGCTTTGCCGTGTTACACTATGGAAACAGCTCGGGGTACTACACGTGTGCCGCTGTTGTTTAACCACTTGAAGGAGAACGTTTCATGCAAATCGATCGTCGTCAGTTCGCGAGTTACTTGGGTTCGATCGCGGCCTTGGCAGGGCTTGCTCGCGGGGCCGGTGCGAGTTTCCAAAGCCAAAAGCCATTATTTGTTGCCACTTGGAATTTTGGCTTGCCAGCATGCCAGCGATCGTTGGAAACATTGGTCAAGTCGAACTCGATTCTAGACGCGATCGAAATGGGGATTCGCGTTGCCGAGGCGGACACGCGCGTCGATTCGGTTGGAGTCGGCGGTGCGCCCAATGCCAATGGTGTTGTCCAGCTGGACGCCTGTTTTATGGATGGCGAAACGCACAAGGCGGGCTCGGTCGCTGCGTTGGAAAATTTTCCGCATCCGATTTCTGTCGCTCGTCGCGTGATGGAAAAAACTAAGCATGTGCTATTGGTAGGAGCGGGTGCAGCGGATTTTGCAAAGGAGCAGGGTTTCGCAGCGCAAGACATCTTGACTGCAGAGCAGAAGGCCAAGTGGCTAGATTGGAAAACGAAGCAGTCCAAAGTGCCTAAAGCTGAGCCTGCGGCTCCTCCGAATCACGATACGATTGCATTGGTTGGGATGGATTCGACAGGCCATATAGCGGGCGGATGTTCGACCAGCGGATTGGCTTATAAGTTACCGGGGCGCGTGGGTGATAGTCCGATCCTTGGCAGCGGACTTTACGTGGATGGTGAGATTGGTGCTGCTGGCGCAACAGGTATTGGCGAAAACGTCATGCGACATTGTGGTTCGTTTTTGATAGTCGAACTGATGCGATCGGGAATGGATCCGACGGCAGCTTGTCGAGCGACCATAGAGAGGATCGCTAAGACAGAGAAGAAGAAGCCTGCCGATTTGCACATCAATTTCTTGGCGATCGACAAGCAAGGCCGTTGGGGTGCAGCCGGAACCGACGCCGGTTACGAGATTGCGGTTGTCACCCCCGATTCCGCTCGCTTAGAAAAGCCAATCCTGGTGGTGTAGTTCCGAGTGCACAGGCCTGCTCTTCCTCGAAACCAAAGCGATCTAGTCCCTGACGCGTTTTAGGTTGTAGAATATTCTAGTGAATGTCATTTCGATCGAAAGGGACACGGATGCACGCAGAGATCGCTCAGTTTTTACGTTATTTGGATGTTGAGCGCAACGCTTCCGATTTGACCATCAAATCCTATCGCGAAGACTTGATGGATTTGGCGGACTTTTTGACCGAAGAGGGCCAGAAAAAAGTGGTGCCTCGCGATGTCGACGCTTCCCATTTGCGGGGTTACGTTTCTGCGTTGCACGATGCCGGATACGCTCGCACAAGCATTGCGAGAAAACTTGCATCGCTCCGTAGTTTCTATCGATTTGCACAGCGGCAGCAGATGGCAGATACGAATCCTGCGAAACCGCTTCGCAATCCGCGCGGGCAACGCAAGCTTCCGCATTTTCTGACGGCGGAAGAGGTTACCGCTCTCCTCAGCTCACCAGACTCGAACGACGCGATGGGTTTGCGAGATATTGCGATCCTCGAAGTGATCTACAGCGCGGGTTTGCGAGTAAGTGAAGTGGTCGGCATGAATGATCGCGACGTGGACTTTGACGAGGGGACACTTCGTATTCGAGGAAAGGGGAAAAAGGAACGGATAGGTTCCATAGGGACACATGCAGCCAAGGCGTTGCACGCATACTATGCGGTTCGCAAACGGGCTGACCATGGAGAGTCCAAAGACTTGCCCACTTTCACCAACAAGTTTGGTCATCGCCTAACGACACGTAGTATCGCGCGAATGTTGGAGAAGCATATTAAGGAAAGCGGTTTGGATTCGCGTACAACACCTCACACGCTGCGTCATAGTTTTGCAACGCACTTGTTGGATCGCGGCGCGGATATTCGAAGTGTTCAAGAAATGCTCGGACACAAGAGTCTGGTTACAACTCAGATTTATACGCACGTAAGCACGGCCGCACTCAAGCAGGCCTATACGAAAGCACATCCTAGGGCATCGAAGAAGAGCGTTGTGCCGGCGAAAGCTTAGGGCGGTGAGATTTGAGATTTGAGATTTGAGATTTGAGAAACGCGATCACACTTCGTGCCTCTTTGCACTTTGCTCAGGCAGCGTGATGCGAAATGTGGAGCCTTTGTCTACTGCCGACGTAACTGAAACTGTACCACCGTGACACTGGATAATCTGCTTTACGATCGACAGGCCCAAGCCCGTTCCGCCGACTGCTCGCGAGCGTGACTCCTCCACCCGAAAAAAACGGTCGAAGAGTTTAGGGATGGCCTCAAGGGGAATGCCAATTCCTCCGTCAGCGATTTCGATTTCAATCGACTGGTCTACTTGCTTGCAACGGACAGCCACTAGTCCATTGGGTCGATTGTATTTGATGGCGTTGGACAACAGATTGTCGATCGCTTGCCGCAACATCGAACGATTGCCCAGGACCTGGCATGGTTGCAAATCGGACTCGAGCTGGAACAAGTTCTTTTGGACACATGGCCGAATCGAGTCCATGCCTTCCTGCAATAGCATGGGGACATCGACACTTTGGACATCGAGCGTTGGGTTGGCATCCAGTCTGGCCAAGGTCAACATCGAATCTCCCAACTCCTGCATTCGCGTCGCGGCCCGTTGGCATTTAATGAGGTGTTCACGGTATTCTTCCGGCGACCTTGGTTTGGCGAGCGCCAACTCGCTGCTGGCTAGGATCACTGAAAGCGGTGTTCGAAACTCATGAGACGCATCCGCCGTGAACTGGCGTTGTTGTTCGAACGCCCCCCCCAATCGGTCCAACATTGTGTTAAGCGATGTACCGAGCCCCGCCAGTTCCGAGTCAAATCCCGAAAGCTCGATTCTCTCTGTGAGACTGTTGCCACTTATTCGTTGAGCCGTTCGACTCATGCGTTCGATCGGTTCGATAGCCCGTTTACTGGACCACCAGCCACCAAGTAGTCCGACACCCAAGACCGAAACCCCCGCTAAAACAATGGTCCAAGTCATCGAAGCTACCTTCACCTGTTCGCCGGCGGCTGGGCGACCAACGCAAATGATCGTTTCGTATGGTCCTCGAATAAACACTTCCCGAAACGGACCTCGCTGCTGACGAGCATATCGGTCACGATCGATTGCTTCGGAAACAGGATAGGTCGGGTAAGGGCTTTGCGATGGCACTTTGGAATCCCTGAGGACGGTTCCGTCGGCTCGCCAGATCACGAAATAAGCGGGCCCCTCAAAACGGCCTAAATGTTCTGGCAGTTGCGGTGGTAATTCGATGGAGGATTCCCATTCCTCTTGCGTCCAATCTGCATTGACTTCGCCCATCGTTTTGGGAAACACCCACTCTTTCGATGTGCGAGATCGAGAAGGCTCCAATTGGGCGGGGCCCGCTAGAGGGAGTTCTTCTAGTGGATCGCGGCGTGGCCGATTCGATGGCGGCGGTTGGCGGCGACGCGGACCAGGTCTGGCGGTGACGTCCTTGGCCAACGCCTCCAGGACGGTCGAGGGAACTGCATTCATCGACCCCTCAAGGATTCTGGCTGCAACGAGTAGTTCATCGTCCACGCGGTCCCAATGCGCTCTGACCATTTCCCAATGCAGCAGCGAACCGAAAACCGCAATCACAAGGCATAGGATCAACGCATGCCACGCTTGCAACCGCCATCGCAAGGACCGGAATAGACTAAACATGCAGGATGTACCCTTGACCTCGGCGAGTCTCGATGAAATCCTTTCCGAGTTTCTTTCGCAAATGGGAAATATGCACATCCACAAGATTGGAAAGCGTGTCGTCTGTTTCGTCAAAGATATGGTTGTAAATCATGGTGCGGCTAACGAGCTTGCCCGCATGAACGGCGAGCAGTTCGAGCATCGCGTATTCGCGAGCGGTCAATTCGATGGGATTCCCGGACTCTTTGACCGTCTTGCTCGCCAAGTCGATTTCGACAGTGCCGATGGTGATTCGATTCGAAGCGTTTCCAGTTGAACGCCGAATCACGGATCGAACACGGGCCAGCAATTCAACAAGACTGATCGGCTTGATCATGTAGTCGTCAGCGCCCTCGTCCAGTCCGGTCACACGATCGGTCACAGCATCTTTCGCGGTGAGCAACAAAACTGGAGTTTTCTTTTCTCGACGCAGCCGACGAAGCATTTCGATGCCGTTCATTTTGGGCATCATCCAATCAAGGATAATCGCGTCGTACTCCCAGGATTTGGCTTTGAACAATCCGTCTTCGCCATTATCCGCCGTGTCTACCGCATAGCCATCTTCACGCAGCGCTTGAGCCAGAGACTCTTGCAAGTCGATTTCGTCCTCCACTACCAAAATACGCATTCCGAGTTCCTGTTCATCGATGTCCAAATGCCCACAGGAAATGCCTGTGGGTTTGCCTCCTAGTCTACACTAACAAGTGGCGTGTTAGACAACCTCTCGCTGGTAGGCTCATCATGCTTATCAAGGAGAAAACTTTTGAGTCTAAGCTCGTCTCTTTCGAACCGTTCCTATCTCGCTCATGACCTGATCGATACCCTCGGTTGTTGCCAACGGTACGGGTGCCGAGGTCGTGGCTGTTGCTGTGGCACTCGGAATGGCGGCTGCCGGTGGCGAGCCTGCGACCGGCAAGTCCATAGCGCGAACGAATTGATCGCCTCTTGTAATCGAAGCGGACAACTGGGAGCCACCTGTCACGGCGACTCCGCTTGCGTTCTTTACCACTCGAACTCGATAATCGTCCGTTCGCACGCCCGACCGGACGTCGAACTTGTAATTTCCAGCTCGGTCGGTAACCTGCGTGCTCACCGTTTCACCGGCCGGGTTGATCAGAGCGACAGACCATCCAGCGAGACCGGCTTCGCCAGGATTGCGGCGTCGATCGTTGTTTCGGTCGGCGTAGACGCTGCCCTCCAGGGTCGCTTGAAACACGAAGACATTGGCCTGCAAGTTGGTCAAATTCGTGTTGCGTTTGATGACATCGGACAAACGCGTGCTGTCAATGTCTCTGAGTAGCTGGCCATTAAACTGATTTTGGTACCAGAATCGATCACCGTTTCGAATCCGTTGGAATTGGTCGACCAACACCTTGGCAATCGTCGGCCCAACGCTGGCTCCGGGCAAGTGGTCTTCCGCAAGGGCACCGACCCACAAGTCGATCTTGTCCACTGATCCGTACAGCCGTTGAAGTTTGCTGGCCGTCTCGGTATTGCGAGTGATCTCCGAAAAACTCCGTACCTTAGGTAACCCCACCGCAGCGCGCACATCGTTGTAGTCCGCGATCCCATGGTCGCGCCCTCGTTGGATGTTTAAGCTCGCCAAATCAAAACCTCCTTGGCCTGGCGCTCCGAACAAAAAGTTTCGTACGCTGCCGACGACCTTGGTATCAAGCTCGGACGCTGGGTCGGACGAAAGATACTTGAAGATCGAATCAATGGTTTTTCCGTTCAACGCGGCTGGGTTAAAGAACGTATCGCTCAGCGCAATTTCGTCAGCGACTGGCTTTCCATTGTTATCAAAGAACTCAACGTCATCGCCGAGAAGGCTATGGCCGAATCGGAAAGCGCCGGTCG
>JANMNR010000363.1:0-18306 GCA_031368325.1 Pirellula sp.
TCAAGGGAATAAAGCCGTTGATCCTGGATACGAGCAGCATCATCGATGGACGGCTGGCGGAGTTAGCCGAAACAAGTATTCTTGATAGCCAACTCGATATGCCGCGATTTGTGTTGCTGGAGCTGCAGACCATAGCGGATAGCTCGGACAAATTGCGTCGAGTTCGAGGTCGACGTGGGCTAGATATCTTGAATCGATTGCGGACCAGCGAACGTCTGGACTTTATGATGTACGACCGCGAGCTTCCAGAGTTTGCTGGCCAGCCGGTCGACATGAAGCTGGTGCTGCTAGCCAAGCACCTTGACGGAAAACTGGTAACGGGCGATTTTAACCTGAACAAAGTAGCCAAGTTGCACAATGTTGAAGTCATCGATCTGAACCATGTCGCCAGTGCGCTTCGTCCCCAGTTCTTGCCTGGTGAGGGCTTTCAAGTACGCGTCGTCAAAACGGGCGAAGGGCAAGATCAAGGAATTGGTTACTTGGATGACGGCACGATGGTCGTGATCGAGGGTGGCCGAGATCGCGTCAATCAGACCATCGGTGTGGTGGTTACCAGCACGCTGCAAACGCAGGCCGGCAGAATGATCTTTACGAAGTACGATGGGCCTGAAGTTCGGACTTAAGAAAATAGCCATGTCTCTTATTGCTTGTGTCTTGAGCGTTTTTTGTTTGTGCCCAACGATTGACGCAAGCGAGCCGAGCTTAGAAAAAACCGACGTGTTCCCTGCTGGAATGAACGGTGTCACGCTGTATCGTATCCCAGGCATCGTTGTCACGACCAAAGGAACCATATTGGCTTATTGCGAGGCTCGAAGAGACTCACGTGCCGATTGGGGAGAAATCGAAGTCCATCTCCGCCGTTCGACTGACGGTGGAAGGTCCTGGGATACGGCAAGACAAATCGCTCATTTGGCGGACCGAATTGAAGGCAATCCGACAAAGAAGGTCGATGGATTACATGAACAAACCGTGAACAATCCCGTCGCGATTGTGGACCGAACGACCGGTGCCATCGAGCTTGTGTATTGTATCAACTATGCCCGCTGCTTCTCGATGCGAAGTACCGATGATGGCCTAAGCTGGAGTAAACCGGTCGAGATCACTGAAACATTTGTGCCATTTCGAAGACACTATGATTGGAAGGTTATCGCGACTGGTCCGGGGCACGGCATCCAACTCCCAAGCGGTCGACTCGTTGTCCCGATTTGGTTGGCGTACGGAAAAATCGGCGAGCATAAGCCATCTGCCGCTGCCACCATCTATAGCGATGACCACGGAAAAAATTGGATGGCAGGCGAGATCGCCGTCCCTGACGAAGGCGAGTTCGGTGACCCGAACGAAACCATGATTACCTGCATGTCAGACGGTCGCGTGATGCTGGTGAGTCGAAGCGTTTCGAAACCCAATCGAAAACTCATCACCATCAGTCGCGATGGAGCAACCGACTGGAGCACGCCGACATTTCACGACCAGTTATGGGAGCCGATCTGCATGGCCAGCATCATTCAACATCCATCGACCCCAGCCACCATGCTCTTTTCCAACCCACATAGTCTTGGTCGTGACAAAGAGGGGCATGAGATCCCATCTGGTCGAGGAAAGCGAGAGAACTTGTCTATCAAACTGAGTCGCGACGATGGAGCGACTTGGGCTGTCAACAAAACACTCGAAAAGGGTCCGAGTGCCTATTCAGATCTTGCTGTCCTACCCGATGGCACGGTGCTGTGCCTCTACGAATCGGACAAGGCAATCGTCTGTGCGCGCTTTAACTTGGAGTGGGTTGTATCGCCGTAAGCGTGCCACACAAGTGCTTCTCCACGCCTTAGCATGAGGGTTGAGCTGAATCTGTACGACGGACTTCCAGTCCGTCGGTGTATACGTTTGTCCACGGACTGGAAGTCCGTCGTACCCAAAAAATTAGCTTTGACGAAGCACTGGGCTACTTTTTCTTTGGTGGGTCCGGCAGAATGCGGACCTCGGAACGTTTGTAGACGACTCGGCCATTTACCAACGCTGTCTCAACGTAGGTTCGGTAGTCCAGTGGGCTACCGTCCAACAGCAAGATGTCCGCGTCCTTACCGACCTCGATACTTCCGATGCGTTTTTCTAGGCCCAGCATCTTGGCAGGTGCAATGGTTAGAGCCGCAAGGGCTGTTCGCTCGCTAGCGCCACCGCGAACGGCAAACGCTGCTTCTAGGGGCAAACTCGATAGATCGCGTCCAGCAATCCCGTCCAGGCTCATCGCATTGCTCAAGGCTGTCAACGCAAAAGGAATACCTGTCTGCTCCAACACGCGGGACATTTCAATCCAAGTGCCCGAGCTTTGTTCCTCACCGAACCGGGGAGCGCGTCGTCGACGTGGTGTGTAGATGACCTCGGTACCCGCTTCGGCCAGTTCGTCAGGAATGACCCAAGCCTCGGCTGCACCGGTAATCACCAGCCGATAGCCCAGTTCTTTGGACAGCAAGATTTGTTCGCGGATGTCTGATACCGTATTGGCCGCAATACGAAGCGGAATCTCACGCTTTACCAAACGCAGTATGTCATCGCTGACCGGCTTGCGCGGCGGTTGCTCTTTTTTGCCTGATGCAACAGCCTTTTCATGCGCCGCTTGATCCACAAAGTACTTCTTCGCCTTGGCAATCTGCTCTCGCCATGAATACTGGTTGAGCGCCCCGGATATTGAACCGGGTGTCATATCCACAAAGGCGGCTTCGCTCACCAGCATTCCATCAAGCTTGCCGAAAGACATTTTGATGACGACGTTGCGTTGTGCTGTCGCAGGAGCCTCAGGTGTGTTTTCAAGTGGTTCGGTTGGAATGATCGGCAGGCCGCAGCACTTGCACAGGGAAACGAAAGGGCCGTAGTCCCGTTGGGCCGGCTCGGTGAGTGCGTCGTCCTCGATTGTATCGGGATCGAAACCAAGAAATCGCTCGGTTACTGGAAAACCATCTGAGACGCCTCGTCGCCCAAAGCCTCCGCCGCCCGATCTTAACTCGACACAGCTGGTCGTGATGCCAACGCCAAGTCCTAAGCTGATGTTCCGATCAAACGGATCTAATGTATCGACGGTCTTTCCATTGCGATCGCCGCCGGTTGCGGAGAGACCTATCCTCGATACGTCGATTGCGACGAAGCCCGGAGTGACTGTGCGCCCCACTGCATCGATCTTCGTCGCCCCCTGTGGAATCTTGATGTCTTGACCGACCGCAGTGATCTTGCCGTCCTCGATCAAAATCGTTCCGCCTCGAATGCGTTCGCGTGTCACCGTGATGATGTCACCGCCAACGATGGCCAGGACTTCTTTGGTAGCGGCTTTTTTTGCCGGCGTCGTTTGTGGTGCGGCGGGTGCGGCAGGTTGCTCTGTTGGCTTTTCCTGTGCTAACGCATTGCAGCACAACACGCTACCGAAAACGAATGGCAGCGAAAGGGCTCGTTTAATTCTCATAGATTTGCTTCCCTTCGACAAAGACGCGTTGAATACTGGTCGTCGAACCGAATGGATCACCATCGAGCACTAGGAAGTTGGCTTTCTTTCCGATATCCAGCGAACCCACTTCGCTATCGATTCCAACCCACTGCGCCGGTGTGATCGTCAAAGCCTCGAGCGCTTTCTGCCGATTGAGACCGCTACGAACCAGCGACCCCACACCGAATAAAGGCGTATCCATTTGTGCACGAAACTCATTTTGTCCGAGCGATAACGAAAAGGCAAAGGCCATCGACTTTTCGTTTAAGAACTTCGGTATGTTAATGCGATCGCGAGTGTTCGGAATGAACTCGATACGGGGTGGCAGAATCGCAGTATGCGCTTTAGGGTCCAAATCGCCAATCGCCTCATACAAATCCGAACCTGACGCAATGAATACAAGCTTGGCCTGTTTGCTTTCCTTGGCTGCAGTAACGCAATGCAGAATAGTGGCCGCATTATTCAAGTTCACGAACAAGCTCGACTTTCCCTCCTTTACGTCGTTCCACAGCTTCTGTGTTGGGCTGACCACGGACGGCTGGGCGGGTGAACTCAGGTTGGATGTTGGAACATCGGCGGTTGGTCCCGGACCTGGCGGTTGAGGTCCTGGCGGTTGAGGGCCGGGTCGAGGGCCAACTGGAGGTCGACCCGATCCTGGGCCAATGGGAATACCACGGTTTGATCCTGGGGCACTTGGGTTGGCTCCTGATCCGCCCAATCCGCTTCGCAACGCGTCCAGGCTTTGGGTCGAGTTGGTCGCGGTGACCAAAAGTTTGCCATCGGGATGAACGATCTGTGCACCTTTGGAAGTGGTCTGTGCGATGGCGGACTGCGCATAACCGCTGACCACCAACTGCATCGATGTGATCCCGTTTCGTCGAGCCGCAGTCCAATTAATGCTCTCAATATCGATCCCGTCCGCGATCTTGGTAAACGAGGTGGAACTCGTTACGGGTGCACCAGGTACTGTAATCGTCTGACCGCGAATCACGATCGTCCGACTCTCGGTGGGTTGGGCGTCTCGGCCGACGGCGATTACGTAGTAGGGATCTACAATGCCAGGCATGATGGTTTTCCCTTTTGCCTCAATAACTTGTGCGGCGAGCGGGATCTTGACGTCTTTACCGATCGCTTCGATCTTGCCATCGCGAATGAGAATGACCCCGTTCTCGATCGTGCCCGATTTGCCCGCGGTCTCTAATTTTGCGCCGCGGATTGCCAACGTTCGCTGAGCCAAGCACTGGTTCTCGGCGACGAAGAAACAAACCACAAGCATCGCGAGTTGATAGATGACCGAATTGGTAATACGCATTGGAGTGTTCGCTGCAATGAAGGGGTACATTGGATCAGAACCTGCGCCGATCGATTGTTATGTCGTAAACACTCTTGCCATCGATGAAGACTTGTTTGACATAATTTCTTGGGTCGATAATCGAACCTGTTGTGATCACAATATCCGCGTCTTTGCCTTTTTCTAACGACCCAACACGGTGATCGACCATCAACGCTCGTGCGGGCTCAATCGTAACCCCTCGCACTGCGGCCTCCTCGTTCCATCCGTATCGAACCGCCATCGCTGCCTGGAACGAAAGTTCTTCTTGGGGAACGACCGGCGAGTCCGTATTAACACCGAGCCATTTTGTATCTCGATTGGCATACTCGGCAACCAAACCTCGGACTTGGCCACGTTCCCGATCGTAATGGAATCCGCGAGGGCCCACCATGACAGGAATGTTTCGCTTTAAGATCTCCTCAGTCAGCTTGTAGGCATCAAATTCGCTGTGGTCGAGGACGATTTTCAAGTTCATTTCATCGTGCAAGATTCTCAGCGTGGATTGGACCACCTGATAGATTTGCGTGTGAACAACGACTGGAATCTCTCGATGAAACAATGGTTTAAAGTACTCCAGCCTGAGATTGAGAGGTGGCTTTACTTTCGTTCGTCCCGCTTCGAAATCATCCCATTGCCGAACATAAAGCTGTCCCTCAATCAACTGCTGACGAATAACGTAGTTCATGCCGCCACGTCCTGAACCGACCTCACCATCCTGCCGCTCCGGATTGCCGGCTTGGGCGATTTTGAGAACCCCCGGTGCTTTGATGATGATGTCCGAGAGTTTGCCTGGTCCAGTCTTCATGAGGGTACCCCAGCCACCCATGTTGGTGCCGCTGCCAGGAATGAAACAAATAGTTGTTATGCCACCCGCGATCGCGTTCTTAAGTTGTTCGTTATGGGGAATGATCTGGTCCCAGTTGCGCAACTCCGGATTGGTCTGGTAGACCATTTCATTCAAGTCACCCGAGCCGCCGACATGCGAGTGCGCCTCGACCAAGCCTGGCATAGCGAACGCATCTGGATGATGGATTTGCTGATAGCCGTCGGGTACGATCATTTCTTTGGTTTTGCCGACAGCCTCTATTTTGCCTTCGGAAACGAGGATGGTTCCGCCGATGATCGGTTCACCCACGCAGGTTAGAACCTTGCCAACATGAATTGCCAGTTTCGGCTTTGCGTCTTGTGCAATGGCGATATGCGTGTCAACAAACGACGCCAGAAGGAGGATTGCAAACAACGCGGCACTGTTAGCGGAAATTCGCAAGCCCGGATTATTCTTGCGCCGTACCATCACTTGATCTCCTTTTCATAGACCCAATTGCCATCGATCATGACGGCCAACACTTCACTGGAAAGCTCAAAAGGTGGTCCGCTGAGCACCACCAAGTCTGCGTCTTTGCCAAGTTCGATGGCACCGACACCGGTTAGTTTCATAAACGACGCAGGCCCCTGAGACATGCCTCGCAACGCGTCGTCCCGACCTAGCCCGAGATGAACCGCATACGACACGACATCCGGCAATTTGCTGGTGCCAGTTGTCGTTTGAGATTGGAAAGCAATCGGAACGCCGGCGGCTGCGATGTCGCCAGGATAGTTTACGACTTGACCATCCTCCTCGCCAACCAGCACAGGCCCCGTGACAACGAGCACGCCATGCTTGGCCAACAAGTCGGCTTGCGAAGCTGCTGCACGCCCCGACACAACGGCCGTGATCAAATCGAACTCGGTTCGGAAGAGTCTGACAACTAGCTCAATGGCTTTGACCTCACTGGCCTCGACGATTGCCGTTAACTTCTTGGAAAACAAGGGGCGAAATGGTTCCAATGCATCCGCAACCGGTGGCTTCTTTGGCTCATCAGGTTTCTTGGGCTCGTCGGCAGCGGGCTTGCCTGTTTCGGCGGGCTTGGCCGGATCGGTAGGCTTGGCGTCGGCTGGTTTCGTTTCCGGCGGCTTAGGCGTTGTGTTGACGCTGTCGGTCACAGGTGTGCCGTCTTTGCTCTCTGGTTTAGCATCCGTCGCAGGTTTGCCATCGGCTTGTTTTTTTGCTTCGGTTGCCTTGGCCTCTGCGGCTTTGGCTTCTGCTGCCTTGGTTTCGGCAATTTTCGCTTCGGCCGCTTTGGCGGTATCGTATTGCTTTTTCGCAATCTCGTATTCCTTCAATTTGACTTCATACGCTGCGAAGTCCGCATCATACTTGGTCCAGGCATCCGAGTAGGCCTTGCCTGATCGCAACATCCGCCGCATCGAATCCTCGGCTGTCGTGAGATTTCCGCTAACGCTAAATCGCAGAGCCACCGGATCTCGAACGATTCGAGGTGAGTCGGTCAACTTAAATGCCAACACGGGGCTGGGCAATCGCGATGAGCTGATCAAACCGGTCGTTACGCCACCCTGTCGTGCCAGTCGAATTTGGTCGTTGTCCCTGGCCAGCAGATCTCCAAGCTTGGCGTTGAGTGCCAGGGACTCGGCTAGATTGCCACCGAGCCCAACGTTCGTTGAACAATCTATGAAACCGGGGACAATAACGCCATTCGGAAATCGCTTAATCGAAGCGTTTCTCGACGAAGTTAGACTTGCCCCAATGCCGCTAAACTTGCCATTTCGGACAGCGACTCCACCAGGCACAATCCCATTGGGCGTGTAGACCGACCCTGCCTCGATCGTGGTCGAAGTGTTGTCGGCCGCGGCGTTAAAGACAGAGCGACCTTCGATAAATGTCGCAACAACACGTGTTCCAGTCTCAAGTGGTTTCCCGGAGAGAACAACAAAGTCCGCGTCCGCCGATGGTTTCAAGGAGCCTACGCGATTGCCGATCCCAAGCATGCCGGCTGGGTTGTTGGTAATCATGCTGAGCACTTGTTCGGTCGACAAACCGCCACGCTTAAAGAGCGATGCCAGAAACATTAGGTCCGTTAAGTCGACGTCGGTAGGCGGTCGCATCGCAAGCTTATTTCCGATGCCGGCATCAACAAGTGCTTTGGCTCGAAGCCAAACGTCAGCGATTGGTTTGCGGTCGGGGACTGGAACTGTCGGGTTCACCAAACGTCCAGCCCGCATTTCGGGGCTCAATACGACACCCACGGCATCGGCTCGCTTCCAATCCAGGCCACGCAGTTCATTGGTTTCTGCTGGGTCGACAAGCAACCAAGGCATATCCAGTTTCTTGGCTAGCGCCAGTGCTGCTCGAACCTCATAATTGTTCTCCACCGAAAATCGCAGTGTTCGTTTCGCCGCAACCAGTTTCGCAAGCGACTCCAGCATCGGATCATTGTCCGAACGCTTGGCATCGAGCTCTCGTGCATTTGCAAATAGGGCATCCAAACCCACGATAGCTTCCGCAAAACTCGTCGCCAATTGTGGGCGTGTTGGTTCTAGTGGTCGATCTACCGAGACAGCTCCCACAGACGGTTCGTACACTGTCGGTGGCGACATCGCGTCACGTGTGAGAACGATTCTAAGGCTTTCGGAATCGGAAAGAACGCGATTCTGCAGATCCTTGCCACCAAGCTTGACAACCGCTCCTTGACCAGGCATGAGCAGCGAGTTTCCTGGCGACAGCTGGACGGTAGTCACACCGGCTTCCAGGTACTTGTCAAAGTCACGAAACGGATCAAAACCGTCGACAGCTCGAAACTCAGGAGTCACCGCGAGGGTACTCTGGGCATTGGATTCGACCAAAGTTGTTTGGGCCACTACAAGGCCAGGGATGATCGCCTGTCCAGCATAGTCATGTCGTTTTGCATTGGCTGGAATCTCGACTGCCCCGCGCGCATTCACATGCGTCACCTTGCCATCGACAACGATCATCACAGCATCATTGATGACGGGTCCGTTTCCCGGCCAAATTTGGCTCGCAAAGTACGCGTCAATTTGTTGGCCGAATACGGGTGTGTTTTGAACGAATGAAACGCCAACGCACAACCATAACAAGAGCGTGCACCGGAGATTTTGTTTAAAGGCCAAGTTGGATTTTGGACTGTACATTTTCGCTTACTCCGCTGCCGGGGCTAGGAGTCGCTTGATCTTGTCGTCTTTCGACCGTTCATACACAACCTTGCCATCAATGATCGTTTGCTCAACCCAAGTCGAAATGTTGAGAGGTTCGCCCGTTAGAATGAGCATATCTGCGTCCTTACCCACTTCGAGCGAACCGACCAGATTCGCAATGCCGATTCGCTTTGCAGGCAGCAACGTGATGGCTTCAATCGCTTCTTTCTCTGGCATACCGTACTTCACAGCCGTGGCGGCTTGGAACCAGAAAAAACTGCTTCCGAGCGAGGTCCTAGCTCCGAACCCTTCGGTTTGAAAAACAAATGGGACTTTCGCGGTGCGGTAGATCTGAGGAACAATGACCTTCTTGTCTTCGCGTGTGCGTGGATTAGTTTCCCAGAATACAAGGCTTGCATCGAGAATGACGGTCTCATTGCGTTTGGCGAGCAACTCCGCCGCCTTGTAGCAACTAGGACCGAGAACGAAGATTGGCTTGAGGCTATACTCGGTAACAAGCTGCAGAGCAGCAGTGACATCCATTCCGTTTTCGCAGTAGATGTAGACCGGCTGTTCACCCTTTACGGCTTTCTTCAAGGCTTCCAATCCAGCGGCTTGGCTAGCAGCATCGTTACCGCCTGAGGGTTGTTGGTCCGCTCCCGATTCATCTTTTTTTTCTTCGCTTCCTCCCTCGGGCTTTTCCGCAGGTTTGGGCGTTTCCTCACCTTCTTTCTTGGTTTCTGCAGCTTCGTCCGGCTTTTCTCCCTTGGCTTCTTTTTCGACTGCTTTTTTTGCTTTGTCGAGCTCTTTGCGCAATCGCGAGAGTTGGCTCATTCGATTGCCGCTAACCGGCCGCAACGACACCTTGAGTCCCGCATCGCGTTTCAGAATCATGTCGTTAACGTATTGGCCGGCAGTCTTAACGATAGCCGCTTGGCCACCGATGAGAGTGCTATTGCCGGGAACGACAGCCGCAGAGGTAATGCCGTTTCGGCGGCATTCTTCGAAGTAGGCAGCAACGGGATCGATCGAGTCGACAACGGACAGGAAAGGCACGATCTCATTGCGTTCGTTGGCGGATGTCATTGCGGCCGAGTTGTGAGCATCGACGAAGCCAGGCATCACCACCTTGCCCGTACCATCGATAACTTTCGCTTCGCCTGGAATGACTACATCCTTGCCGATCGCTTCGATCTTTCCGTCGCGAATCAGGACTGTTCCGATCGCAATCGGTTCACCGACCACCGGGATAATCTTGGCACCTTGAATTGCCAACGGCGCATCGGCAACCAAATGCGTTGCACTGACCGTTAGGCTCAATAGTGCCGTGACTCTTGCGAACCATTTACTTTGGGGTTTAATCATTGCTTGCTCTTGTCGTTCCCGTAAATTTTGCCACTCACCATGGTCCATTCGATACCGCTCGTCGGCTGCAGCGGGTCGCCATTCAATGCCACCAAGTCCGCATCCTTTTCCACTGCGATCGATCCAATTCGATCGGAAAGCCCTAGCATTTCAGCAGGGCGCAGTGTGATTGCCGCCAAGGCTTGATCGGGCGACAGGCCAAATCGGCATGCAAATCTTGCTTGATCCAACAACGCTTCGCCAGCCAAACAAAAAGGGACGTTTGCTTCGGTCAATTTGCCCGGCACATTCCATCGCAGCGCGGTTCCTTCACTGCCACGAGATGACGCGGCAGAGCGCCCCAACGCTGTGTAGACGACCTGACCGTCCCGTTTCTTGAACTCATCCAAAATCCGATAGACTTCATCGCCCCCATAAATGACCGGCTTAAAAGCGAACTCGTCGCCCAAGTCGAGTGCGCTTCGTATGTCGAAGTCCGTTCGGCTAACTGCAAGCGACTTTCTTTTTCCATTCAATATTTCTTTCAGCAAATCGGTGGACATCGGATCTGCTCCGTCGACGGTTCCTCCGCTGCGAATGCGATTCATCGAACTGCGAATGATCCAAACGACTCCCATTCGATTGGTAGGTTGTCGCATGTAGATTCCGTCAGGACGCGATCGAGCGCGATTGCGCGACGTCGGATCGCTGCTCACGGCCAAGACCGCAGTGCCGCTGGATGTGATGGTTCTCCCCATCGAGTCGCCAGCCGTTTTGACAATACATGCCAATCCAGAAAAGACGCTTTCCGTGGCCGGAATGATCTGCGCCGTTGTGACCCCATCCTCGACCGCTTCCAAAAAGTCGCGAGATTCCCAATCCACTGCGGAATAGGTATCAAACTCTGGAGTGATCTCACGAGACACCTCGCTGGTACCTCCGGACAGCCCCAAACTGGAGTACGCGTCGACAATGCCAGGTATCAACGAGTCGACCTCGATGATTGTCACAGGCGAGGATACATCAATCGCGGGTCCGACGAATCGGATCTTGCCTCCGCTGATGAAAACCTCCCCCGGTCCAACTTTTTGTCCGTTCACCGCGTACAAGTGCTTTGCTCGAACCAATATGCGATCGCTGCCTGCGTCCTCGCCTTGACCGAAGACGGCCGAGGGAGAAATAGTCGTACAAAAGGAGAGCAATGCAAATGCAAATGTGAGCGGTAGAGCGCGAGCCCTCCGATGTACGGCACTGGCAAGCAACGATGCTTCGGTGCTGAGTTCGAAAGCAAATCTGTGCATCGATTAGTTGCCTTTCATCATTGCGACTTGACCATCCACCAAAACATGGAGCGGCTTGGCTCCCAAATTCAGAGGCGAACCCGACCAAAGCACAAAATCTGCAGGCCCACCGACCGGCAAGCCAGAACTGGCGGATGCATTTAACAGTGCTTTGGGAACCTCGCACAACGCACCGAGCATTTGGTCCGGATCCGCACCCGCCGAGACGGCCAGGGCCGCGACCAGTCTTAACTGTTCGGCGCTCTCGCCAGCGAAGCAAATTGGGATGCCTGCTTTGGCCGCTTGAACGATGTCGTCGACGTACCAATCGTAACTATTCGCAGTCAATGGTTCGACCACGATTGTTGCCTTGGTCTTTAGGATGCGATCGAGGTGCGTTTTGATCTGACTGGGCCCGAGCAAAAACGCATTTAACTTGTATGTCTCAATCAGCTGCAAAGCAGCCCGAATCTCAGCATCGGATTGAGCCTCAATCATCGCAACGCGTTTGCCACTTGAGACATCCTTTAGAGATAACAGCCGGCGATCGTCCAGCTTACGCTCGACAGAGATTGGCATGAAAACTCGCGAGGGTAGCAGCACTCCTTTGAGCGACTGAGAAACAATCTGAATCTGGCCAGCCAAGCTGGATGGGAAGCGATTCGGGTTTCGCCCGCTATTGGACAAAACAAATTTGGTTGCCGCATCGCGGACCGAAGCTGATTCATTGGTACCGACACGGATAAGGCTAACGCTGCCCGAGATTGGATTGGAGCTGCCAGGTGCCAACAAGGCTCGCAACAATCCGTTGCGAACTAGCTTCGTTTCACCGTTGAAGTCGCGTGCAACACCATCGGCTGCCACGACCAACGAAGCGTCCGGTTCGCTTTGCGGGTCGATGACTCGTTCTAAACCGAAGTTTGCATGGCAGGAGACTAGACCTGGTGTAACTACCACATCCACGAGGTCAAACATAGGTTTATCCTCGATGGCCTCAAGTGCACCATCGACGGACTTACTAACACCCACAATTTTTCCATCGCTGATGCGTAAGATCGCAGGTTGCAAACGTCCCTTAAGCCAGCAGCGTGAGGTCTTGATGGAAAACGACTTGGGCAGTGGACTCGGGAGCAGCTTGTTTGGCGAGGAAAACGATGGGCTGATTTGTAAGTCAGCGAGTTTCGGTTGCCCAGACGTAAGCGGCAATCCGCTTTTCTCGGTCATTACACCACCGCTCATCACCCACAGCGCTGGGTTAGCTGGATTGGTTGGTTCGCCACGGAAACAAGCGAGGTCCGCTCGCTTTCCCTTGGCCAAGCTGCCGACGCGGTCACTTACACCTAGGGCTAGAGCTGCATCGAGTGTGATGGCCTTTAAAGCCCGTTCTTGGCTGAATCCAAAGGAGATGGCTTTCGCAGCGTGGGCTCGCAAGAGCTTGCTCGATTGGCTTCCTTTGCCGTTCGTTGCGATCGCCACAGCACCTTCGTAGAGAGCGAAGTCTGAACCCCAGCTTACTACGGAGTTGCTTGATTCGCTGGTTATTTGCTCGAGTTCAAGCCATGGGCCAAGCACGACAGGTACCTTAAGATCGCGAACGACTTTGCCCCCCGATCTCAAGTCCGATAGTCCTTCGAAGACAACTTGGATGCCCTTCAATGCTTCGCCTTCAAACAACTTCACGGCGAAAGCGATGTCATCTGGACCATGGACTTCGAGACGCAGCGGGATCTCGCCCTTGAGCACTCGCAACAACTCTTGTTTGGCGAGATCGAGATCCGGCTTCTTGGGTGGCTTTTCTTTGCTTTTGTCTGGGTCTGCTGTCGTCTTAGCAGCGGTATCGGGCGTTGGCGGAGTTGGCCGATTTGGGGTAGCATTCTCAGGTGCATTCGGTGGTCGGCCGCCGGGAAACGGGCGACGCGTACCTGGGGGCAGAGCTGGAGTATTCGTGCCGGGAGGCGAAGCAGGGCTAGCACCCTCTGGCTTCGCGGGTTGTTCCTTTGAGGTTTCTTTGGGTTGCTCTTTGGCGGTTTCTTTTGGTTGTTCCTTGGCTTGTTTGGCAATGAACGCATCGTACTCGTCCCATTTCTTTTTGTACTCGACTGCGGAATCAAGAATCTTCTTGGTGCGTTCAAGATCTTGTTGCCTCGAGCGATTGCTGGTGGCGGCCACCCCAAGCGAAGCTTGCATGGCAGCTTTGGCTGCAACCACATTGACTCCGCCCATGGGCTTGGGCATGACGGACACAACAGCACCATAGCCACCGAGTGTTCCCCTAGACGCTGGTTGCAAGTACACGGTGGTCACACCACTGGCCAGAACCTCATGCCAATTTTCGGAATACGGGTCGATGCCATCGACGATATCCAGGCTGGCGTCCGAAGCTGTTGCGCTGGCCGAGTCCGACGAAAGCCAAAGCTTGCTGCGAGCATCGATCAAGCCGGGTGTTACAACAAGCCCTTTCGCGTCGATCTTCTTGGCGTCGGTGGGAATCTTTAATGACGAGTCTCCGACTGCCAAAATGGTTTCTCCCTGAATCAATATCACGCCGTTGGGGATGGTCCCAAGCGGTTCGCACATTCGCAGTTCGGCACCGACAACAGCGGTGATGTCGGCGGGCGGTTTGTCCTGTTGAGCCCAAACTGGTAGAGAACAGCAACACAAACAAACCAATAGCAGTTTGAAATGCATTCGAAGACCTTGGGGAAATCGATTCGCGCGGTAGCGATTCATGGTGAAATTCAATGTGGATGCTGAAGCGTTGTTTTTAAGGTCGATGGGAATCGAACCGGCGGGCAAAGGCGCAAAAGCGTGGAGAGACACGATATTACTCATCGATTGTAAGAGAGTAAACCAAGTGGTACGCGCGCACAAGCATTTTACGACGAAGTCAGTAGGAGAATGTGAAGGACTAGCGGCGACAAAACGCGTGAACTTGAAAGAAATCGGCATTTTGGGCGCCTGGAACGGTTTAGACTAGGCACTAAGAAAAGAACGGAACGGCTAGGGACCAATTACCTCGATTTAGTGTCGGTTTATTCAAGCCAAGGAAGACGATTAAGGTCTGCACACTGTTGCAATGAGAGTTGTTCATGAACACGCCAGCCAACACCACCGAACAATCCATGGCGGCCCAGAAATGGGCTGAGCTGGGTATTGGGTACCAAACGCTCAGCGACGCGGAGTTGCTGGAGCTTTATTCCTACTCGAGATCGACGGCAGCCCTGGGGGAGATTGTTGGGCGACATTCGCCGCTGGTCGCATCGGTCATCCGACGATTGATTTCCAATTCCCAGGATGCCGAAGACGCATTTCAAGCCACGTTTCTCGTGCTCGTTCTATCGTCCAGCAAGATTCGAAACCCAGATTCGTTGAGCGCTTGGCTGTACGGAGTGGCATATCGAACAGCAAAACGGATGCGCAGTATGCGAAGGAAGAACAATCTCAAAGTGGCCCTCCAATCCACGGTGGGCATTGATCTCGACTCCTCTCAGTCGCAAGTAGAGGAGCCGCTTGCGATCATCGCTCGCGAGTTGCAACTCGAGGCCATGGACGAGGAGCTTTCACGTCTTCCCAAGCACTTGCGCGATACTCTCGTTGAGCATTACCTCGGAGGAAGCACAGTTCCAGAAATTGCCAAGTGTTTGAACCTGAGTGTCACTGCGGTGGAGGGCCGTTTGAAGCGGGGTCGCAAAGCGCTGCGAACACGATTGGCGATGCGAGGCGTCAGCTTGACGATTGTGGCTGCGGCATGCATTCGTTTTCAGCAAGATGTGGTGGCCGCCTCCGCGGAACCCTGGGCTAACCGATTCATTGAATTGGTTGGCAACGTTGGCGTTGGTTATCCAACGCTGGCAGACTTACAAGATGCAACAACAGTTAGTGGTCAACTCTTCCAACTTGTCCAAGGAGAACTCGTCATGAAACCCTTTTCTCGATCTGTCGTAGGTTTGGCTGGTGGTCTGCTGGTGCTAGGAGCACTGGGGACCATCGGATTCGTTTCCGCACTCGCGAACTCTCAATCCATCGCATTTTCTTCTGGAAATGGTCAAACGCTAACGCTGACAACCGGTACTGCAACCGTGGACGAGAACGAGGGTGTTGTCCTGGCACAGGGTGGTGGAATGGGCGGAATGGGTGGCGGCGGAATGGGTGGCGGAGGAATGATGGGCATGGGCATGGGCATGGGCCAAGTTCCTAAAGAGATCGTCATCAAGTGGGAGAAGCCGACCGGGCCGATCCCCGCTTGGCTTGAAACCAAAAACACTTCAAAGGAGTCGGAGGACGCCATTCGGACTACGCTCAACCGTCGGTTGGATATTGATTTAAATGGTACGCCACTCTCCGCAGCCATGGGGGAAATCAGTAAACAAGTGAGTATTCAGATGATTCTGGATGAAAAGGCACTGGAGGAAGAGAACATTACGGCAGATGAGCCCATTACCCTGCAGCTATCCCAAGTTTCTTTAAGATCGGCTCTCAAACTCATCCTTGAACCATTGCAGCTAACGTACGTGATTGAAGATGAGGTCATGCGAATCACTTCCAAAAAAACAAGTGCCAACCAAGTCCGATTTTACGATTTGAGCGTAATTATGCCTGACAATGGCCTGACAACAGAACTGATCCAAGGAATCGAAACAATGATCACTCCAGACCAATGGGTAAACGCGGGTGGATCGAGCAGTATCACGACAGTCGGATCCATGTTGGTAATTGCAGCCCCAGAAGAAACGCACGCTGCGGTCGAGCGGTTTTTGCAAGAGGTCAGCAAGCAACCATCTGCCAATTTGAAGCCGAGAGCCTTTGTAGAAAAACCAGCCGTTCCGCCAGCCGAAAGCAACAAACCAGCCCCTGGAGGAAAAGGTGCGGGCAAGGGTGGTATGATGTAGAGTTTTGTGCCTAACCTACTAACGGTAGTTGGTATCCCAAGCGATTACGCTAACAGGTAGCCTAAGAAAGTGGTCCGTGGTTGGGCTACCCAGCTTTGAGGTTGGACGTCGCCCTAGCCGTTCCGTTGCTAGTCCTCGAAACAACGACACGGAGTTCCATGCCTCTCCGTCGGCTCGGCGACAAACGAACTGCTTCGCCGTTGGCTCGGCGTCAAACGAGCTACGTCGCCTTTGAGATGGCGACAAACGTGGTTTTGCTGGGAAAATGGGGACTGATTGAAACTGCGTTTCGTGCTAAAATCGGCGGAACTCAAGTCTTCTTTTCGCTGCCACCTATTACAGAATTTAATGACGATTCCTTCGCGACTGGTTTCACCCGGCCCAAGTGACAAGACGGTTCGCGCGGAAGATGGCAAAATCCTTCCAGTTCCAGATGGCTGGGAACTGCTGCCGCCTGGCGATGCAGGATTGACGCGTCGTGTTAAGGCCGCAGGGCCAACTTGGACCGTTCAAGAGAAAAAGGGACGCCGGACTTTTTCCAAAGGAGTGTGGGCTCCCAAGGCTACTATAATCTCTATGCGTACGGGCCTGGAGCAAGAGCGTTCGACGGAAACCTACGCCAAACGCAAGGTCGCAGACGCAAATCGGCGAGAAAAAAAGCAATCGGAGTATGTCGAAGATTTTGGTGCTGCCGTCCTTAACTTCCTCAACTTTGCCTCCCGTTACGATGCAATTGCCAAAAAGCTTGCCGTTGCGGTTACACTGCATGCCACTCCAGTCGGCAGCGGAACGGTTGCTCGAACGGAACGGATACCGATCGAACGACGAGCGGAGTCCGCCGTCATTGCTTGGATGCGACACCAAACTACGGCGTACGACAATCTAAAAATACCTCGTGTTAAAGGCGAACGACGTGAAGTGCGCCGCATGTTGGCCGACCAGTCCCGACAATTACTCGAAGACTATCGCAGGGGGCACAATGTGAACGCTGCACTTTGCCCTCTCCAAAAAGCATTTAGAGAATAAAGCCATGTACCACCAAACCATCGTAAAACCCAACGCCGAAGAGGTTGCCCTCGCGGCAACGGAATGGCTAATAGAGACAATTTCGGAATGCATCGCCGCCCGAGGAACATGCAGCATCGCGTTGTCCGGCGGTTCGACTCCCAAACGACTCTACCAACTCATCGCTGAAAACGAAACCCGCAGCGTCAACTGGTCCTGCGTCACCTTGATCATGGGGGATGAACGCAACGTCCCGCACCAACATGTTGACAGCAACTACCGCATGGTAAAGGAAGCGTGGTTGGATCGATTGGATCCGGTTGCGTTGCAAAAATCCGTCCCCTAGGTGTTGCCGGTTGAAATCGATGTTAACTCGCCGGAACGCGCAGCCGCTGAATACGAAAAAACAATTCGCGAGTCACTCGCCAGCAGCAACGCTGACGAACAGGACGCCGAGTTCCCCGCAATCGATATCGTGCTTCTTGGCCTAGGGGATGACGCACACACCGCTTCGCTTTTTCCCGAAACCGAAGCCCTCAATGAATCGAACCGCCTCTTCGTCGCCAACTTTGTCCCAAAGTTCTCGGCCTATCGACTCACTCTCACCGCCCCCATGATCAACGCAGCTCGCAACATCGCGTTCCTCGTCTGCGGTCCATCGAAGCGACCAGCTGTCGATGTGGTGCTCCATGGACCTCGGCATCCCGATGAGTACCCGGCTCAACTGATTGAACCTAAGCTTGGGAGACTCTGGTGGTTTCTCGACACTGCCGCTGCCACCGAAGTATTGAAATAACCCGAACACAAGCCCTATGTCCGACGACTCGACACAACAGCCACTTCCTGCAACAACTCCAACCCCATCCCTTAGCCCGTCCTTTGGTGGACTCCGTGTGGCTGCTCTAGAAAGCCGACGGCGCGATGACTTCTCAAGATTGATCGAGCGATTTGGCGGTCTGCCATTCGTCAGTCCGTCCATGCGAGAGGTTCCCATCG
>JANMNR010000422.1:0-1852 GCA_031368325.1 Pirellula sp.
GACAATTTGATCGCCAGCCCGAAGCCCTGCTTGGGCTGCAATGCTGTTGGAAACGAGCGAAGAAATGAAGACACCATTGTTTCGCGAGCCAAACGACCAACCAAATTGACTTGTGTTTGAGTTCGACATCGATTGCTGAATGGCGACAATTTGCCCGTTTCGCATAACTCGAAGGTTCTGATTAGCTTGAAGAAAAGCGTTCGCCGCATTCAAGTCTCGAATCGTCTGTCCATTTGCATCGATGAGCTGGTCGTTTGGGAGAATGCCGAGGCCTCGCAACTGGGGATTCACGTCGTTCCGGAATCGGACGGTTCCATCCTGTCCGACCGCTGCATGATCGAGGAGATTTGTTCTTAAAACATTAAGCAATTGCGAGCCGATCGATGCGCCGGCACCTTGCTGAATGTTGAGATTCTGCTGTGCGTTTGCGTTGAGTTGAGTTCCTCCTTGCAATGGCGAACCACCAACCTGGCCGTTTAGCTGCGCACCTCCTTGTACCTGCACATTTGCGGGAGGATTCTGTGCCCCGGGAGGATTGGGCTGAATGGCATTTTGTATTTGATCGCGAATGGCTCCGCGCAGCCCTCCCACTTGGTTTGGAGGTTGGGTTTCATTGTTTGCAGAACCACTTTGTCCGCCTAGTAACCCTCCCAAAATATCTTGCCCACAGGAATAGTTAGAAAGGGATGTAGCTATGGCAAGTGACAAGCAACAAACAAGCTTTTTCATGATTAAACTTCTTTCCCGATTAATGGTGGCCTCGGCGTGAAAATCAAATCACGAACAACGCATTCTTCGTGCCAAACTGCTCGTAACGCCGTGTGATTAGTAAATTACCAGTTTATTCCCTTTTGTAGTCTCAAGCTTCTTTGCAAATGTCCTTTGCCGCGTCACTTTGGTCGCTATTCGACCAAACAATCTGGTCTTCCCGCAATTGTGCAAGTTTCTTTCTGTAGCGTAATCTCGAGGGCAATCTCAACATGCGAAACATCTTGGCCCGACAATTCGACCGTTTTCCCCATTCTGGACGATGACGTCCTCGAACTGCGTGGGCTTCGAAAGACGCCTCAACGTGTTCACCGTGGGTTGAAATGCATTTCCATCCAGCTTGGGACCGTTGACCGATCGTTGCGGATGCGGCCTTGATATGATGTGGACACAACAAAGGAACGGCAGCGCTACATCCCTTTGCAACTTAATTGTCCTTGCAAGCAAGGCAAGCATCATGCAAAACGAGCAGTCCGGATTGTTCCATCGCTGCCAGCGATAGGGACGGAGTAGCTAAAGCTCTTTGCGGAAGCGGACGAAGGCGAGGAATTCGTCTTGCGAGGTCCTCGAGCAGACTCCGGCCTTCGATCCTTCGCAGAGCCGGCGTGGAGCAATGGCCAAAGCTGTGGCAAAACCTTAGAGCATCGGGAGCGACGGACTTCGCGCAAGAGTTACCCAGTCACGTTGCAGCAGCGATCTGTGGTCACACGGAGCAGATTGCAAAAGAACACGACTGGACTGTCACGGATGGTGATCTCGATATTGCGATTGAAAAACTGTCTCCAAAGTTAGCCCAAAAGTTAACCCAATCGAATGTCTCGAAGAGTCTAGATTCGTCCCTTAGTGGCTCAGAGGTAGTTGGAGCAAAAACGAAAAAAGCCCAGGAAATCCAGGGCTTTGACGCAATTTGTCGTTTGTTGGCTTCGCTTGGCGAAAGCCTTGCAGTGGACGATATTGGACTCGAACCAACGACCCCCACGATGTCAAGCAACTTTTGGAATCACTGTCTATTCAACGATTTCCTTGATGGACTCCATCATAACAGGTCTTTTCGATTGTCGCAATATTTCTTGGTTTCTCCGAG
>JANMNR010000424.1:0-7202 GCA_031368325.1 Pirellula sp.
ACTTCCGCAGGCATCCCAAGCCGCCCCGATCTTCAACAATACTTCAACATTATCAGGTTCCAACTGAATCGCAATTTCAAAATATTTCACCGCACTCGCTGGCCTCGTTTCCAAAAACATGTCCCCCATTGTCCGGTTGTAATCAAATGACATCGGCTCAATTGAAAGGGCACGCAACATCAGCTCTATCCCTCTTTCGGGCTCGTGCACGATCACGGCTAAGGTTGCATAGGCCGTTGATAGTTCAGCGTCCAATTCGATTGCTTTTTCGCAATACTCGATCGCCGTCTCTTTGCGGCCCATCGCGATCAGCACTGAAGCATAATCGACATTTGCCTTTGCTGAATTGGGTCGACGATTGACGTTGGCTTGGCTACAAAACTCAGCCTCCGACAGTTTTCCGCTTCGAATGTACGCCCCTATCAAACAGCTCTGCAGCTCTTCATCGTTCGGGAGACCTTGCACGGCCGCGTCGAAATACTTTACTGCTTCGGCAAAATTCTCAAGGCGTGCTTGCAAGTGCCCCATGTTCGCAATGGCATCCAGGTCCTTGGGGTTGCCCTGAAAGGCACGTTCCAAGTGCGTGCCAGCCAGATCGTACTCACGCAGTTCGATTAACAAGCCAGCAAAGTTAGCATTCGCCTTGGAGTCATTTGGTTCGATTTCAAGCGCTCGAAGGAAATGCGCGCGGGCTTCGTCGTATCGTTTCTCTTTTGCAAATACGCCGCCAAGCCCCACCCATACCTTCAAGTTTCGTGGCGACTTTTCCAAAGTATCTTTCCATACTGAGATTTCGGAAACATAGACCTTGTTTCGCTCATATGAAGTCAGTCCCAACGCTATTGCCAGCGCGACTACTAATATCAAATGCACGCGAGTGTTTGCGCGGTCGGTCATGCCGATCTGCGATAAGACACCGTAAAACATCGCCAATACGAAAGCGACCAACGCGGCCAGGGGCAAATACATTCTGTGCTCGAACGCCAGATCTTGGATTGGAATTACGCTCGATGTCGGAGCCAAAACAAGAAAGAAACATCCACCCAAGAAGCTCCATCGCGGCTGCCGAACAATCGCCCAAAGCGTGGCAGTGAGCATCGCGGCGATAAGTGCAACCTGCGGCCAAACCTCCACGATCGTCTTCGAAACCGGCCAGGCGGGATAGACACACTGACCGTTTGGCCAAAACGACAAGGATAAGTAATGAACCAGAACAGTCGATTGGCTGAGTAAATAAGTCCATGGAGTCAACCCATCGACCTGCAGGAGCGAACCGCTCGTGTAGTCCAAACGATAATGCAACATTGACCAAGCCAAAACACACCATGTCGACGCAAGTAGCAGGTAGAATCCCTTACGCTGTGCGACGATCTCGCCCCAACTGCTTGCAGCAAAAGCACGGTCATACCATAGAACGATCAACGGGGCAGAGACCATAACCTCTTTGCAACCCATCCCGAAGGCACACATAACGATCGAGCAAAACCGCCATGGCCAGCTGCGATTGCAATCGATGGATCTCGCAAAGAAATACAAAGTCGCCAGATACGCAAACCCCATCAAAGACTCAAGGCGCTGGACGACGTAGGTGACCGCTTGAGTATTGAGCGGATGAACAACCCAAACAATCGCGATGGAAAAGGCGAGCAGACTGGCAACCTTGTTATATGGAGCTCCGCACCGATGCAGTGTACGCTTGGCAAGTCCGAACAAGGCTAAGGCAGCGAGGATATGGATGCCGAGGTTCGTGGCGTGGTACCCCCACACAGCATACCCATGAACTGCATAGTTGAGCGCAAACGAAAACTGTGCAAACGGCCGATTCGAGTTTTGCATTGCCACCGACGGAGGCCAAAGAGTTTGAACAGACGGGTTATCCAGGATTCGGCCAATGTCGTCGAACAGAAAGGGAACCTGCATCGTATTGCAGTACGCTCCCATCCCCGCCAAAACGATCAGGGCTATTCCGAGGAATGCTAAGAGGGTTTTTGATCTACTAGAGGATTCCTGCATTTTAGTACTCTTCCGCCTTGAAAATCGCGAATGAACGGCAAACACAAGAATAAACGGCCCGAAGCCATCACTGAACCGGATTGTGCCCTTCCGTTCCATTTCCTTCGATGGGTCGTACCGATTGAATCGACGATACCGATCCTAGGTTGAATGTTGATCTCAGGTAGTTGCGGAAACCACACTGCCACATTGCCCACGCACTTGGCGTCAAGTAGTCTCAATAGGCTGCTGGTGGGCCGACCTATTTCTATCTCCAAAAACGATTCATGTCTCAACAACCAGAAGCACGGAAAATCGCGGTCGTTATTCCGTGCTACAAGGTTGCTGGCCACCTAGCGGATGTCTTAAATCGGATTGGTGCCGAGGTCACTCGCATTTACTGCGTCATCGATGGCTGTCCCGATGCAAGCCGTGAAGTCGCAGAGACGTCGGGTTGCATCGATAGTCGAATCGAGGTCATACGGCTGGAAACCAATTCAGGCGTCGGGTTTGCCTTCATTACCGGCGCGAAAAAGGCCATCGCAGACGGCATGGAGATCATCGTCAAGTTAGACGGCGACGGACAAATGCCACCGGAACAAATCGCCAGGCTCGTCGAACCCTTACTCCTTGGCGAATCGGACTTCGCGAAAGGAAACCGGTTCTTTCACCTTGAAGACCTGCATTCGATGCCCATACTGAGAATGATCGGATATGCTGGGCTGTCGTTTTTTTCAAAGCTCTCCACCGGATACTGGAATCTGTTCGACCCAACGAATGGTTTCATCGCGATTCACGCCGAGACGGCAAAACGTCTTCCTTGGGACAAGCTACATCGTCGCTACTTTTTTGAGTCGGACCTGTTGTTCCGGCTTTATACGCTTCGAGCTGTGGTAGTCGATGTGCCGATGAAATCGCACTATGCGAACGAGCAAAGCAACCTCAACATTTTGCAAGCGGCGGTTCAGTTTCCGTTTTATCACCAACGGAATTTTATGAAGCGGATATTCTATAGTTACTTCTTGAGGGAGTTCAACATTGCATCGTTGAACTTACTGCTGAGCATCGGGTTGATCGGATTCGGAACGAGCTTTGGGTTGGTGAATTGGATTCGTGGTTACGAACTAAACCAACTCGCTTCGGCTGGTACCGTCATGTTTGCGGCATTGCCCGTGATCCTGGGATGGCAAGCGTTGCTATCCTTCTTCGCATTCGATGTCGGGAACGCACCAAAAAAAGCAACGCGTTACGTTCACAAATAGCCTATTGACTCAAGAGTATATTGAAGATTGTGCTGTAGTGATCTGTCCACAGTGCAATACCTGGCCAGTCAAGTTCCACGGCCTTCTGGATCGGCACTCCGTCTGGACCTGTTACGACATCGTAACGGGGGACCATCGGCGTTTGAGCCAAAAACGTGTCATCGTTGGTCATGATAAAATAGTGACTTCTCAACAGCAAATCCTGGGAATTGTTTACCTTATAAATGCTGGTGTACTTGGCTTTTAATACCTGTTCTGCAGCATTTTTCACCACCGGATACAGGTTCAAGTAGGTATTTGTGATATGGATACAAATCATCCCAGCAATAGAACCATCGGTATTCTTCTTGAGATGCTTGCGATAAATTTCAAAGGCCTCACGTGTTAACAAATGTGCTGGTACGGAGTCGCCGCTGAATGCGTCCAGAACGATCAGGTCGTACTCTTGAGCAGCCTCACGCTCCATAGTTAATCTCGCGTCGCCAAGTCGCACTTCGATCGGCTTCCCAAGTCGTTGCTCATAATCGGGAAGATACCAAAAATGTTCTCGAGCAATCTTTTCCACCAATGGATTGATCTCATACATAACGCACTCGTCCGCAGCACGCGTCCCCTCTGACGCTCTTGCATAGGCAGCAAGCGCTCCAGAACCAAGTCCAACGACCGCGAACTTCATTGAACGATCAGGATGTGATTTCTCGAGACAATACTGAAGCGATTTTCCAACGCCACTTTCTTTGTCGTAGTAGCCTAATGGTAGGTTCCGCTTTTTCGGATCTGTCCACTGCTGGCCATGGAGAACGTTCCCGCTCCAAAAACGACGGTAGCCTGAGTCAAGGCCTCGCTCTATTCCATCGTTTTCTTCCGCGGGAATGACCTGGGTATATTGTCGATCCGTTACAGAAATCGTACCGTAGAAATTTCTCGCTTGAAGCAGCACTTGTTTTTTGATCCCGTACACCTCGCCAGAATTTAGCCATTCAAATGGATCAAGTCGCCAAGCCACAACGCACGTGGCCAACACGATGCCACCTCCCGCCAACCAATGGCTAGTCGGGCCAAGCCATTTCGTTCGGCAAGCAATGGTTGCAATTACCAAAGCGGCGATGAAGAAGCTTATCAGTAACCCGATTGGCCATTCATAGTATTCATCAAAATAGCGAGTCGCAACCAGTGTGATGAACAAACCACCCAATGCACCACCCGCCGAGATCAACAAGTAGTATTCAGTGATGTACTTGCGATTCTCTGGACGGAACATCACAAGTTCGCCATGACACACCATGCATATCAGAAACATCGTTCCGAAATGAAGCACCAAGTTTGACGTGAATCCAAGATCCAAATCGAGGCAGGTGAGCATGATGATGGCGGCAATGCACATCCCACACCAAAACTCTCGCACATACCAACGAGGGTGATCAAAACAAATGATAAAAGTTAGTAGGTACAATGCGAGTGGAATGATCCACAGAAATGGAACCGTCGCGATGTCATGGCAAACATGGTTTGTCGTTGCAATAAACATTAATGAAGAAAGTCCGGAAAGTCCTACCCAGGACAGTCGCTGCCATAAAAAAGGAGTTCTCCCAGTTGCCTCATCGGATGCTGCCTTCGTCTCGACCGTCTCGGACAGCGTTAATCGCAGCATGCATACCCCACATGCGGCGCAGAGCCCCGCAAAGATCCAAAAGCCGACCATCCAGAATCGGCCCATCGTCCTCAATTCCATAAAGGGCTCAAAAAGAAATGGGAACGAGCCCAATGCAATTAGTGACCCTAGATTGGACAGCGAAAAAAGTCGATACGGCGACTGGCCTGGATAGGCCCGCGAAAACCACGCTTGAATAAGCGGCCCCGTTGTCGACAGAACGCCATATGGCAATCCGACACAAATTGTCAGCAACAAAAGAATCCTAACCGTTGGATCCTCCGTTCCAGTAGGTTTCAACACATCGAGTGGAATCACAAACAAGGCCATGATGGATGCGAAAGCCAGCAAGACAATGTGCACTTTAACCTGACTCGTCAAAGTCAAACGGCTAAAAAGCAAATGAGAATATACGTACCCCAAGAAAAGTGTGCATTGAAAAAAAAGCATTGCCGTCGTCCAGACAGCGGGGCTGCCGCCAAACCAAGGCAAAATAAACTTGCTAATCAACGGTTGGACTTGAATAAGCAGAAAGGCACTGATGAAAATTGTCAGGGCCAACAAATACCCCAAAAAAAATCGATCGACAATCGGGCGTTCAGCAGTGTGGTTCATTGATACAGCGTCAGATGAAAGTCGAGCGGTGGATTCGAATAATCCAAAGATAACACAGCCCAATTTAGTGGTCCGGCGTTATAAATACAATCGCGAAAGTGAGCGAAGCGCATTGCAGAGCAATGCGCCAGCCGACAACGATCAAGGCACTTAGGCCAATTCTATTGTGGCTCACTCTAAGAACCTGTGGCGTTTACGACGACTCGCGTTAGACCCTTTATCGCAGAATCGCAACTACAATTCGAGATGAAAAAAGGGCCGATTTCCTTTGGAAAAGCATCCTACTTTTTCCATACACTATGGCCCCATCTATGCGACTGATTCTCTAATTGTTTTCGGATCTGCTGGATAACGATATATGAACGGATGATTCTCCCGCCATCTCGTTAAAGCTCCGTATGCGTTGAAAAACGTCTATTTGCCTTTCATGGTTGACTCAAAGAGCTGATCCATCACGCGTTGGGTTGAGAGGGCGATGTCGCCCCAAAATGGATCGAGTTTGCCCTCAAGAACAATCTGATTGAAGGCCTCGAGCATGTTGATCTCTTGCGCAGGGGAATGTCCACTATCGTACTCGTTCACTTTCGTACGTCGCGTATGTTCTTGCATGTGAAAATCACAGCCATTGACCAAGAAGTCGGGTTTCTCAACGTCGAACGAAACTTCGCTACCATAATGCGGTAGCACAAAGTCCTTCATAAACGCATTTCCTTTGGTGCCGCTGATATGAGCCCACTGCTGGACGCCGGTCACGAACGAACAGTAAAAACTAGCCGTCGATCCGCCCGGGAAATCGAGCTCTGCAGAAAACTCGGTTGGCACATCGGTCGGGCTACTACCACCCTTTGCTTTGCTCAAACAACGTCCAACGGCTTGAGTCGGCATCTTCCAATGATTCGCCCAAAGTAGAAATCGAATGCAATACCATCCTAGATCACCCAAGCATCCAAAGGGCTCTAACTGACTATCCACTCGAATATTGCTTTTGGAAAAGCCATCATCGCCAAGAAAAGAGAAATGGCATGCGATACGCCGAATATCGCCAATGGATTGACTATCATCCAGACACTGACGAAGCATTGGCAAGCGGGCACTATGCATGAACATGACCCCATCCATGAATTGGACGTTGTTCCGATTGCAAACGGCAAGAATTTCCTCCAAATCCGGTGCGGACAAAGCGGCGGGCTTCTCTGCGAGCACGTGCTTTCCACTTTGTGCAGCCTTGATAATCCACTCCTTGCGCAACCCGGTCGGTAATGGTATGTAGACCGCATCGACGTCCTTGCGTTCTAGGAGTGCTTCGTAGCCTTCGACGGGTTCAGGAACGTCCCTCTGTGGAGAATGGGCCTGGCATTCCCGAACAAAATTTTTCGCCGCATCCAAGCGCCGACTTGCCACTGCAACGGCCGTTCCAAACTTTGTTTGTGCAATTGCGCGCCAATTTTTCCTAGCAATGGTTGCCGTCGACAAAATACCCCAACGGCATAAACGCAAATCCGACATCTCAATTTCCCTGCAATTATTAGTGTATTTGGTACCACTCCCAGCTTGCCCGACTATTCACAGCCCCAGTGTGGAGCCCTGCCTGCGCAAACTACTTGGTCCATGTGAACTACTTGTCTTGAAATCCATCTTGACCCCGCTTACCAGCCTTCGATATCCTCCGCTTCGACCACGGC
>JANMNR010000429.1:0-4109 GCA_031368325.1 Pirellula sp.
ACCGACGTGATCCGCAAAGACGGTTCCAGACGCCAGTATGCACCAATTGACATCCAAGGATTGTTTCCACCAGAACAGACCGCTTCGGATCCGATTCAAACGCCTCTTTCCAATCCGATCGCAGGCAGAATCCCACTTCCAGAATCAACCTTCGTCGATATCAACGGCAATGTAACGCGAAGCAAGCTGGATGATCGCGGCCAGGTTGTCTCTGCTGCTGATAGCCTTGGAGCTCTTCCTAGCACTGTGCGCAACACCGAAAATTTGCCAGTTCAAACAACGGATGCCAACGGATACCCGACTTGGTTTACGTATGACGACCGAGGCAACGTATTAACACAAAGCACAGAGGTCAGCAATGGCGAACATCCATTCGGAACAGCTCTGCAATTTGACGGTATCAATGACGCAGTGGTGATTGCAGACTCACCCTCGCTGCATTCTGCAAATGTAACGTTAGAGAGTTGGGCCAAATTCGATTCGATTCCGCAACTTGCGGCCATCATCAGCAAACCGTTGCCTATGTATATTCCAAACGCCGCGAATGGAACGAAATACTACGTTCCTTCCTACAGGATTTGGTACGAGAATGGGATGCTTCGCACATGGATCTCAAACGGCCAGAACAACGTACATAGCTACTCTATCGTACAAGCTCCATGGAAGCCAGAAGTTGGGCGATGGCATCATCTGGGGATGACATTCGATGATAGCACGGATACTCTCACTTTGTATGTCGACGGAGTGCCTGTGGCCGTCGGAATAGTTATCCTATCCATTGTTTATGATGATCATCCGCTTGTCATTGGTGCAGATATGGATGATGACAAGCAAGCTCGCTGGTTCCCTGGTGCAATCGACGAGGTTCGGGTTTGGAATGTGGCTCGCACCCCCGACCAGATGCGCGCAGGTGTGTTTCGCATTCCAGCGGCCAACGAAATTGGGTTGGTCGCAAGCTATTCATTCGAACAGTCTTCACTTACAAGCGTTCTCGATAGTAGCAGTAATCAAAATCATGGCACGCTGACAAGCAATGGGCCCGTCTACGTCGATTCAAGCATTAAAAACTTGCGGGCGGTTCCGTCCTCATCAGGTTTAGTCAGTCGGTGGTCGGCAGATGGTCACGCTAATGATCTTGTTGCAGGCAATAATGGAGCGTCAAGTCTTGGCAGTTCGTTCGCACCAGGCGTCGTTGGCTTGGGCTTTTTCTTTGATGGCCAAGACGACCATGTTCGTGTTGCGGACGCTGCAGATGGCAGTCTAGACATCACCGGTGACATCACTATCGACGCGTGGATCAACCCGACAAGCATTGCAGGGCAACGTACAATTGTCCAAAAGCGACCAGCGACTGGCGATAATGACGTCGCATATGGTCTGTTTTTAGAATCAGACGGTCGGCTAGCTTTCACGTCGCGTCAGAATGGCGGAGAGTTTCGCGTTGTATATTCCAACGCGACGATTACGACCAACGTTTGGTCGCACATCGCCGTGACTATCCGCGGTACAACCCTTCAGTTTTACATCAATGGTTTTAGCGTCGCTGTTCTTCCGTTTCCCTTTTTGAGACCCTCGACCAACGGGCCCATGACCATTGGTTCAACCATCGTTGATGGGACGAACCTACATAACTTTCAGGGAGGCATCGACGAAGTGCAGCTCTTTAACCGAGCCCTAACGTCTGAAGAGATTCGCTCGATCGCCCGAGCGGATAGGGCCGGTCAAAGCAAGCCAACCATGTTCGATGCTGCCAGTGACTTTTCGACTGCAAGCAACCCCAACGGTGCATGGGAATACGGCACATCGGCTTTTCTCGGCGGTAACTTTAATCGCCTTACTGGGAAGTTTCCTCACGACTATCCCATTATCGGATTTATGTCTTCAAGCAAGGTTGTTCGCACAGAGACGCGTACTTCACAGCCGATAAGCAATTTGTACATTACTGGTTACCAAGCACCGGGTTTTACCTCATTGGCCGACAGCCTCACTTTGGCTCCAGGAAATGATGTGGCCGTCGTGCAATGGACGGCGCCCCAATCAGGAACCTATCAAATCAACGGGCGCTTCGAAGGATTGGGTTTAGGTTGGTGGGCAGAACCCACGCGAAGCGCTAAAGTCAATGTCTTGCTCAACAACAACGCGGCCTCTCCGATTATCTCAGGCACTACCAACGGAATTGGCAGTCAAGTACCGTTTAGCTCGCGTCGAGTCCTTGCAAAGGGCGATCGACTTCAGTTCACAACCAACAATTTCGGAACTTCCGACATTGTTGGGCTCTCGGCAACCATCCTTTTGGAAGGTTCGGCGGCGGACGGCAGCGGCCCGGGACCCGATGCCGGTGTCGCGACGTCAACTTACACCTACGAACCAAACTTCAATCAGTTGACGAGCGTTACAGACGAAGTTGGCCGAAAGACGCTATTCACGATCGACCCCGCCAATGGCAACAAGATCGGTGTCTCCAACGTTGTCGGAACGCCTGGTGGCAACGACGATCAAGTCACCATGCTGACGTACACAGCCACCGGCCTAGTGGACACAAGCACAAATGCTTTGGGGCAAGTGACCAAGTTCGAATACGATTCGTTGGGCCGAGTCAACAAGGTCCGCAATGCCGTAGGAACTTCCAAGGAAACCAGTCAGCAGTTTGAGTATGACTCGGTCGGTCGCATGAAAACTTCGATCGACGAAAATGGGCGTCGTTCGCAATTCACCTACGATGTCATGAATCGCTTGAGAACGACAACTTTAGCAGATGGTAGCGTATCCAGTTTCAACTATGATGCTCGCGGTAATGCAATTCGTGTCACGGATCCATTGGGGAATATCGAACGTCAAGTCTTCGACAGTTTGGATCGGCCGACTAAGCAGACAGATGCTGGTGGAAATATAACGCGTTACGGATACGACATCGCAGGTAACTTGGCCAACGTAACAGATCCTTTGAATCAAGTGACTCGCACACTTTACGATGCACGTCGCCGACCGATTGCAACGGTGGATGAAGCGGGCAATTCCACTCGCTTCAAGTACGATATCAAGGACCAGCTGATCTCCGTCCAAGATGCACGTGGAAACAAGACTTCTTATGTCTACGATTCCAGGGGGAACGTGACACAAAGTATCGGTCCGTTGGGCAAGATCACTTCGTACGTGTATGACTATGCCCAACAACTCATTAAGCAGACCGACCGTTTAGGACGCGCAACCAAGTTCACCTACAACGACCTGGGTGAGTTAACGATGGAAACTTGGCTGAATCCGGACAATTCACAAGCCAACATCATTCGTTACTCGTACGACGCCATTGGTCTTTTGAAACAAGCCAACGACGCCTTCAGTTCAATCGCCACCACTCGCGACGCGTTGAATCGTGTCCAGCAAGAACAAACGGCTGGTCCAAACGGCATTCCAACATCCTTTTTGAATTTCACTTATGACGCGGTTGGAAATGTTTTAACGCAGAGCGACACGATTAACAGCGTCATCGGTACGACCAACACTTCGACCTTCGACAACCTCAATCGCGTTACGCAATTGGTTCAAGCCGGCCCTGGAATCGCCACCAAACGAGTAAACTTTGCTTACAACGCATTGGGGCAAACCACGTCAATGTCTCGCTTTGCCGACTCCGCTGGCCAGTTGCCAGTTGTCGCCTCCAGCTTTTCATATGACACGCTCAATCGATTGACTAGCATTTCGCATCGCAACGCCGGAAATTCAGTCTTGAATTCGTTCAGCTACCAGTACGACGCCGCTAGTCGCATCACACGCATCACCGATGTCGATGGCATTACAAGTTACGCGTACAACAATCGCGACGAGTTGACCGCGGCGACACATGCCGACCCGAGCAATCCCGATGAGACGTATGGTTACGATGCGACTGGCAATCGCAAAATTTCCCATTTGCATGGTAACAGCTACGTTGTGGGAAGTGGCGTCGCTGGCACCGCGGATGTCAATCGACTGACCAGCGACGGCAAATACACCTACACCTACGATGCCAGCGGCAACTTAACGAAACGGGTCGAAATTGTTTCGGGAAAAGTCCGTGAATTCGCGTTCGACCATCGCAATCGGCTGGTGCAGATTACGGATCGACCTTC
>JANMNR010000472.1:0-5444 GCA_031368325.1 Pirellula sp.
CAACGCCACGTTCTACACGCCGGTCGATCGCGCTGAGCCAGAGTTTAACCGGCGCACCGTGTATCGTATCAATGTCAACAGCGGCAAGGACCCATTGCTGGATTCCTTTGATTGCCCTGACCCCTCGGTGAAGACGCCACGTCGAGGTGTCACCACGACACCGCTTCAGGCGCTGGAGCTCATGAACAACGCTTTCATTCAACGCCAATCCGGTCACTTGGCCGAACGGGCTTTGCTAGTTGCGAAACAAGACCTCCGCCTAGCTATCGAAACCGCTTACCTACTGTCGCTTGGAAGACCTCCGCGAGAGGACGAGGCAAAGCGAGCTGAGTCTGTTGCTATTGAGCGCGGGATGACGAGTGTTTGCTGGGCTCTTTTCAATTCAACGGAGTTTATCTATGTCCGGTGATATGCTAACACCGTTCCCGCGTCGCCATTTTCTTTGGAATTCTGGTGGTGGGCTCGGAGCTATCGCGCTGGCCTGGATGCTCAATCGCGACAAGCTCAGCGCCGACGAGACAAAGCCAAAACCCGCACGCGAGCCGCATTTCGCTCCAAAGGCGAAACGAATCGTTCAAGTCTTTTGCGCAGGCGGCGTAAGTCATATCGATACGTTCGACTACAAGCCGGAATTGGAAAAACGGGACGGCAGCTCGCTTGAAGGCATGGGCGAAAATTTGGGTTTTTTTGGCCAACCGGGTCGGCTGATGAAGAGCGTCTACCCCTTCAAACAGCACGGCAACTCTGGGGCTTGGGTGAGCGATGTGTTTCCTCACTTATCGAAGTGTGTCGACGATTTCTGTTTCATTCATTCGATGGTTGCCAAAAGCAACAACCACACGCCAGCCGCTTTTCAAATGAACAGCGGTTTCACGCTCAATGGCTTTCCGTGCATGGGTTCTTGGCTTAGCTATGGCCTCGGAACCGAAAACGAAAACCTACCGGCCTTCGTCGTTCTGCCCGACCCGCGTGGGCTTCCAGCCGGTGGATCGATCAACTGGACTTCCGGTTTTTTGCCGGCCAATTTCCAGGGCGTCGCCTTTCGAACGCAATCCGGTGAGCCTGTGCCCGATCTGCAAACACCGAAAGGTATATCTCCATCGGCCCGGCTTGCCGACATGGAGTTGTTGGCTGCGATGAATCGTGAGTTTGCGGACATGTACCCTAGTGATAGCGCGTTTGCCGCTCGATTGCGATCTTATGAATTGGCAGCGCAGATGCAGTCTAGTATTCCAGAGGCAACCGATCTTTCGACGGAGTCCGAAGCGACTCGGCAAATGTATGGGCTCGATGATCCTGCCAATAAAGGCTTTGCAAGGAACTGCATCACCGCGCGTCGACTGCTTGAGCGTGGAGTTCGATTTGTCCAAATTCTCAATGGCGGTTCGTTTGGCTCACCACGAATCAACTGGGATGGCCATGAGAATGTCAAGGAGAACCATGATGCACAAGCGTTGATTACGGACAAGCCAGTAGCAGCGCTCATCCAAGATTTGAAACAACGCGGAATGTTGGAGGACACACTCTTTGTTTGGTCGACCGAGTTTGGTCGCAGTCCGACCACACAAGGGATCGGTGCTCCCGGACGCGATCATCATCCAACTGCATTTACTTGTTTTATGGCTGGTGCTGGCGTCAAGAAAGGAATCAAGTACGGATGCTCAGATGAGATAGGGTACTTTGCGGCAGAGAACAAAGTGACGATTCCCGATTTTCATGCCACGATACTTCATTTGCTAGGCTTGGATCACGAGAAGCTGACGTTCTATCACAATGGTATCAACCGACGTCTTACGGATGTGCACGGTCAAGTCATTCAGGGCATTTTGACATAGATGTGAGACCTGCCTAAAAATTGAGTCTTCGCAGATATTCTATCCTGACACCGTTGTGCTGGCCTCGAAGCAGAACGGAAAGGGGGACGGACGAATCGCGCCGAATCAACCGTCCAACGCGACAATCCCGATACTGATTCATCAAAGTTATTTGAGATTGCATGATGCAAGTCGGCACTAGGTTGGACGAATGGATTGCTAGCCATTCCGGGCCTGCATTGACGCCCTCAATCGGTTTTGCGATACCCGCCCTGATTTCTCTGGCACTGGGCGTCCACTCTTTCTAAACTCGCTGAATGTCCACCTCAACCAAAAACACCGATCTCGAACGTCTTGCGGAAGTCAAGACTGCTGTTCTGAAGTCGGGAAAACATTGGATTCGGAATTTTTTCCCTAACCTCCGAGATGCCGGGATTCGGTGGAGCGAAGACGATGCTAGCTCATTAGCCGCATCGGTCGCTTATTACCTGGCCCTGTCGTTGTTTCCCATGATGCTGGTGCTCACTTCTTGCTTTGGGATTTTTCTGCAGTTTTCGCAGACCGGCAAAAAAGCCGAAGAGCAAATCCTCAGCATGGTTGAAACTCACGCTTCGCCGGTCATTAAAAAACAGTTTGAACAAGTGCTCACGCAATTGCAAAACCATTCGGTCGTAAGCGGCCCGTTTGGATTCTTGGCGGCAACGGTGGCCGCCATTGGCATCTTTGCCCAAATCGATCGCGGGTTCGATCGGATTTTTCGGATTCCTGTTGAAAAAGATGCGGATGTCCGTCGCACAATCTATCGCGTCATGAAGAGTCGCTTTCTTGCCTTTTTGATGCTTGCAGGACTTGGGGGCTCCATACTCATGATGTTTGCGGCGGGAATGGTCTTGGCTCAATTTCGATCCATTACGACCTCGACGGTCCCGAGCATGAATCACCTGTTCGGGTTCTTCGAGTTTGGATCAACGGTTATAGCAAACGGGCTGTTGTTCTCGATGGTCTACCGATGGCTGCCCAAGAAATTCGTCTGCTGGAAGGACGCCATTCGAGGTGGACTGCTCGCAGCCTGCATATGGGAACTCGGGCGAGAGGTGCTCGGCGTGTTTTTGATTGGCATGCGTTACTCATCCGCTTACGGCGCCGTCGGCTCCTTCATTGCCATACTGCTTTGGTGCTATTACGGGATCTCCATTCTTTTCTTTGGCGCTGAATACGTCCAAGTTCTCCAACTCCGTCGTCAAGGGATTCCCACGACGGGTACGGTAGTCGCTACTAAATCCCACGAAGTCTCTGCACCGACGCCCGCTATCGAGCTTAGACAGCTGGGTCGGTCGAAAGCCAATGATAACGATTGGGAAGCGGAGTCGACATCGCACAGGGAGTTATTTACGTTGTCACCCGAGGCGACCAAACAACGCCCACGGCGGTCCGCCGATCGCATCGTTTAAACAGCTACTTCACCTTTCGCACGTTCTTGACAATAACCATCGAACGATCCGGGCCGTCTACGAGATTGTGTTGCAGGTTTGGAAGGTTCCTGGCCACAAAGCCAGCGATGTCGCTCGCCTTCTCGTCTGCCATGTCGCGTACGATTTGCAGCATCGAGTTCTGGTCGAGCGTCGAAAAGCTCAACGTTCGTCCCCCCTTCTTTTTCTGCGGAGGCAATTGTTGGCCATTCGATTTGTCCAAGATGTTCGATGTGAAAGCGATTAGGATCTCACCCGGCTGGAGGCAGAAACGATTGCTTGTAAACAACGTATCCGGTTGAGCAGCCACACGTGGACCAATCGATCCAATCGGCCGGAACCCTCGATGGGAGATCACAAAGGATTGAATGTCACCTGCACTGCAAATTGAACCGTAACCAGTTACCGGGTTGATCTGAATCAAGCCCATCGAAGCCGTCCAATCTGCATCATGCATTCCCCAAAGCGTATCGTTAACGGTGCGCATGATCGACATCGGATTGTGATTGCTCTGCCACAATGTCCGAACAATGGATTGAATACTGGTCGCAACAATCGCCCCCTCTGGGCCAGGTTGATTGGCGTTACCAAGTGAGAGCGTCAACATTTCTTGGTGGTTGATATCCCAATGATGGAAACCGCCACCGATCGTACCATTTTGAAAAGTCCAACCATTGACGTCATAGTCTTCGTGCATAACCTGATTGTCCGGCAGCATGCTTGCTTGAATTAAGCTGGCCGTATCAATTTGCTTCTGAATCGCCCGAGATTGATTGATTTCTTGACCGAGGATCGATTGTTCGATTTCGCTCATCACTCGGCCAGCAGCCAGATTGGCCACCTCGACTTCGGTTGCACTATAGGATCGGGGTTTATCGGACCAGAACCACATCGTGCCATGCGGCATGGTCATCGAACCAACAGGCACCACGAGGGCCGAAGCAAACTCCTCAGGGCTGGGCCATTCAGGCATCATGTCAATGTCGCTGAGTAATACAGCATTGCCCAAAAGAGCTTCGAGATCGGCAAGCGATCCTCGCAATTCGCGAGGCGGTTTTGTTAGTCGGGTCTTGGGCAATCCAATACAGGAACGCATCTTTAGCGACGAGGTTTCATCGTCGAGCAGATACAACGCTCCCGCGACAGCTCCGACAGAACGAGCCACACTTTCCAGTATGGATTCCAGTCGATCTGCGGTCTCCCTGCCGCGATCACTGTGACTCGTCACGCCAACGGCTGTCGCTAATTCCGCCTCTTGTCGCCGAACGGTTTCTTCCGCTAAATCCAACCGAGCTACGAGGCGTTCGATCGAGGCAAGCAACTCCTGCGCCTTGTCCATGGGGACAAATGGCGATTCAGTGACTTCATCGCACTCCAATGCACCGTCCTGCAAAATCGTCTCGAGCAATCGCCAGCGTTTGCCGCCACCGCTCTGATTTGGCAGATGGTGTGCAGGGATACTTTTCTTAGTAGCTGGTTCCGGTACGCGTTCGCTTACAGCCCAATTGGTTGCCCTGGAAAAGGACCGCAGCAAGTCGATGATCTCATCTCGAGGAATACCGGATTGAGAGCCGGTACGAGGGTGATCGGTTGATGGGGCATTGGATATGGAGTCTTCGAGGTGCAGACGAAGATGCGATGGGTACCGGCGTTTCACGTTGGCTAACTTCTAAGATTGGGGGTCGGATTTTAATCTACTTAGGCCAAGCAGTTTGGAGCACTTGACACCATCTGCTATCGAACCCTACTACCAATTCCATTGATGTTAAACCTTGACGGTTGGCAAAACATTGACTTTGCGATAGTCCTGTTCGGTATATCCGGCCTTGACGATTTGTCTGATAACATGAATCCAGACCGCGCCGACTTCGCGTCTAGAAGAAACTTCGAAAAGGTTAAAGGAGGCCGTTAAAGTCAGAACAGAGGTCTCTTACGGAAAGCAATATATCTCGGTGATTCGCCAGCATTCTCCCGCCGATACTCTCGTCGTGGCGTGTGTTTAAACGAAAGTTTAAGCCTGCGACACAGCCCACTTGTTTAGACCCAACCCTGTTGCACTGGATGCAACCTAAACGAAGAAAAGGAGTCTCCAATGCTGGTACTCTCGCGACATCGAGACGAAAGCATCATGATCGGCGATGACATTGTTATCACGATCGTG
>JANMNR010000487.1:0-23571 GCA_031368325.1 Pirellula sp.
ATACAAGGGATATATCGCGGTCCACTTGCATCGAGACACTTGAGAATTGCGTCTTGAGCTTGGTTGTGGCTGGCAGCAATCCTGGGAAGTAAACCGCAATGTCTTCTTGTTTTCCGTTGACGCGAACTGCGTTCATTCGCCTTGCTGAAAGCGACGAAACCTCGCCGAACTGGAATTTGGAATACTGAGAGTTCGTTGTTTGTGCTGAAATCCCAAATTCGATTTGATTGGCTCCAGTTGAGCCATCTAGATTGAGTGGGCGGCCGGCAACACGATTTGCGCTGGCGATGCTAATTGCCATGTCGCGAGCAGCGGTGACGCTCTGTTTCGCGGAAAGCGCGCGCCCCGCCCCGTTGGCTGCCAAGTCATTTGCTACCATCAACTCGGTGCTAGAGAGCTGGAGATACGCTAGATTGATCGCGACGGCGGACAGGATTAGCAGTGCGGGTAGCACGATCATGAACAAGATCACGACCGCGCCTCGGCGTTTTGTTTGTTTCTGAAACTTGGTTCGTTTGATCATTCTAATACCATCCATCTTCATGCCATTGGTCAAGTGGTCGCATCTGAAAGTTTGAAAAGTGTTAGTACCCAAAGGCCCTGTTAGCCGCCTTTATAGAATTCGTTGTATCGTTCGGTTTTCATCGTTGACACCGTACGAATCCGTTCCCAACCGGGCAACATAGGAATCAAGAACATGTTTTGCTTTAGGTCGATGGTGACTTCGCAACGCAATTCGGTAGACGCTTGAGTTAAGCCTAGTCCGTTGTTGATTTTTACTTGCACACCTTTCGTCCCCAGTGTTCCCAGGATGCGATTGGCCTCATTGATCGCATCATTCTCTGTTGCACCCGGAATGATGGCAGCTCGAGCTGCGAAGTATGCCGCGTCCTGTGCGAGATTTCGAATCAAACTCAGACGAGTCAATTCCAGCGAACCAAATATGACGAGAAACATGACGTTTGCAACGATCGCGAATTCAACCGTCAACGCACCCGTTCGATTGGAATGTTTGGTTGGTTTACGCATTCTTGAACTCCTTAGCACAAACCACTCTCGCTTCGATAAGCGTTCCAAAAAATAATCTGGTAAGTGATATGGTGTTTTCTTGAGCTGCGACCTGGACTGTCACCGTCACAAGGGTCAGTTCCCCCGCAGTATCGAATCCAGGGTTTGATATCGTGACTGCCGAGGAACGATCGTATTTGATTCCTCGTTCATCGAGTATCGAAAAGACACGAGCGACAGCATTCGCGTTGGTACCACCCGCTGCTTTTCCCACACGAGACCCCTCGTACGCAGCGATGGTGAGGGATTCCTTGAGATAAAGGGCGGAACAGATCTCCACCGTGCTGAATGCAATGGAAACGAGGATCGGCAAGCAAATAGCCAGTTCAATCGTGGCAGCTGCCTGCCTCGACGCATTGCTTTTTCTCTTACTTATTCGATTCAATCGGATCATTCGGCACATTTAGGTTGCACGTCAAAGGAAGCTTCACTATCGAAAACGTAGGTTGCATTCCCAAAGAAGGCAAAAGTGATTTTGCATTTTCCTGCAAAAACTTGCTTCACAACCACCATCACGAAAACCCGCATGAAGTCCTGGCACTCCCAAGCGGTACCTAGTCGGTTCGAGCTTGAACCGAAGTGTTTTAAAGAGCTTTATTCCAATCCGATCATTCGCGCGCGGTAGTCACCATCGCCAATCATTTTAGAAAGGAACTGGTAGGTCAAAGCGTACTTGCGAATTCGTTTCGAATCTTCTTCTTCATGTTCTGCGCGGTACGCAACTCGTTCGATTCGATAGTTGTCCGCAAGATCCGCCAGTTTCACTATGGTGGCTACAGGATTGGCACTTAGCCCGATTACGTACTCGCAATACGAACTCCGCTCGTTCCGAGTCAAAAGAACGATGGCTTCGATGGCTGGCGGGCTGATATTGTTGCGCTGGAGTTCCTCTACCGTTCCACCCACATCCTCGATGTAGTCGTGGAGCACCGCCGCTTGTTTTTCGATCGGGTCGTGGACGCCATGCATAACTCCCAGAAGATGCAAAATGTAGGGCATGCCAGCTTTGTCACGTTGGCCGTGATGCGTTCTGACGGCTAACGCAATTGCCCGTTCAAGAGCATCCCATGGGTTCATGCTCATACGGCACTCTTGCGATAAAAATGAAATCGATGCCTATTGATTTCGTCGGACTCGTGAATCGTTTTGCTTAATGGTGGAAAGGCAAAGGGCTCAAACGCATTTAGTCCTGTCAATTGGTCGATTCGATAAGGAGCCATGGTTGGCAAATCATTCCAGCCAAAGATAAACAAACCCATTGGGCGAAGCGACTGATGAATTGACTGGAGCGTGTGGTTTACAGCATTCAATTCATTCAGTCCACAACCGTAAACACCGTTGAACACGACGACGTCGAGGGAGTTGGGCGGAAAGTGCTGTGCAATGTTTTCACACGAATCGATAATGTGTTTTGAGGCACCATACGCAGCTTCATCAGGACTGATTTCCATCGTGATGAATTCGCGGTCTCGAAAGATATTGGGATAGTGGAGCGTATACCAAGCGCAACCCACGAAGAGAATTCGGCGGTATTCGGCTGTTCGCAAAATCTCTGGAAATATTACTTGCTCTAGGAGCTTTCGATCCGCACGCTTCTTCCGAATGTCGATGCCGAAGCGGATCAAGTTGCGATGCAATCCAATTCGGAGTTGTTTCAGTGGACCACCTACCATTTATGCAGCCTTTAGTAACTGATTGTTTCGAAGCCATTGTACCGCATCCCGAATGGAATCATTGGCAGGCCTGGAGTTATATCCCAATTCGGTCATCGCGCGTTGGCTGCTAAACCATTGGAATTGCGATGAAATGCGAATGGCAGCGGAGTTGATGTCCAGTTCGCTCGTTATAAACTTGCTGATCGTATCGCCGATGGCACCAGCGATGATTCTCCCAGGAGTTCGCATTGTTGTTAACGGACCTTTCATGCCGAGCTCCGACCGGATGCGACGCCATAGTTCTAGATACGTTAAATTCTCGCCTCCCAGGATGTAGTGGCGGCCCGAGACTCCCCGATCGATGGCGTTGAGAATTGCAGCCGCAACATCTCGAGAGTCGCAGACCGTACATCCGCCTGACGGAGCCAACGGTACAAAACCGCCGAGCGATTGAATCATACGGCCACTGCTAGGTTTCCAATCCCACGGTCCAAGCATGAAGCCTGGGTGCACGATAATGACATCTTGGCCGGATGCGGCCGCAGCAGATGCCACGCGTTCCGCAGCCATCTTGGTCGCGATATAGGTGCAGGGTATCTGTCCACCCCCTTGAGTTTCCTCGTCGACAAGCCGATCTTTGGAACCAACAGTCAAAGTGTTTACGGTGGAAACATGGATAAATCTCGCCCCCTGCTTGCGTGCTTCGTCGAGCAAGAACTGAGTGCCATCGCGATTCACTTGCATTCCTAATTCCATAAATTTCCAACCGATATGGATGTTGGCAGCACAGTGAATCACCACATCGAATCTGTTTTCAAAGACCTTGGCCAGTCTTGAACGGTCGACGAGATCCGTCTGGAAGACGTCGATATCTAAGCCTTTGAACGCTTCGCTCGATCGATCTGACCGGCTAATGCTAGCGATTTGAAACCCTCGTTCTTGAGCAATGCGTGCAACATTGTTGCCCAACAGACCATTGGCACCCGTGATTAAAATTCTCACTCGAAAGTTTTCTCCATGAACAAAAATGATACCGGATGAAGTCCCCACGTGGGGCAGGGCTACCAGTACCGGAACCTTGGTTTATTGTCTTGCTCTGCTAAGTCCAAGATCAATTTATCGAAAATACCGTGATCCACTATCAAGACTGGAAGTTTAACCAAGCGGAATCGCCGCCGAAGCAATCTTGACTCAAAATCGCGATTTTCCTAAATCCCTTTAGTTTGGGAACAATCAAACTCGCCTCGTTGACATGATGCTATCCAAAACAACGCACAACCCTCGAAACCTGAAGCTCTGGCTAAGCCAGTGGCTTATCTGTTGCGCGTTGGCCTCATTGATGGTGACTGGCTGCCGACAACGTGCCTACACCGAACTATATGTGGAAAACATGGCGAGCGAGATTCGATTGCTTGAGGACCGCATCTACGAGTACGACGCTGCTTATATGGAAAAGGACGCAGGCTATGAGTCCGCAGTCAAGCAACTCGAGAGGCTCAAGGCAAAGAATGCGGAACTCGAACGCGAACTCGGAATTCTCCAAAATTCCGGTAGCTCAACTCGCAAGAGTCCTCCGCTAAAACTCAAAACACAGCCAGAAGCGAAGGAGTCGATTGATATTCAATCGGGCAATCTCAAATTGCCCCCTATCAGTTCGCCAGAATTACCAAAAGTAGAAATGATTGAAAATCCACCCGTCGTCTCGCGAACACCCGTGACGCCACCCGCATCCAACGATAAATCGCAAACTAAAGAGTCGTTCGATCTGCTGCCACCTGGAAGCGACTCGGTCCTTCCACCTCCTGCGCTTCTCAATAAGCCAATCGGTTCAACTGAGGAACCGCGGGCATCCAACGCAATCCGACCTTCAAATCGCGATTCGGCCTTTCCAAATGTCGATGTCTTGACCGAGCAAGTCAGCTTGCCAGAAACGATTATCAGGGCCGCACAACAACCAAGACTGATGGTGGTCCCATCGCGTCCTTCGGGATTTCAACCCGAGGCTGTTCCGTCATTGAACGATCCGTCGTTAAGCGATCCATCGCAACCCAGCCGAGCACCATCGCTGCTCCAAAAAGCGTTCCCGAAGATCAAAGAGGGCAACGCACAAGGGGCGCTGCAACGCGGAAAGATTCGTTTGCCAGAGGGTTCCAAAGTCCAATTCGCTTCTGCCGTGGAACCTATTCAAAACGGCAAGCCAACTGAAGTTATTGACCAACGCATCGTGGAGATCGCGTTTCATCCAACACTATGCCGAGGCCATAATTTTGATGAGCAGCCAGGTGACGACGGTCTCTATTTGGTCGTAACGCCAGTCAACTCAGCAGGACAAATCCTTAACGAACCAGGAAAACTAACAGTTGTTGTCGAGGATGTATCCGAGCCAAGCGACAACGGCCGTATCGCTGCCTGGGAGTTCACGGCGGAACAACTCGCGGATACTCTTGAGCCCATCGGAACTTCGCAAGGATTCCATCTGAGTTTGCCCTGGCAAGATAAGAAACCCACGAGCAAAGTCGTCTCGGTTTACTTGCTTTACACCAGCACAAATGGTCGGACGCTTCCCAATCACCGCGAGATCCATCTTCGCCAGCCAACGACCAGCCAATCTGTCTGGACTCCGCGCAACGCGTCGGTCGCAAAGTAGCGGTTGCGGATGCCGTTCGGCTACCCCATGAGTCTGTGAGGCGGTTTTTAAGCATCGAGCCCCCCTTATCGATGGCACGCTTAGCGTTCTATGGCACGAGCGACTACAATACCACTCGCGATTTATTGTTCATAACTCCTCTTCTCTACTGAATTCGAATCTCATGCGAATCAATCACCACGGCGGCCATATTGGCGTCACGGGTTCGTGCCACGAACTGCATTTTACCGATTCGCAGTCCGTCCTAATCGACTGCGGGATGTTTCAAGGCCAAGATGCCCGCGGCCGAGACGGCATGGATATCGACTTCTCACTCGAGGATGTCGAGGCACTCATCCTTACGCACGTACACATCGACCATATTGGACGCATCCCCTATCTCTTTGACGCAGGTTTCAATAAACCCATTTACTGCACCAAGCCAACGGCGAAGCTATTGCCGATCATGTTGGAGGATGCGATGCGATTGGGTATTACCAGGAACCGACGCGTTATCAAGGAGTTTCTCGATGATCTGCGACGACTTACTCGGCCGGTCCCCTATGATCAATGGACCAACTTAAAAACAGGCAAGTCGCAAAGCGAACCACCCAAGGCTTCAGAAAGCTTGAAGAACGGGCTTGCATTCCGCTTTCAACCTGCGGGCCATATCTTGGGCTCGTCGTACGTTGAGACCGAATATGCCGACGAACGTTTTGTCTTTAGTGGCGATCTCGGATCACGATGCACGCCTCTCTTGCATTCTCCAAAGAGCCCCGAGCGCGCCGATGTCCTGGTCCTCGAAAGCACCTATGGCGACCGCATCCACGAGGGACGCGAGACTCGTCTCCATCGACTGGAATCGATCTTGTGTGAAACGATGGCAAACAAAGGGGTTACGATTATCCCTGCGTTCAGTCTTGGTCGCACACAAGAGCTGCTCTACGAAATGAACTTGATCATGGAGGAGATCGGACACAAAACGAAGTGCACGTTGCTCAAACAAATCGACATCATCATTGACTCTCCTTTGTCGCTCAAGCTCACCGATGTCTATGAACAGATGAGGGAGTACTGGGACGAAGAGGCACAGGCGGTGCTTGCAGTCGACAAGCAACCGCTCGTCTTCAAGAATCTCGTTGAGATCGATCGTGGCAACGACCATCGCCAGACGATCAACTACCTACTCAAATCTGGCAAGCCTTCAATCGTCATCGCTGGCAGCGGCATGTGCACCGGCGGACGCGTAGTGGACTATCTGAAAGCGTTTATCGGCCGCGAAAACACCGACGTCGTCTTTGTCGGTTTCCAAGGCACTGGCACTCTCGGACGAGAGATTCAAAAATGCGAAGGCGGGCAAGGTAAAGTTTGGATCGACCACCAAGAGTTTGAGGTCAAAGCCAAGACTTACACCCTGCACGGGTATTCTGCTCACGCAGATCAATCCGATCTTCTTCGCTTCGTTCAAGGCATCCCCAGCAAGCCGGCTGAAATTCGCTTGGTTCACGGTGAAGCAAACGCGAAGGCTACCCTCGCGGAAAAGCTTAGGAGCCTCGACTATAACGTTACGTCGGCGTCCCACTAGTGTTTTGGTCGCCTTGAGCGTTCTCCGCATTCAAGCTACTACCCCGCAGAATTCGAAAAGCGACCCGTGGACTGCGACGCAAAACTCCCAAAACGTCTACAATGGCTCTTCCTGTATAACGTGCCTCACAATCCTCGCATTCAACAGAAATTCTAATGCTGCATTCTGAAAATCAAGTGGAAGAAGAGTCTGCCGTTACAATCGCAGGTAGAGAGAGGATTGGCCTAATCTTGCTCACCCTCTTTTCCTCGGTCTACTTTGGATTTATTTTTCTGTGTGCGTTTGCCAACGCTTGGTTTGCTTCCATATCGTTTCTCGAGGTGCCTGCAACCGTTTGGTACGGTTTCGGCCTGATTGCCTTGGCTCTGGTTATTGCTGGTGTTTATGGGCGACTTAGCCGGGCTGTTTCCAAGTAGGCTTGGGATTCGGCGAACTAGGTCATTGTTGGCGTGCGGTTTTTCCGCGATAACACTACTGCGGAATACCTTCTGCGAAAAGTTGGCGACGTTGATGCGAACGTCCAGCCACGGATCGGAATGCAGTCTTTGGAAAGCAACTGAATGAATTCGTCGATACAAACCGTACTTAAACGACTTGAGTCCAATATGGAGGCAGTCGTTCTCGGAAAAATAGAAGTCGTCCGCAAAACAATTGTTGCCCTATTAGCCGGCGAGCATATTCTGCTGGAAGATGTTCCGGGGGTCGGAAAGACGCTGGTTGCCAAGGCGCTCGCCAAGAGTATCGACGGCAATTTCACTCGAGTGCAATTTACCCCCGACTTGTTGCCCACCGATATCATTGGCAGCAGCATCTATCACAATGGCGAATTTAAATTTAGCCCCGGCCCGATTTTTGCAAATGTGGTTCTGGGCGATGAAATTAATCGCGCTCCTCCTAGAACTCAAAGCGCATTGCTCGAGGCGATGAGCGAACGGCAAGCGAGCGTTGACGGCAAGACACACCGCATGCCCGACCCTTTCCTTGTCATTGCGACACAGAATCCATTTGAGTTTGAGGGAACGTACGTTTTACCCGAGAGCCAACTCGATCGCTTCATCATGCGTATAGACGTGGGATACCCCGGACGGGACGCAGAGAGAAATGTGCTGCGATCACACCGGGCAGGCGAACCGGTCGACCACATGAAGCCGGTCGTTTCGCTAGCTGAAATTCGGGAGGCACAAGCCATAACGCGAACCGTCCAAGTTGAAGACTCGATTCTCGACTACCTGCAGGACATCGTGGATCAGACCCGAACAAGCAATGAATTGCAAGTTGGCACAAGTACTCGAGGTGCCCTAGCGTTTTACCGGGCAGCCCAAGCAACTGCGTTGCTTGCGGGCCGCGACTTCGTCGTGCCTGATGACGTAAAGAAGATGGCGGTTCCAGTTCTGGCTCACCGCGTAATGCCACGCGGATTTGCTGCCGGCAGCGAGCGCACAGCAGCCGAGGCGATCATTCAGAAGTGCTTGGAAGCGGTTCGAGTCCCGACCTAAACGAAACCTACCATGGCCGCAAAAGCTTCTGTTCTGCTTAATGGCAACTCGATAGCCGAAACAGGTGCCATCACTACGTTACGAGCTTGGATACGTACGTTGGTCAGCTGGCCATCGGGCTTGTTTAGGTCTGCCAAGAACGCAGCACCACCTGTGTCCACTCGATTCACTCGAGAGGGCCTACAAGTTTTGTTCATGTCCATCTTCGTGTTGCTTGGCGCCATTCTTCGCGATGTCAACTTGCTTATTATCTTAGCCGGTACGCTGCTCGCGACCCTCTTGATCCAATGGCGTATTTGCGCAAAAACCTTGAACGGTTTGTCGACGTATCGAAGACTTCCGCGATCCATGCATGCTAGGCGAGCGTTTGAGATTGAACTCGCAATCACGAATCCAAAAAAATGGCTTGGTGCTTGGTTGGTGCTCGCACAGGATCGAATGAAGTATGTGTCTTCGGGTACGAATACGGCCATGATCTCTCAGGGCATCAGCTTGCTCTATGAGTCCATCACACCCGCTTCGACTCGTATTCAACGGTATCGTTGCACGATGGAGCGGCATGGCAAGTATGAGTTTCTGGGGACCGAACTTACCACGCGTTTTCCATTTGGGTTGCTGCGTGGGATCTTGCCACACAAGGGTGGCGACAGCTTCATCGTCCAGCCAGCTCTGGGGAAACTACTGCCGGCGTGGCTTGAACTGTTTGGTGTAAAGTCTTACGGGGCCAAGCAGCGACAGGCTCGTTCGCTTTCCGATGAAGGCGAGTTCTTTGGATTGCGAGCTTATCGGCACGGCGACAGCCCGAGATGGATTCACTGGCGTTCGTCGGCCCGTCGCGACGAATTGGTGGTAAAGCAGTTTCAACAAGCAGATAGCCGTGAGTTGGTTGTGCTGCTCGATCTGTTTGCGGAATCGTCGCTAAATTTTCCAAACAATGAATCGAAAGAAAAGCACGCAGAATTGGCGATTGAGTTTGTCGCCACACTAGTCAATCACTTTGCTGGCTCTAACTTTGGTTTGATTACGGTAGCGATCGCCGACTCTGAGCCAACTATCGCCAGCCGAGTTCAATCTCGATCGCAAGGGTCAAGGCTCCAAGATCGACTCGCACTGTCTCACAGCGGTGGCCCCGGGCAGTTGGAAATCGCATTGGGCCTGCTGGAACGTGATTTTCGACGCGTTGAAAATTTGTTGGTGGTAAGCACACGACCGCGGGCTAACTTTGAATCGCAGAAGCAAACCGACTCGGGAATCGTTTTTTGGCGATCCATGAGTTGGCTCGATGTCAGTGCTGGCGATTTGACGCGGTACTTTACACCCGCCGAATAGTACACTTATTGTCGTTCAAGTATCGACAGGATCATTCATGATGTCGCTTATTCTAAAGACGCTTGTGCATTTTCGCGGCCTTTTGGTCCCTGTTGCGATGGGCGTCGCGGTCGCCACTGCAGTCATCGTTGGCGCGTTGGTCGTCGGGGATAGCATGCGAGGATCATTGCGATTCATCGCAATGGACCGCATCGGGGCCATCGAGTCTGTCTTGATTGCTCCACGCTGGTTTGACCAAAAGCTTGCGGACAATCTGACGGGCCGCGACGTGGGCTCGGTCCACAGTCTAGTATTTGTCCAACAGGCCAGGGCGGAAAAAGAAAAGTATCGAGCAAGCGAAATGGCTCTGTTCGGCGTAGACAACGATTTTTGGAACATGGGGACCATCAAGCCTCAACGCGAACCTGGCGACGAGGAGGTCATACTCAATCAATCGCTGGCGGACAAACTCCATGCAACTGTCGGAGATTCCATTTCGTTGTACATTACGAGCCAAGCGGTCGTGCCCGCCGATAGTCCACTCGGCAAACGCGAACAAGATAGTCTTACGTTGCCACGTTGGAAGGTCGTTGAAATCCTTCCAGACCAAAGCCTCGCTCGTTTTTTGCTCCGCCCCGACCAGAGACCGGTACTGAATGCATTTGTCAATAAGCGTTGGCTTCAAAAGTGGTTGGAGATAGGAACGAAGGTCAACGCGGTTTTTGTAGCCAAATCGAGCGGCGATTCAAAAAGCCATACTGCAACCACCAGCTCAACGTTGCTCGATAAGTTATCGCCAGCGTTGCCAGACCTTGGATTGACTTGGCAGCATGTGCAACGCTCGTTTCCCGACGCGGCAATAGGTGAAACGGCAAACGCGGATAGCACGCCTAGCCAAGTTAGGGTGCTGGACTACCATCAGGTCACGACAGATCAAATGTTGATGGTAGATAGCCTCTCGAACCAAATCATTAAAAGCACACACGAGAATAATCCGTCCGGCGTTTTGACTTATCTTGCGAACGGAATTCAACTCAAACGAGATGAACAGCCAATTGGTCGAAATGTTCCGTACTCAACGATTGGATCCGTGGACTGGTCGGTATTGTCCGCCATGCTTGGACCAACCGGCCAGCCACCTTCGACACCAAAGGATGACAATTGGGTAGTGGTTACAAGCTGGCTGGCTGATGAACTGTCGCTGAAACTAGGGGACAAACTTCAAATCGACTATTTCCTGCCTGAAACGGTTGACGGTCTCGAGATTGAAAAGAGCTTTGAGGTGACGGTCATTGCCATTGCGCCGTTAACGCAGCCTGTCGAGAACAACAATCCCAAGCGGGCGTCGAGGTATGCGGTCGCACCAACTCCGTTCAATGATTCTGCTTGGACCCCCAACGTTCCCGGAATCACCGATCAAGAGTCGATTAGCAAATGGGATACTCCGTTTCCTCTTGCGAGGCAAGCCGACATCAAACCACAGGACGACCAGTATTGGACAGATCATCGATTGACTCCCAAACTCTACGTATCCAACTCGCTAGGTATCAAGTACTTTGGGTCTCGATTTGGTAAAGCAAGTAGCATTCGATACGATAACTTGAAGCCCGACGAGGCGAACACCATCGAAAAGCAGGTCACCGATATTGCCAGGTCGAAGCTATCCAGTCTTGGCTGGCGTGAGATTCCTCTGAGGCGACAACAGATCATGGCTTCGAGCGGCACAACCCCATTCGACGCCCTCTTTCTTTCGCTCAGTTTTTTTGTAATCGTAGCTGCTTTGTTGCTTGTAGCATTGCTCTTTCGTCTAGCAATCGAACAGCGAGCCAATCACTGGGGCCTACTGCTTGCTTCGGGTTGGACACGTTCCAAAGTCAGGCGATTGCTACTGCTCGAAGGATCGGTTGTTTGCCTCATCGGAGCGACGCTCGGGATCCTGCTCGGCTTAGGCTACGCTTACCTCATGATTGCGGGGCTGCACACTTGGTGGGTTGGGGCAATCACGGTTTCCTTCTTGGATTATCACGTCAGGCCAACAAGTTTAATCTTAGGTTGGACTCTTAGTTGGCTGGCGGCCCTGGGGACCATCTTTATGTCGACGCGGCAACTCAAGTCGATTCAAATTGCTAAACTTTTGAAGGGACAAATGGAAAAGGACGTCAGCGTTCCGCAATCGAAAGCCAAGAGACCTTATCTATCGATTGGTTGCGTGTTGATTGCGTTTGCCGTGTTGGCCCTCGGTCAGTTTTTGCAGGGGCAAGCTCAGGCGGGTGCATTCGTTGGTGGCGGGATGCTATTCTTGATCGGCGGGTTGTCGTGGACTCTGAGTAGGCTCAGGAGTTTCGTGTCGAGTGAATCGCGAGACGCTTCGGGGACTTCGTCGATGATGAACGCCTCGTCCTTGGCAAGTAGCAACGCCAAACGCGCACCGATCCGGAGCATACTTTCGATTGGTTTGGTGGCGATTGCCTCGTTCTTGATCTTGTCCATGAGTTTGTTCCAAGCGTCGCCCAATGAAGCGGGTACGGGAGGATTTGCGTTTATCGCGAGGAGCTCTCAAGCGATACACTACGACTTAGGAAATCGGGAACGACAACGAGAAGTGCTTGGGCCCAAGGAAGCTGCATTGAGCACGCTTGATTTTGTTCCCATTCGAGTGCGAGGCGGAGACGACGCGAGTTGTAATAATCTCTATCAAGCAAGCGAGCCGCAGGTTTTGGGTGTGTCGCCGCGCATGGCAACAATCGACCAGAAGCAAGATGGTCGCTCTGCATTTGCTTGGTTTGCAACCGAAAACACCAAGGAGTCAACGCCATGGCAAAAGCTAAATCAAAGTGCGGACGGCTCTGTCGACTCCCCGTTACCTGTGGTTTTGGATCAAAACACAGCACTTTGGGCTTTGCATTTAGGCGGTTACGTTGGCGAGAGATTTGCGTACACGTTTGATGACCGGAAAATCCATTTTCGCACCGTGGGTGTTTTGCAGAACACGGTTTTGCAAGGCAGCTTGCTCATTGGCGAATCCAACTTCGAATCGGTGTTCCCGAGTATTACAGGCTACAGGATGTTTATGATCAAATCCAAAGCGACAGTCGCGACTGTTAATCCAATCGAGAATGCGGATCAATCCATGATGATTCTTGAGGAGGGTTGGTCGGATTCGGGATTGAGTTTGGCTTCCAGTGATTCGATCTTAAAGCAGTTGCTTGCGGTCCAGAATACATACCTGGGTGCTTTTCAGGTACTGGGGGCATTGGGGCTGTTGCTCGGGACGATAGGGCTTGGCGTATCGCAATTGCGTGGCGCGATGGAACGTCGAGCTGAGTTGGCGGCTATGCGAGCGATCGGTTTTACGAAATCGCGGTTGGTGTGGTTGTTGACGTTAGAAAATGGCTGGCAGTTGTTTCGAGGGTTTGGTATCGGCGTGGCAGCAGCTGCACTAGCAACACTGCCATCCATACTCGGTGGTCAACCGTTTAGTGGCCTTGCATGGCCAAGTTTCATGATGGCCATGGTTATTCTCTCGGGCGTGATATGCAGCGTCATTGCGGCATGGGGTGCCATGCAGTGGCCTCTACTAAAGGCGCTGCGCGCCGACAAGTAACAAGTACGTCAGCCTTTCCAGGCTGACCATCCCAACAACTTTGGTTGAACGAGAGGAAATATCAGGCTAGAAAGCCTGACGCACGGACCTGTAGCGTCGCTAGTTCAGCTCCCAAACAGTCATGTTATCGATGCACACGCCGTCTTTATCAGCGCCCATGACTCTTAGGACGATTCCTGGCTTTTTGACTCGAAAGTCATCCGATTTCGCTCGGACCATTTCCACGCCGTCAATATGAACCAATACCTCGTCACCTTTGTTCTCCAAAAGCATTTTGTACCATTGACCAATCTTTAGATCACTTGACTTTGCACCAAGCGTCTTTGGTTTTGAGTCTGGGTTCGCCTTATCGTTGTGTTCAAGAATCGAAATCTTTTCCGGATTGATTACAACCGAATAGAGATGCCCTTTCTTTTTAAGTTCACCCGGTGCTGGATCGAACCCAATATGAAACATCTTGGCCTGTTCAAACTTAAAGTCTAGCTGAATCGCGAGATCCTTCATTGGCAATGCTTTGCGAAATGCGCCAGCATGCTTATCGCTTGCGAGCTCTGTTATCCTGAGAACTCCATCGCTAGCGACAATCGTACCGGTGTTCTTGGTCCAACCACTGGGCAGACCATTCCCTGCAAAATTCTCCTCCAGTAGCACCTTTCCCTTTTTACCTAAGATCGTTTCTGGATCCGCTGCGAAAGCTTGGCTCGAAACCACGGCTAGTGCCAACGTAAACACAAATGGATTTTTCATCTTTTTGGCCCTACTTCTAGCTTCGTGAATCATGTCTGCTTCCGATGTGACCGAACGCTGGAATCTACCACTTCTAAGCTGCGTCCAGAATGCTCAATGCCGGAGACCACCATTCTAACCTCGAGAACTTGAATCATGCGCCCGCAACTCCGCAAAGAAGACGCTCAGCTCTGTCGGAACGGTATGTTCTCATCCGTTACTTTGGACCAACCGGGTGACTAAGATGGGGTTCCACAGCGTTATCCTCTATCTTTCCCTGCGATTCCAATAGTGGGACGACGAAGTCATAATGCATACACGTGCATTGCCATATTTACCCTGCCTGCCGCAAATACTTCAGTCTTGACCGCGTTTCATTATGTCCGATCAACCGTCTAGGAATACCGTCCGAATACTCAGCTCACTTGCCCTTTTTACGGGAGTTTTGTTTCCAACGATCTTGTTAGCTCAAGACACGGATTCGCCACCTGCTTTGCCACGCGAGTTTCGGGCGGTTTGGGTCGCAACGGTCGCCAATATCGACTGGCCAAGCAAACCTGGGCTGTCGAACGAGCAACAGCAAGAGGAAATGGTCAAGATCTTAGATAAATGCAAGTCCCTTCATTTGAACTCGGTGGTTTTGCAAGTTCGTACCAGTGCAGACGCTTTCTATCCATCTGAATTGGAACCATGGTCAGAGTACCTAACAGGTGAGCAGGGTAAGGCACCCTCTCCACCGTATGATCCACTTGAGTTTTGGGTGAGGGAATCGCATGCGCGAGGTCTTGAACTCCATGCATGGTTCAATCCTTACCGCGCAAGACATACTGCGGCCAAGTCTCTTAATGCAGTCAATCACATTGCAACGCGCGTACCACATGCTGTCAAATCCTACGGAGGCTACCAATGGATGGACCCTGCAGAAACCGATGCCTCCGAGCAAACGCTGAAGGTGATATTAGATGTGGTACGTCGATACGATATCGACGGCGTTCATATTGACGACTATTTCTATCCCTATCCCGTAAACGAAACCTCCAATGGATTGGGCGACGTCAAGCTCGATACCAAAGGCAAGGCGCCAGCTGAGGTTCCCTTTCCTGACGACCCTGCATGGCAACGGTATCAATCAAGCAACCTTGATCTCGGTGCGAAGCTCAGCCGCGACGACTGGCGGCGTCGCAACGTCGATCAGTTGATCGAACAGATTTATGCTGGCATCAAGCGAGAAAAGAAACACGTCAAGTTTGGGATTAGTCCGTTTGGCATTGGTAAACCTTCCAAGCGTCCTGACGGAATCGTTGGATTCAGCCAATACGACAAGCTGTACGCGGATGCCGAGTTGTGGCTTGAAAGGGGGTGGCTCGACTACTTCACGCCACAGCTTTATTGGCCCATCGATAAACCACCGCAAGCATTTGGCGTTCTTTTGGACTATTGGGCCAAGGAAAACAAGCTCCAGCGGCACATTTGGCCGGGTATCTACACCAGCAGGATCAACAACTCAGAGACCTCATGGCTTCCTTCCGAGATCATTAATCAAATCCTACTCACACGCAATTATGCTGCCAACGACAATCTAGTCCGCGGGCACGTCCACTTCAGCATGAAGTGTTTGCTTGAGAATCGAAAGTCATTAAACGATGCGATGAAGATGGGCATCTACAATTCGCCCGCTGCGATACCGGCATCCACTTGGTTGGACAATGTACCGCCCCCTAAACCCGTACTGAGTCTCACGACACAAAATCCAAACGGAGAACAACGCAAGACTAACTCGATCAAGATCAGCCTGCAAGACGGAAGTGATGTAACCGGATTTGCTATTTGGACGCTTGAGCGAAGCGCTTGGAAACTGACGATTCTCCCCGCCTTGAAGTCCGCGAGCGGCCAAGCTGAAGCCGACTTTTCAAGTCCGTTCGTTTCAAATGAGAAAGGGACCGTGGTTTGTTCGGCTCTTGATCGATGCGGAAACGAGGGAGAACGAGCCAGACTCGAATTCTAGTCCTAGATCGGTTAGGTGAGCATTTGCACAAGAACGTCGTAGTGCGGGACCGCCACTGCGCGGGTTAAACAAGGATCAACTGTGTCGCAGGGCTTCGATGGGATCGAGTTTGGCGGCTTGCCGGGCTGGATAGATACCGGATGCAATCCCCACGAACAGAGATACCGCTGAGGCAATGACGAGCGACCAGGGCGAAACGATGGTCGTCATACCTGAAAAGTAAGAGACCATCGGCGGTGATACGATTCCAAAGCCCAATCCGATTAAGGTTCCAACGGAGGACAGAAACGCCGTCTCGATCAAGAACTGCAAGACAATATCCGATTGCCTGGCGCCCAATGCACGGCGGATGCCTATCTCTCGTGTTCGTTCGCTCACACTGGCCAACATAATGTTCATGATGCCAATGCCGCCCACGAGCAGCGAAATGGCTGCTGTCGCTCCCAAGACAAAATTAAAAATCCGCTGAGTTGCTTGCGCCTGCTCGATCAAATCCAAAGGAACAGTGATCGCATAGTCTTTGTTCGGATGGTATTTGGCCATGAGGCCATCGAGTGCATTGGCGGTGGCTTTGACTTGAAATCGATCGGCCACCTCGATAGTGATCTGACTGAGCTCCAACCGTTGCCGCGAAAAGCTTCCCTGTTGCCGTCGCATGAGAACATCCCCAATCCGACTGCGATCGGTTGTTATAGGAATGACGATGTCCAAGTTCAAATCCTGCGCAGCCAAGCTTGAACCAATTCCGGCCGAAGGTGTTCTGTACATCAGAACACCGACGACACGAAAGAAGTGTTGGTTGTTTACTTGGATGGATTTGCCGATTGCCGATTGTCCGCGATAGACTTTCTTGGCAACTTCTTCGCCGATTACGCAGACATTGTTCCTCGACTCGATATCGGCAGGATCAAGGAATCGGCCACGTGCTAGCTCCAATCGGTTTACTTCAAAATAGCTTGGATCCGCGCCAACGAGTCTGGCATCAATGGTTGCATCCTCGTACCTAGCTTCATGAACAAATTCTCGCAGCGGTGTGACTCGGACGACGGTATCGAGCGTTTCTCGAATGCGACGCAGGTCGTCGTACTTGAGTCCAAAGTCGAGAATGAAGGAGCGGTAGTTGATCGGACCATCGACCGCTGGTTTGACGCTGCGAACGATGATGTTGTTGATACCTAGGGAAGCGATCTGTCGCTGAGCAGCTTGGCTAGCCCCCTCGGCGACGGCCAACATCACGATCACACTGGCAACGCCAAAAACCAACCCCAGAATCGTCAGAAACGATCGTAACTTGTGCATGAGCACGCTTCGTAAAGCGGTGGAGAACATCCCTCCCCAGTGCAACCAAGACCGCCGGCTCATTCCTTGGCATCCTGTATGGACTCGCTCGCTTTACCCGAAGACTGGTTTGCACCCGCCTTACGTTCCGCAGATGCAAAATCACTCGTTCCGCGTCGATATGCGTCCATTGCGACTGAATCACCGGGCTCAAGCCCCTCGGTGATTTCAATAAACGAGTGGGTGGACCGCCCCGTTTTGACTACTTTGCGAACGAAGTCATTTCCCTTTGCAACGTAGACATACGATAGCTGAAAATGCTCAGTCACGGCCCCAACAGGAATGGCCAAGATATCCTGGTAGGTTCCGACCAAGATCTCCACCTCGGCTGTCATTCCTGGCTTTAAAGAGATTCCTTCGGGAATCTCTTTGATTAGAACTGTCGCGTCATAGTTTTTGGCATCGTCAAAATCGCTGGCCGCCAACTCTGCGACATACGAAATGTGACCGTTCAGCTTCACATCCGGAAATGCATCCAGTCGGATGGTAACGGTTTGGTCCTTTTTGATGCGGTTGATGATCGATTCGTGAACTCCCAACTTGACCTGCATGTTGAGCATGTCGGGCAAGAAAAAGATATCTCGTTGCTGATAGACTTTTGAGCCGGTGCGAATCTTTTGCGATGCGTCAAACCATGGTTGATTGGCATACGCGACGGTTCCGTCCTGCGGTGCTTTCATCTCGCATTTTGCCAGTGTCTCAAGCAATTCATCCAACTCGGATTGATGGAGTTTGACTAGGTTGTCGGCACTTGAAATGGTGGATTCGGCTTTCTCGATTTCCGCTTTGTCTGTGGAAATCTCGCGTTCGACTTTCTTTTCCGCATCTTCCTCTTTGCCTTGGAACGTCGTCATTTTGAGCTGTCTGTCGTACTTCCTGAGATTGCTTAACTTTTGCTCATCGCGTTGTACGGCTTTCTTCAGACTCTCCACTCGCAGACCAGACTCGTCCAATTGCTCAGGCGATCGATAACCTTTTTTCACTAGCTCCTCAGTCTTGCGACGATCGTCCAAGGTCTTTTCCAGTAGGGCTTGTCCGTCCTTGATGAGCCGTTGAAGTTCGGATTCTTCTGCAAAGAAGTCCCCATCTCGATACTTGATCACCTCGATCTTTGCGATCTCTAACTCGCGTTTTGCGATGACGATCTTGCCTGCGCCTTCGTTGCGTTTCGCGATAAGATTTTGTTGTGCCTCTTTAAACTTGCCTTGCGCATCATTGAGCGAGATACGCTTCAAAGCAATCTGCTGGTCGATTTTGGCAGACTCCAATCGAACGATGACGTCGCCTTTTACGACAACGGTTCCTTCCGGAACGATAAACACGATGCTGCTTTCGGAGCCAGGCAGTTCGCACTTGCCGTAAACCGTGTTCTGGCTTTCTACCGTTCCGCGTTCGATGACCGTGTCGTCTAACGTGCGTTGTTGGACGGTATGGCGCATGACATCCGAGTCCGCGCCGGCGGCCGGGCTCATTCTTCGATAGACTTCGAACAGCCCCAACCCAAGAGCGACGATCAGTCCGACTCCGAATCCAAGGCGTACTAAGGACCTAAGCCATCGAGTGGATCTCGAAGGATTGCGACCGCGTACGGTCTGTTCCGATTGGTTGGTTTCCATTTCTAGGCCAAAACTCGATAGTTAATTTCGCAAGGGAATGTCACTTAGGACGTTGCCGTTTTCATTGGACTCTGAGCTAAAGGACGGCGCTGTCGGCTCACCCGGGATCGCCGGCAATTCCGGTGGGAAGTAGTTTTCGTCGGAGATCATGTCCTTGAGTTGCTCCAAGGAAAAACTCTCGTTCGTCCAGGTCCCATTATCATCTAGGTACAACAGCTCTAGGACTGTAAAGAGTCGGATTTTTGCAATTTTGTAATCGATCCAATTGGAGATTAAGTTGTTCTTCGCGCTCAACAAGCCTTGCAGCGATTGAAGCAAGTCCCGGGTCAGGTTCGTATTCGGTTCGAGGGTTCTTCGGATGTTAATTTGTGCTTGGTCAACTTGTCGGGTTGCGGCCACAAGCTGCTGCCTCGCAATTTGGAAGTTGAGGCGTCGAAGTTCGATTTGCCGCAAGGACGATCGCACTTCATTCGCGATCGCGTCCTTTCCGGCGACGTAGTTTCTGCTCGCCTGTTAGTAACCGATTTGCGTTGCGCGATAAACGTTTCGTTCATTGAGTCGATTAAGTGGACCATCGAATTGAACACCTACACGGTAGGTATTGGCGGACGAATCGAGTCGGAACGCATTATTCTTGGATGGGTCGGTCCCGAGCCCGAGTTGTCCCGTCACATTCAGTTCGCTTTGGAGCGCATCGGCAGCTACCTCAATCTTTCGAAACGCGTCCATGACCTGTGCTTCGCGGTTCATTTGGTCAAGTCGGTTTTGATGTGCAAAGGTGATGGCGGCCTTTTGGTTAATTGCGATCTTGTCGATTTCGATCAAGAACAAACGGATCTGAGTTTGAGCAATGTAGAGATTCGCAATCTCCTCGCGAAGTGGCCCGCCAATCGCCGAGTACAGGCTTCGCCATGCGGCGATTTCCGGCCTGATCTTTGGAATAGCTTCCCCATTTTTGTCGCTGAGTACCTCGTCTACTAAGCTTGGGGTATCGTGGTACTTCTCGATTTTTTGTTTCAGCTCGCGATCAAACTGTTCCCGTTTATCAAAGCCAATCTCAAGCTCCACGATTGTTGCGGCGATTCTGCTTGCGAGGTCCATCTGTTGCTTGTGGTCGATCTGATCGCTTTCAGCCAAGCTGTTTTGGTCGATAGCATTGAGCCTCGCTTGCCACTTCTGCAAGTCCTCCCTAATTCCAGGAAGCAATTCGGCAGCTTGATCATGTAGTTTCAAGTACTCCTCGTAAGCATCGATCAACACTTGGTATGGAGCGACTTTCGACCGAGTGCTCTCGGTCGTCGTGTACTGGAGCAATCTCTCGTAGAGTTTTTGTGTCTTGTCTTGAACTTCCACCAGGCTTGGATCGACCAATTCGAATTGACGCAGTAACGATTCATCAATTTCAAACGGCACCCAGGGGGGCAGTCCCAGTTGGAACTTGAATTCGTCCAGCGAGGCCGCTAAGTTCTGCTCGGAGGATAGGAGCACTAGCCGACCATTTTGATACTCTTGAAAAATCTGGTCCACCTGGATTTGCGAGACCATTTTCAAGTTTTGCAATTCCTGGTGTTCGACGAGATTCGATTGCAAGCTAGCAATGTTCACTTGGGCGTTGCGAATCGACTGCACTTGGGCTAACAGATTGAAGAAGTTGCTAGAGGTGTCTAGGTAGAATCGACGTCGAAAGCGTGCAAAATCGCGAACATCGTAAAGCAGGTTGCGTTCGGCTTGTGTAAGGGTCTCAAGTCGCACATGACGAAATGCCCCTCGAAGCAGCGGTTGTGTGAATGACGTTACAAACAGACCATTGCTGCCAGCCGTGTTTGTACCGAAGTCCCAAAAGAACGAGTTGAGGACGTTGGTCGCGAACTGACCACCACCTGCGAGTCGACGTCCGAGCCCCAATCGATCGGTCGCTTGCAAGAGTCGGTTTCCGCCTAGATCAGAGCCCGTTGCCGTATATTGCGCACCTGTGCCACCGCTCCACTGTGTTGCAAACTCAAATTCGTTCCCAGTTAACGCCAACGCACTCAAATAAACCGATTCGAACTGGGTCTGATAGTCGCGAGAATGGAGCAACGCAAGGTCTAAAGCGAGTTCTTGAGTCAGCTTGATTTGGCCGTCTTCGTCACGGGGCAAGTAGTTGAGCCAGGCGGGGGATTCGATCTGGCTCGCCGTTGGGATTTTGGACCTATACTTGGTATTGCGATGGCCATCTGGGAAGTGCATGAAAGGAGCCGCGGCCGGGTCGTCCGGCGGCTTAGGGCTGCAGTCGAGATTAGATGGTAAACCCAACCGGGATTGCGGAACGGGCTCGACGGTGCGTGTCGGCAACGTCCATCGCGGGTCGACAAGTCTGCTAGCAATCAGCGAGTATTATTTTTTATCCGCCGACGCTCGATATTGGGATCGGGTACATCCAGTCGTTGCTATGGCCATGGTCAACGAAAGGAGCAAACGAAAGCAGGGCGAGTGGATTCGTTTCCGAGTATCCGTTCTCCACATGTTTGCTTGCTATCCGGTTTATTCATACAGAAGTGGCTTCGGGCAAAGCGCCTCAACTGTTATTATCGGAACAACCGAATCATCGACTTGATGGCATTACCGTTTTTAGGCGAGCGGCAGTTCAGACTTTACACGTGGCATAGGCTTTCAACCCGTAGCTTATCTTATTTACAGGCTGGAAGCCTATGTCACGCTGGTAGGATTCGTCCTGCCGCTCGCCTAAAAACCCCAACGCTAACTCACTGCTTTCCGCCCATGATAAGATGAGCGAGAAATCGTGGGGTTCTCTGACTTAGGAATAATGATGCGAAACTTGATGCGAATAGTCTTTTGCTTTTTGTTTGCTTGCCTTGCGTGCGGCAAGACTGCAAGTGTTGCCGATGATGGGCAGAGCCTTAGGATCATGACTTACAACATCCATCATTGCGAGGGGATGGATCGTATAATTGATGTGGCACGAATCGCAGGAATCATTCGAAAACAGAATTGCGATTTGGTTGCGTTGCAGGAGGTGGATCGCAATACAAAACGATGCGGGAGCGTGGACCAAATGGCTGAATTGGGGCGTCTGACTGGCATGCAGCCTTACTTCGGAAAAGCGATCGATTACGATGGTGGCGAATACGGGTTGGGCATCTTGTCTCGGATGCCAATCGTGGATAGCAAGGCTATGAAATTGCCCTCGGATGCGAGTCGTGAACAACGCATTGCACTAGAGGTCTTTGTGAAGCCGGCTGACGGGCCTGCGTTTGTTTTCGTCTGCACACACTTGGACCATAGTGGTGGCCCCAACGACCGCAAGGATCAAAACACAGAGTTGCGAAAGCTGTTCGGGAACGGACCAGGTCAGGCGATTCTTGCGGGAGATTTCAACTCGACTAGTGACAAACCCGAACTTGTCGCAGTCTTGGAACACTGGGCGGATGTGGATTCCGAGAAGCTAGCGCCAACCTTTCCAGTAAAGAGCCCGAAAAGCAAGATTGACTACATCTTTCTGCAAAAGGACAGTCCGTGGTCTGTGGTATCCGCCGAAGTCTTAAATGAACCGGTCGCCTCCGATCACTTGCCGCTGGTTGCGAAACTGCGTTGGAAAACCAGCCAATGACGGGGATATTCGTACGTTAGAAAGATTCCTTGCCAGGATCGGCGACTTGCCCCTACATCAGTTGATGCCAAGCTCGGATACAATTGTTGTTGGCGTGGAGTGGAATCCACATTTTGGTCTCAAATTCCAATTTCGTTCGTGAATTTTCTAGGTGCAGCATGCAGCAAGTTAAGATTTTCAAAAGTGTCGACACCGAATTGGGAGATATGGAGAGTCAGATTAATCGATGGATTGCGGAGAGCAAAGCCACAGTGATCTCCATTCACGGTAATATCTCACCGCAAGCAGGGAAACATGGCGTGCAAGGATCGTTCAGCGCAGCCGATGTTTTTGTAATTGTTCTTTACGAAGCTTAGATTGGGCAAAAGACGAATGGTACGTGTATTAGTACTTGGAGCACATCCTGATGATGCGGAGTTTTTCGCGGGCGGGTTGCTGGCGGCGCATCAACGCGTTGGCTCAACACTCCGACTTGTGAGTGTTACCAACGGGCAATCGGGCCATCAATCGGTTCCCTCCCCCGAACTTATCCTTCGACGTCGCGCAGAAGCGGCCAAAGCCGGTTCATCGATTGGAGCGGAGTATGTTACTTGGGATTTCCCGGACGGTTCATTGCAACCGTCGCTGGAATTGCGTTTGGCGATCATTCGCGAGATCAGGACTTTTTGTCCAGATTTGGTTTTGACGCATCGACCGTTTGACTATCACCCGGATCATCGCGCGGTCGGGCAAACGGTTCAGGATGCGTCGTACATGGTCCTGGTGCCAAAAATCCTGCCCGAGGTCGCTCCGCCAAGAATGGAGCCCATTGTCGCATACATGGTCGACTTGTTTACGCGTCCAACGCCGTTCAGGGCAGATGTCGTTTTGGATGTTTCGGAGTATTGGGATTCTGTTTTGGGAATGATGGATTGCCACGAGTCTCAGTTTTACG
>JANMNR010000506.1:0-17504 GCA_031368325.1 Pirellula sp.
GCCTTACTGAACGACATTGCCGCTGGGCAATCTACGTTTGAGCAGTTTTCCGAAAAATCTGGCAAAGAAAGCCGCGTTTGGATTTCGGAGGTCGGCGATACAGGGCTGAATCGCTGGGATCCGCGACAGTTGTTTGAGGAAAATGGCGTTCTGCTCGATTGGGATTCCAGGGGAATCGTGATTTTTCGTTCCAACGCAAAGACTCAAACGACCATTCCTGGTGATTGCATCGTACGCATCGAACCCGCTTGGGCCAACGAAATCGGCGAGACGATCCATCGCTTGTTTTTGGAACGCGAATTTAAACTGGTCGTGACCAAAGGCCAGGAAGTTTTGAACAACTCTGGCAAAAGCGGACTTCCCAATTGGCAGCTTCGTTTGATTTTGGCCGAAATGATTGAATCCTGTTCGGCTTTGGGAAAACCGCATATTGCGGGCCCACTGTTTGTTTCGCTGACAAAGGCTAATCCGCCGCTGCTCCTCTTTGCCTCCATTCCACTTCCTTGGGGCGAAACCCCTTTCTCTGAATTGGATTCCACCAGGATGCAACCACTCGCAGAAGATTGGATTACACAAGAAGCGGAGACGACACAATTGCTAGGGGCGGCCTGGTTGCTTACGGGCGTAAAACGAAATCTTGCACTCGAAACTCTTGAGCAACTGGCCAAAAATGCAAAAGCACCGATGGTTTCGTCCTACGCGAAAGCCCAACTCTGGCGAATCGTTCCGCCGGCTGAGATCCTGTCGGACCGCTATCCGCGTTGGCTTTCGGAACGCGATAGACTAATGTTGCCCGCGCAAGCCGGACCAACCATGCTTTTAGCCGAAAGGCTTCAGCAATCTGGACAAACGAACCTCGCTATCCCCGAATGGCTACGCATTGCGACGCTGCACGGCGATCGATACCATCTTGCTACAAAGGCAATTCCAAAAGCTTCGGAAGCCCTCCGTTCGATAGGTCGGGCCGAAGAGGCGGATCGAGTGCAGTCACTGCTTGATCGTTATAAAAGAGAAAACACTAGCAACAAGTAGCAAGCGAATCCGATGGCAGGTATTTCACGACACTCCTCGACATCTTTCATGGTACAACGTCTCAATCGCGCGGTAATCGTTGTTGCCTTTGCCTTTTGTTTGTGTATGCCAAACATCTTGGCAAAATCGGTGGTCGCTCAGGCTGCTCCTATGGCCACGACAAAGTTTGCAAACGTCACTCCAGCGGCGCAAACAAAAGGTAAAACCGCTGCTGACGAGTCCTTCTTTGAAGTCGTTTTCAGCGGCGGTGTTATGGGAATTGGCATCATGATCGTCCTGATCTTGTTGTCGATTGTTTCCGTTTATTTAGTGGTCGATCAAGCGATGGCATTACGCAAAAAAGATTTGGTACCTGCCGATTTGGTCGAAACCGTAAGGCAACTTCTGGCACAAGGCAAACTCAAGGAGGCAGACCAAGCATGTCGAGAAAGGCCATGTCCGCTTTCGTTTGTATTGGTAAGCGGCATGTCCGAAATTGAATTCGGTTGGCCCGCGGTCGAGAAGGCTTTAGAGGATTCGACGGCTGAGCAAGCCGCTCGACTCTACCGCAAACTGGAATACCTTTCGGTGATTGGGAATATTGCACCGATGATTGGTTTGCTTGGAACCGTGACGGGGATGATTTTGGCTTTTCGTGAAGTAGCCCTTTCGCAAGGGACCGCCGGCGCCGGCGACTTGGCCGGCGGCATTTATTCAGCCTTGGTCACTACCGTCTGCGGCTTGGTGATCGCGATCCCCTCCTTGGCCGCTTTTGCCATTTTCAGGAACAAGATCGACGAAATCATCTCGGATACGGCTTACTCCGCCCAGCATGTTTTTAGTTCCGTTCGACGGAGACTCCCCGGAGGCACCGTTGCTCGTCCAAACATCGCTCCGCCACCCCGCGGCTAGAAAACCTGCGGATGGAAAACCTTTGGTTTGGTTTATGGGGTTTTCGAACCAATATCTCCCTCGCTTCGCGACAAAAAACCTATCCTGCAACAGGGATAGTCATCGACCTGTACCTACTTATATCGACTTATACCCGAAAACGAGTATAACTTGGTATAGGTTATGAATTTTAGAGGAAAGTGAATCTGATCCGCTGAAAAACCCATATTCACCTGGCGCCGGCTCGCCACCTCCATTGGTTGGCCGAGAACCGGTCCTTGAGCAAGCAAAAATTTTGCTTGGTCGAATTCAAAAGGGAAGATCGGAAAAAAGTCTGCTTTTGACGGGTCTTCGAGGGGTCGGCAAGACCGTTTTGCTCAACGAGATCAACCAAATTGCAGAAGGGTTGGGCTACAACACGATTTTTGTTGAAGCTCACGAGGAAAAGGGTCTCGGCAGTCTGCTGCCCCCGCAATTCCGTAAACTGCTATTTGCACTCGATCGAAAACGAAGTCTCAATGCGTCCGTAAAGCGAGGACTTGCGGTCCTTCGAGCATTCATTGGCGCAGTAAAGGTTTCGGTGGGCGACTACTCTTTCGGTTTGGATATTGAACCCGAGAAGGGAACAGCAGACAGCGGCGACATGGAATTGGATCTTCCTGATCTTTTCACAGTGATCGGAGAAGCTGCAAAGAACTGCGGAACTTCCGTGGCTTTGTTGATTGATGAACTCCAGTACTTTGACGAAAAGGAACTTGGTGCATTAATCATGGCTATTCACAAACTGCAGCAAAAGCAGCTTCCTTTTGTACTGCTTGGTGCTGGTTCGCCAATCTTGCCTCGACTTGCTGGCGACTCGAAATCGTATGCTGAGCAGCTTTTCAATTTTCCGCAAATCGGCGCGTTGAATCCGCTCGATGCGGCCAAGGCCTTGCAGCAACCTGCCGAACTTACTAGCGTTGCCTTCTCAACTGAAGCTTTGGATGAGGTTTATCGACTTACAAAAGGCTTTCCTTATTTCATTCAGGAGTGGGGATATCAATGCTTGAACACTGCAACCACAAATCCCATCGACCTCGAAGTGGTACGAATCGCATCCTCTATCGTATTGCCTCGTCTCGATCAGAATTTTTTCCGCGTTCGATTCGATCGCCTCAAGCCAGGTGAGAAAAAGATGCTCAGGTTCATGGCGGAACTCGGTCCAGGGCCCTACAGAATGGGAGATTTAGCCGAAAGAATGAAAACAAAAGTGACCAGCCTTGGTCCAAGACGCTCGAGTCTTATTCAAAAGGGAATGATCTACAGTCCGGCCTACGGAGAGGTCGACTTCACCGTTCCGATGTTTGACACTTTTATGTTGCGGGCTATGCCGGACCCCAAGGTGGGTGACGACGAATAAACCAATCGGTCCCCCACCCCACAGCGACCTGGTTTCATTGCTATTTTGAGCCCAATTGATTAGTTTGTATACTATCCCACCCATGGCGACGTTCGCCAAATCCCTCCAAGTTCGCAATACGCAGTCCTGCCCAAGGGAAGCTCAGTGCTTGTTCCGATGCCAAGGCCGAAACCGGTCATAAACCCAGTAAAACCAATCCTAACTTGTGTCGCAAGTTCGGTTTGCTTCCTGTTTTTCCTTGGGTACGCCACGTCCTTTGCCATCGAAAAACCGGACGACGATAAACTCCCTGAAAAGGAAGCTTTCTTCGAGACTAAAGTCCGCCCACTTTTGGTGAAACACTGCGTCGAGTGCCACGGACCAGCGGAACAGTCCGGTGATTTGCGGCTAGATATGCAATCGGCGGTAACGAAAGGCGGAAGTTTGGGTTTGGCTGTCATCCCGGGTGACATCGAAAAGAGCCCACTAATTCGCGCGATCCATTACAAGGATCCGTCGTTCGAAATGCCACCCAAAGGCAAACTCGGCGTCGACGAAATTGCGATCCTTGTCGAGTGGGTTCGCACTGGTGCCTATTGGCCAAAGGACACAGACCCAGCAGCCATCACGACATTACCGCCGGCACAACGAATCGAACAAATTCGACAATCGCATTGGTCCTACCGGCCAATCCAGCAAGTGTCACCGCCTGCAGTCAAGAACGCCGCGTGGCCCAAACTGCCCGTCGACCGATTTATCCTGGCCGCTTTGGAGTCAAAAGGCCTTGAGCCGAATAACCCAACCGACCGCAGAAGTCTCATCCTACGTGCGTGCTTTACACTCACAGGATTGCCGCCAACTTATGAGGAAGTCGAAGCGTTTGCCGCCGACAAATCATCCGATGCTTTCGAAAAATTAATCGATCGACTGCTGGACAGTCCACACTACGGTGAACGATGGGCTCGACATTGGCTCGACTTAGCACGATTTGCTGAGACGACTGGCTACCAAGCGGGCAGCCGCGACACGCGTTACCCATACGCGTACACTTATCGCGATTATGTCATCAATGCGTTTAACGATGACAAACCATTTAATGAATTCATCATCGAACAGTTGGCCGCTGACCAACTTGAACTGAACGATGCCAGTCGTCACAAGCTAGCAGCCTTAGGCTTCCTAACGGTCGGAAGGAAGTTTATGGGAAACCCTCACGAAATTATCGACGATCGAATCGACGTGGTGACTCGTGCGTTCCTGGGTACGAGCGTGGCCTGTGCACGATGCCACGATCACAAATACGATCCAATACCTACAGCGGATTATTATTCCCTCTACGGCGTCTTTGCAAGTTGCCAGGAACCGGCAGAACTGCCTTTACTTGGAGAACCGTCCGCAACTCCGGGCTACGATGAATTCCTAGCGGCAACCGCTGAAAAGCAAAAAGAAGTCGACAACTGGCTCGACAAGAAACGACTCGCTACGCAGGAGGAACTGCGATCGCGAATGGCGGACTACCTAGTCCACCTGGCTAAGCTTAAGAATGAAAGCAACCCGAAAAGTGTCAAAAAGACCGGTGACCGTGGACCTTTGCGTCCTCGCGCTGTGGCGCGTTGGCAAGAGTTCATGAAGAGCCCGACCACTCAAAGCCATAACGTTTGGGGCTTTTTTAATCGCTTTGCAGCGATACCGCAGAAGGACTTCCAACAGGAGTTCAAAACCATTCTGCAAGAACCTTCGGAATCGCTTTCGAACTTGAACCCAAGTCTGCTAGACGCGTTACGCCAATCGTCACCGAATTCGTTGTTGGATGTGGCACAAACGGTCGGCAAGAAGCTAGAGGACATCTACACAAAATGGAAGGAGCTTAAAGAAAAAGACCCCAACGCAACGCGTCTCCCCAACGACAACGACGAAGAGTTGCGTGCCGCTTTGTTTTCCTCTGACCATCCTACAACCTTGACGTCTCAACAGATGATTTCTCTTTTGGATCAAGCAGAAAGCAACGAATACAACCAACAACTTGGCAAGGTAAAGAGCGTTGAGGCATCGCATAACGGTTCGCCTGCACGCGGTATGGTAGTAACCGACAACGCCACTCCACATGACCCGGTCATATTTAAACGGGGACAACCTGGAAATCCTGGTGACAGCGTCCCAAGGCGATTCTTGCAATTGCTATCGAACGTGGACGGAGGCGCGCCCTTTAAAAAGGGAGGCGGCCGATTGGAGCTAGCACAAGCAATCGCAAACAAAGAAAATCCTCTCACTTCTCGGATCATCGTTAATAGAATCTGGCAACACCATTTCGGAGTCGGTTTGGTTCCAACCGCCAGCGACTTTGGAGCTCGTGGTGACAAACCCTCGCACCCCGAGTTGCTGGATTACCTCGCCAGCGAATTCATGACAGATGGTTGGTCTATTAAGCGATTGCAAAAACGTCTCATGCTCTCGGCCACTTGGCAACAATCGAGCGAAGTCCATCGTCACGGCGAGACGATTGATCCAGAGAACCGATTGCTTTGGCATATGCCTCGGCGTCGTTTGGAGTTTGAGCCGTTGCGCGATCGACTCTTGATGGCAACCGACAAACTAGATCGGCGAATAGGTGGTCGATCTGTCATGATCCACGAGGGTGCCACGCGACGCGGACTCTACGCGTACGTCGACCGAGAAGATATTCCTGGTTTGCTAGCCAGTTTTGATCTTCCAAGTCCTGACGCGAGCCAGGCAACACGTGCTCGAACGACTGTGCCGCAACAAGCACTCTTCTTCATCAATGCGAAGTTTGTAATTGAACAAGCAGAACAGCTTGCGAAAAAGACCGAATCCATCGTTTCCATGGACGAACGATTGAAAACCCTTTATCGTCAAACACTTATTCGCAATCCAGACGAAAACGAATTGCGGATGGCCAGCGAATTTTTGGTGGCAACTCAATCCGCGAGTAAGATGGCTACTCCGGCAACGTTCAAGCTGCCGGTGTGGCGTTACGGATATGGAACCATCATGGCTGAATCGAACGCGGTGAATTTCAAACCGCTGCTTCACTTCACGGGTCAAAATTGGCAGGGGTCAGAAGAATATCCTGACCCCGGTTTGGCTTATACCAGTCTATCTGCTGTAGGCGGACATCCTGGCAACGATCAATTGCACTGCTCCATCCTTCGTTGGGTTTCTCCGTTAGCCGGCACTGTTGCAATCGATGGAGAGCTGGTACATGAAAGCGATAATGGAGACGGCGTGACTGGCCGGATCGTATCCAGCAATTCAGGCATCTTAGGAAATTGGGCGGTCAAGAATGGCAAAGTTACGACTTCGCTGAAGTCTGTCGATGTTGCTGTTGGAGACATGATCGACTTCGTAGTAGATTGCGGCGCCTCCCCTGATAATGACGGCTACGGATGGAAACCCAGAGTTCGCGTCATCAGTTCAGCGAGTCCAGACATAAAAGCCAAATTCGTTTGGAGCGCATCCAAGGATTTTGAAAAAGCATCGACTGGCCTTTTGCCAGCCCCGAAAATCGACGCTTGGGTGCAGTTGGCTCAGGTGCTCTTAATAAGTAACGAGTTCGCGTTCGTTGATTGAGCGGAATAAAACATGAAACAACACGATCCACTTTCATTCATTCGTTCGCTGAATTCCCTGCCATCCAGCCGACGTGAGTTCTTGCAAAGGAGCGGCGTGGGCTTTGGTTCGATTGCAATGGCTGGTTTGTTAGCCGAGGAATCGGGGCGTGCGTTCGCGGATTCAGCATCCCTTGGGCAATCCAGCCTGAATCCGATGTCGCCAAAGCAACCGCACTTCGCTCCAAAAGCCAAAGCGGTTATTCATCTTTTCATGAACGGTGGTCCGTCGCAGGTAGATACGTTTGACCCAAAGCCCGCGTTGGACAAGCTTCATGGACAACCTCTACCAAACAACCTGCGAACCGAACGCGAGACCGGCGCCGCGTACCGATCGCCATTCAAATTTCAAAAGTATGGAAAGAGTGGAATCGAGGTCAGCGAGTTGTTCTCTCATGTCGGCGAAATGATCGACGAAGTTTGCGTGATACGATCCATGCATGCCAACGTACCGAATCACGAACCTTCGTTGATGCTGATGAACTGTGGAGATGCAACCCTTGTTCGACCAGCAGTTGGGTCGTGGGTGACATATGGATTGGGCAGTGTCAATCAAAACCTGCCGGGTTTCATCGCGATGTGTCCGAACGGGCATCCGATCAAGGGTTCTGAGAATTGGCAATCCGGTTTCCTGCCGGGCGCATACCAGGGCACCTATGTGAATACTAAGGAACAAGATATCGAGAGGCTGATTGCCAACATTCGGAACGCTGCGGGCATCAGCCAATCGGATCAACGACGACAACTCGATCTGCTCCAAGCGATCAATCGTCGACACGAAGAAGCGAGACAGCACGATGCCGAGCTTGAGGCTCGGCTGCAAAGTTTCGAGTTAGCCTACCGTATGCAAATGGAGGCGAGTGAGGCGTTCGATATCAGTCAGGAACCGAAATCGATTCAAGAGATGTATGGCGATTCGGTCCAAGCGAAACAGATTCTAATCGCACGACGGTTGGTCGAACGGGGCGTTCGGTACATTCAACTGTGGCACGGATCTGGTCAGCCGTGGGACAGTCACGACAAGATCGAAGAAAATCATCGCAAACTTGCAGGCGAGTGCTCCCAAGCGATCGGAGCGCTACTCAAAGACTTGAAACAACGTGGACTACTAGATAGCACACTTGTGGTATGGGGAGGAGAGTTTGGGCGAACCCCAACTGTGGAATTACCCAAGCCAGGAGCAAACGCGGGTACAACGAGCGGCCGCGACCACAATCATTACGGCTTCACGATGTGGCTAGCAGGAGGCGGGGTTAAAGGAGGCCATATTCACGGGGCGACCGACGAATTTGGGTTTCAAGCGATAGAAAACAAAGTTCACGTGCATGATTTGCATGCGACAATGCTTCATTTGCTTGGTTTCGACCACACCAAGCTAACCTATCGCTATGCTGGCCGAGATTTCCGACTCACCGACGTGCAAGGCAACGTAGTGCATGACATAATTGCCTAAGTGTAGCGCGGCACTCCGGGCTACCATTGCCTAATTAATTGAGTTCGCAGAGTGGAAAATCCCCCCTCGTTACCGAAAATCCAACCGGCTGGCTTAAAGAGTCCCACCGTCATCAGTCTACAACTTGCCGGTTGGTTAGTGTTTATCTGTCTATGGCTGCCACTTTGCCGAGGATGTGGCGGGGCAGTGGACAAAATCCCAATTGATACATTGCAGTTCCCTCCCTTCGATGCCAAAAATTTGGCACCAAACTTCATGCTCTTGGGGGCCTACTGCAACGGTTTGTTTGTTGCGTTCTATGTCTGCCTAAGCGCTTGGTTCGTTAGTGAAAAACTTTGGAAGTCTTTTTTCTTAACGCAATTGTCTGTTACCGCTATCATCAGTGTCTCGCTACTATGTTTTTCCATGGTATACAGCGATAGCAGTCGCGAGTTGGCAGAGACAATACTTGGTTCGTTCCCTACGCTCGTCGGCTTTTCGGTTTGGATTGGAATTCCAATTCGTCGCAACGATTATCCCGTTGCATGGGCTAGGCTCCAACACTCATGGACGCTTGGTGCATTTTTTTTCGTTCATTTGCTGATGCTATTTCAAGGCGACGCAAGATACGGTTACTGGGTCACGATGGTTGGGTTGGTGAGCCTGCTAGTCGCAGTAGAGATTGCGCGCTATCGAATGCCTCACGATCTATGGGATAGCTCGGTTGGCATTTTGCGTCCACGATTTACGATACGAAACATTCTTTGTTGGACTGCCCTGTTCCCGGTCGTTTTCAGCTATTTCCAAGCGATCAGACCAATTTGCGATTGGTTGTTTCGCTAGCGAGCTGGTGGGCTAGGAGTCCGCGTCGTACGTGTAAACGCCTTTTTGAGCTTCGTTAATTTCTCGTTTACTTCTTGGATACTCGTTTCCCAGTTTCCGTGTGCGCGTGCGTGTTCGTCTCCGAGTTGATTCCATCTGGAAGAAATCTGAAGCAACTCACGATTCAATAACTCTGTCCCGCGAATGGAAGCTAGAGTCTTTTTCTTTTCTGATTCAGTCCGAAGCATCGGCGATAACATCGCTTCGATTTCAGCTAGGCTAGAATCTTCGACATCAATGAGCATTTCGTTGGCTTCGCCCAAACCGGAATGTGTGGTTCCGATCAATTTCCCGATTACCATCGAATTGCCAGGAACCGAGCCAATATCTAAACCACCCGCTGGACTCGGAGTTTGGACACAACTTGCAATCGGTACAGAAACAGTAGCGGCCCAACCCTGATTCGCATGTTGAATCGTGGTGATGCTTTTGCTGATACCAGTTTCCATACGTTCGATCACAAAATGGACCTGCTTGGCATCCGACTGAGGCAGGTTCAATTGTTGTGCGCGGCAAAAGAGCCAGGGTATTCCGTCTGGCTGCACATCCTTTGTCATCTTGATGGTTACCGTTGGATTTTGCTCGCCATTCAAGTCCGTGCTGCACAAGTTCCGAAATCGAATCTCAAATGCGGATGAAGCCTCAGGCGAGCCCCTTACAAAACCGGGAAAATGCGCAACACCCATGGCCTTGCCTGTTACGCAACGAGTAACTCCAACAGGAAGCTTGGCAAGCAGCTCAACTTCTTTGGACCGAGTCTCCCCCTTGCCTAGTGCCCTGCCGTCTCGGAGGGGATCAATCATCGGTTGTAATACGGAAATGGAATTCAGCGCCGCATGGATCAATGGCCGATTTCTATTCCACTCCTTGGCGACCGCAAGCGTAGCAAGTTGACTTGCGGATTGTTTGGCCGTGGACGAGACGACACCAGGATCGATCTCGAGGCTGCTGGCAAGTGACTTCTGAGCAACTTTAATCAGCGAGTCCAGCGTTTTGCCGAAGGCCTCGTGTTCTTGCCGAGCTTCGGCAATCGGCTGTTTCAACACGCTCAACGCTTTTTGCGCCTCATCGAGTACTGTACTTTGTCTCAGAACATTCAGAGTCTCGGTCGAGTCCATAATCTCCGCGAGCCGTTCAAGCACCGATTTGATCCGAGATGAAATGTTAAGGTGCGCTTGACTCTGTTTTGCCGCAACGTCGGCCATTTTGAGTTTAAGCGGCTGAACGATGGATGCAATGTCGATGTCCGAGTTGGCGATACTTTCACTTTGCGCGATAGAAACCGCCGGTGCTTTCTCGGTTGCGCTGGGAACACTTTCCGATGTCGGCTCAACGACCTCCCACCGAACGTCAGAGGCAATCACATTCTCTAGCGTTAGATTGCGATACAGTAGGCTTTTCCAATTGAACTTCAGCCCAGCATGCTGGATCATTAGTTTTGCAGGCGCTGTTTCACTTGGTTCAGATTGAGATGCAACATTTGGGTGCACAATGATATCCCGAAGTGCAATGGCCCCATCTCTGACCGAAATTTTGGAGGAGCCAATCTCGACTCTCCCACCTACGATATCAGACAGCCGCGACTCCATGCGAGCACGCATCAATGGCTGGAAGCAAATGATGCCTCCACCCAGGGTAGCTGTCGCAATCAACAATCGACGTCGCCACGTCATGCAGTTTTCTCCGAGGACTTACGAACTGTCTCGCGCGATCCATTGATGTGCCAAAGAAGATACTTAAGAGACTCGTCATTCTTTGCCGCATGGCCCGGGTGGTGCCCCGAATCAAAGGCGATCGATTGCCCAGGTGCAGCCGATTTGTTCACTAAAACCGAGCTATCGGCGGCTCTCTTTTTCGACTCCATGGTCGAACCGTTTCCAACTGTCATCGAGTTTCCTTGAGTTTGAGAAATTTCCGTAGAGTCTTCGATATTGTCGACGGACTCATTTGCGAGTACGGCTGGCCGGCGGTACCGAACCACTTCGATTACCGTCTCGCGTAGAAAAGTGTCGGTTCCATCCGGGAGAACTTCGTTACGGATAATCGCGGGCATTCTCGTTTGATTTTTTTTCGCATCCGATCTTCCAAAGAAGCGTGAAATTGGCTTTTTTGACGAGATCGGCTCTATCGCTTGTTTCTCGGCATCAAGACTCAATAGTGGCGGAGTTGAGGCATCGAGTTCTGGCGTTAAATCATCGATGGCAGGAGATTCATCCAAAATCAAATTAAATCTTGCTGGCTTCCTTTGCCTATTCGTCGATTGATCGACAACGTTTTTTCGGTATTGAATCGCGTCGTTAGCAACTCGCTCCAACGCGACGCTCTCTAGTTTTTGGTTAACATGGCCAAATGCCCACAAAAAAACGAAGTAGGAAGGAACGAGGGTAGCCGTACCCACACCGATGCCTCCCACTACCAGTGCATTGTCGAGACAGGTCCACGGAACAACTGGAAATCGATAGAGCGTGGCGATGCCGTTATCAAACAGAGATTGTTCTAACAAGCTAGTTCCGACTAAGGCCGTGAACGGCGCGATCCATGCGCCCAGCAAGCTAAAGGACAGTCCGGTAACGCAGGCCACGAGTTGGTTTACACGAAGACAAGCCAGCACAAGGATAAGCAAAACAGCCACCAAATTGTCTTTTGGGATCAGGCCGAGCATAATCCCAATCGATACCCCCCACGCGATTTGCGTTGGTTTGCGATGCTGGGAGAGGACCGCCATGAGTTGTTTTGAACTTCTGATGATCCGGAAAATCATGGCCCCTGCTAAATTCCCTTTGAGTATGGAATCCCGATTGGACAAGTCGTCAAAACGGAGCGCTCTGCCTGAGGGCAAGAGATCTCGTTCTTGGAACATCGGTATCCGGACATCGAAAGTAAAGCGGAATAAGTCGACATTGCCGATTTTACGGATGTTGAAAGCATTCCGAACGCTAGCATGACTAACCGATTGCACTATGCGCGTGAATGATTAGGCTCTACGGGTGCGTGCGATTGCGCCTAAAATTCCCATCCCCACGAGATTACGCAAGCCAATGGATGACTCAAGCAAACCCGACGTTGAAACGATTGAACTAGATCAATTTCTTAAATTGGCAGAGGTTTGTCAGTCTGGCGGTCAAGCCAAGCACTTGATCCAGTCCGGGGCCGTTTTGGTAAACGGGGTCATCGAAATGCGACGGGGCAAGAAGCTGCGCCCAGGCGACTGCGTGTCTATTGATGGCGAAGAGTTTATGGTGGGTTCGGACACTGATGATGTCGACGAGTAAGCCACGGCTACCGAACCAATGATTTTTGCGTTGTCCCTTCGACTAGGCTCTCCACCTCAACTCTAGAAACCAACGGTAAATCGCCAGAGATACTGTATTTCAGTCTGGCTGTTGCCGTGGCCCATCGGAGCGCATTTTGCAAGTCGTTTGACTCCAACCAAGCGGACAAAAAGCCTGCGGAAAAAGCATCGCCTCCTCCTAATCGACCAATAGGAGTTACCGATTCAATTGCCTGAAAAAAACAGGTCGCCGCATTGCTCGCCATCGCCCCACGAGCCCCCAACGTCATCACAGTCGCCTTGCCATTCCGCATGTTTACCAAGTGCGACATGAGGCTTTCATCGCTTTGAGCATCATTCAGTTCCCATAATTGAATGGCATCGCGTCTCGGCAAAAACGCGAGGTCCGCACTTTCAAACAGAGAATGGCAAAATCCATATGCCTCTTTTGCGCTGCACAAAAGCGTCCGGTAATTAACGTCGAAACTAATCAACCAACCAGCTAGTCTCGCCAACCTTACTGCCTCCGCCACAGTCTCGCGTGTCGACTCGCCAAGCCACAATGATATCCCGGTCACATGCAACCACTTGGATCTGCCAGGGACGAACAACTCGGTTGGCAGATCACCTGGCTCCCATCTGGAAAAGGCTGATCCCTTTCGATCGTAGATCACCTGACTATTCCGAGGGGGCGAGCCCTCCTCCAAAAAATATAGCCCAACACGATCCAGGCTGGTCCATTTTACGTGGCTCGTATCCACACCATGAGCCGCAATCGCACGCTCAATCCGACGTCCCAAGTGGTTGTCAGTCATTCGGGTTAGCCAAGCAACTCTTTTACCCAGACGCGATAGCCCAACCGCGGTATTGGACTCGCTACCACCAACGTGCACCTGCAATCGTTCGGCTTGCTCGAGCCGCAACGGGCTTTCGGGCGTCAGCCGAAGCATGGTTTCACCGAGCGTAACGACGTCGTAGTTCCTTTGTTCATTCATGAATTCTCTACCCCTTTGCATGCGTGAACATACAACGAAGCAGTCTGAGTCAACCTCGCCCAATTCTTGTCCTGAATCGCAATGGGGTCGAGCAACTGGCTGCCAATTCCAACGGCAGAGGCACCCGCGGAAAAGAACGACGCGACGTTGTTCAGATCGACTCCACCAGTAGGCATGAGCTTGAGGTAAGGCATAGGTGCAAGTACATCTCGAATGTACTGAGCCCCCAAGCTACGTACTGGAAAAACCTTGACAATATCGGCTCCCGCATCCCAACAGGTTGCAATTTCGGTCGGAGTATAGGCTCCTGGGCAGACAATGATCTTGTTCTGTTTGCAATAATCGATGATCGGAACGGAAGTAATGGGTGACACCACAAACTGCGCCCCCGCATCGATCGCGATTTTCGCTTCCTCCATCGACCGAACTGAGCCTATACCGATCACCGAGTCCCCCGATCGTATCGACGGGCTTTCGATGCGCAACTTTCGAACGACTTCCGGCGTATTCGAGTTGGTTAGTGTAAATTCCAGGGCCTTAACTCCCGCATTAAAAAGGGAATCGGAGATCGCTCCTGCGGACGACAAATCGTCAAGCCTCAGAATCGCGATCATACGGGCCTTGAGGATGGTGGCTAACGTCATGAAGTGGATTGGATTTCTGCCAGCAGCAACGCTAGCGTTCGAAGTTGGGAAGATTTGCTGATTGTATTGATTGTACTGGCCGATACAAACAGACAGCAAGGACGGTTTGCTCTGAGTTAGGGCATCGAAATTATGGTTTTGCAAAAAAGCAAATCTTCAGGGGCGCAAGTTATGAAAACGGTATTATTCGGTTGGCTGCTTGGTTTGGGATTCATTGCAAGCCATATGGGGTGTTGCTCGATACGCTTAGTGGGCGATCGATGCGATTTCGGTGGATGCGGCGAGAACGACTGCGAAGGAGTGGGTTCGTGTGGAAATCTTCGTTCTCGAATCGCCAACCGAATTCGGAATGCGAACTGTAGCTCGGGTTGCGGCGAAGTTTATTGGGACGAACAAATCAACGAACCACGTGTATGCGACCCATGTGGATGCAACGGCGAGTTTGAATGCGGTTCAGGTAGAAGTTGTCCGACGGCATTGGGCCGATTGCGAAACCTATGGGGCTATCGCTATATGCCATCCAGTTGCGGCGAATGCTCGTCTTGCGGAACCACATCATCGCACAGTTCGGCGGCGTGCAGCACTTGTGCAGACAACACTCAGCCCGGGTATGCCACTGAAGTGCATTCCACAACCCCAACGCGAATGTCAACGAGTCCTTCGACACACGGCGCCATGAGCACTAAATCACCCACTCCAGCAGCCAAACCAAAATCGCAGTCACAGCAAACCGTGGCACCGACGCCCACACCGGATTCCAACGCAATGTTTCTCAAAGATGAAAGTCAAAATGAATTCCTTGCTGTTGGAAGCGGCGTCGAATCTCGACGGACCCCAGCAAAACCTGTCGTAGCCAACACGAGGCAGTCCATCCAAGCAAAACCAAAATTGGTAACCAATCCGCGATAAAGTCGCGATAAAGTCGCGATAAAGTCGCGACGAAAGTCCAATCGTGGCAGACACTTTTGAAAATGTGTCGCACCTCTCTTCGTGCCGTTTAAGTACATCCGTTTAGAGCTTGTAGTGGTGAGAGTCTCTGCCGTTATCGAACGATGTTCAAATTTACGCGGCGGATCGTTACGTAAAAACCTTCCATAGGGACAACGTCTCGAACTTTGAGATATTGTGAGAAAAGCCGGGGAGACGTCTCGAACGGAAAAACCGCATACATTGCTTTTGTCGGCTGAACCAAACCTCTGGCTACGACACCCGTATGCATAATGGATTCTTCAGGTCGGGCATCTACCTAAAACCCAAATTAATTCATTGCGAATAGCGCTTCGGAGCTTTGCCCGTAATGAGTGCACTTGGAGAAATGCAGCAAACACTCTTCATGGGTCTCAGCTCTAAAAACGAGATGCTTCTTGATGAGCGGACGGCAATAAAGTGTGCTGATTAGCACACCAAAATCGCCATTCAACGACGCACAAAGTCGGACGAAACACCTCGTGATACCATGGATGCGTTTTGTATCGTGCCAGACATCGATTCCATCAAGTGCTTTTGGTCAAGGTAGTTCATGATGGCAACACGAACATCGACTGGCAAATACGATAGCTTCGAAAGGTTGTACGATACTCCCTGTTGGTACACCAACGTCTCCAGCCATTGCTGTGGAATAGCAGGTTCGTAGATATCCAGCTTCGCGCCCAATTTATGTATCGGCGTTGGATAACTACGCTGCTCGATCGCTTTTGCATAGGTCTTGGCAAACTGCTTTAGATTTTCCTGCTGACGTACATATCGCGTAGCCGCGTTGGCCGCATTCTCGTCGAACTCTTGATAGACAGCGACTACGAATTGCTGAGTTGAGAGAACACGAGGGCGCCTGGAATGTGCATTCTCGAGACCTGCCGCCTCAATGGTGACATCTAACAAGTCTGCGCGCCACGAGTTTGGCACCTCAAATACAATCCGGAACGGACGAGCCCCCTCCAACGTAGTTTGCGAAGACTGACGCACCTTGAAATACACTCCACGACGTCTTTCAAGTGTGCCAGCGGCATTCACTAATTCGAGCGACGGCTTCTTTGCATAATGAACTGTCTCATGAGAATTGTCATGGTAGTAAGCATACCCCTGTGCGGAACCGATTCCCGGATAAGCACCGGCACCGCGAATCGCCGCCTCGCGAACTCGGTCACCCTCTTGGCTGATCTGCATCGCTCCAAAAACATCGCTTTGCAATTCGGTGCGAGGTGAATAGTCAGCAACTTGAACATCCTCGTGCCTACTCACTATGCGCACAGTGTATTCCGTAATCACCGCAGCATCGCCAGGGGTAAACAAGGCCGATACATCCAACTGCACATCTACCATTCGCGAATTCGGCAACTGACTCATTAAGCCAATGGAGTTTGACTCTCGGGCGGGCGCCATTTGATTGACGTCGAACGCAACCTGTCCAAAGGCAATCGACAAAACACTTATCGATGTCGCGGCGAAAAAACAAACATCTCGCACAAAAGAATTTAAAGTTTTCATCTCGTTTCCAACCCCCTCCATGGCATTCAGACGCAGATGGTTAAAAACCATGTTGCGGCGACAGCCTACTGTTTATGGATCATCGTTTCCGTCACGATCCCTTGCACATCCTGCTGGCTATCTAGAAAGCTCAACAGAGCAACCGCCGTTCCATCCTGGAAAGAAGCATACAAAAAAGCCAAGATCAATCGTATCGAGTTTTCCATCTTTCCTAACCCGCAAGATCCGCTTATCAAGTAGCCCCAGTGCGTTGTAATACTAACAACGTCTAAGTGTCAGACAAGCGATCAAGTCTCGATAAGTCGAGTTGTGAGAAACTCGTGATGGAAAGGCCGGTAAACTCGGCTGGCAGGGGGACATTGTTTGGGCGAATACTTGCGACCACCTGCATCCCTGCTTGTGCTGCAGCTGTCAACTCGGCATAAACATCTGTCACAAAAATGATCTCAGCAGGATCATATTGGGACTCCTCCGCAATCCTCTCATAACTGGCGACCTCGCGCTTGGTCCCAACTGTCGTGTCATAGTGTGCCTCAAACAAGTCTGTCAAATCACCGAGCACCGTGTACTTAAAGAACATTCGTTGTGCTAGCACACTGCCAGAGGAGTAAATCCGCAAGTCCAGTCCGTTGGCCTTCCATTGTTCCAGTGCAGGTAAGACATCCGCAAACAACTCGGCTCTCAATTCCCCGCTTTCGAAACCGGCTTGCCAAACCATGCCCTGCAGAGACTTGAGCCCGGTGGTTTTGCTGTCGGTCTCCATCAACTGCTGAAGATGTTGTGAAAGCGTGCTAATTGCATTGCTGCTTGCGGACTTCCATGATGCACCCAGCCAGCCGTCGACCGAACCTTTTTTTGCATCTTGGGTTACGGTTCGTACAGCATCTTGT
>JANMNR010000514.1:0-3673 GCA_031368325.1 Pirellula sp.
TCATTGGTTCAAGAAATCGATCGAGATAGGTTGTTGTAGCCATGGCATTAGTCTATCACAGAATGACGATAGGGAAGCCAGACTACTTGCAGGCACCCACTAAATCGCAGCTACTTGTTGCTTCTTAACGCCACTCTTGAGGTCACCGAGTTCGATGTACGCCGTCCGAAGCGTCGCAATTTGATCAACTTGGACACCAAAACCGTCACACAAGCCGCTGAAAGCATTGACGAATAAGATCGCGACGATGTCGACGACGAGTAACGCCGAGACCGACGATAAGCAAGGCGACCGTTAACGTTAGCAAAAATAGAGTCATTTCCGAACCTCAGCGAGCTGTCAAGATCCAACAATGACTGATTGATAAATTCGTTGGGTTCGGACAACGCCTCGTTGTTGTCACCAATGAAGAAAACTTTACCAGATCCTGCCAAGAATTCGTTCACCGCAGCGAGTTCGATTGGCGAATAATTGTTGCGCGGCAAAATCTCAAGATAGAGATCAATTCCCAAAAGGCGGTCACTCGTGATCGAATTCGCACTCAACTCCAACTTCGACGTCACTCCCGCGATACTCTTGTAGATGTTATTAATTACACCGGCCTCGTGTACTCCAGTTTGGAATTCATCGTTCCCCTCGTTGTGGATAAAGACTTTCGTACCGCTACCGAGAACATTTCGCAAAAAGCTGGCGTTACCCGGAGTGATTGCAAAATCGTATGAGCCGTCAATGAAGTTGGCAATGTTGACGTCGCCGGACACCAGGACTATTCCGGCGCCAGCAAATTGGGTGAAACCGAGCCAGATCATCAGAATAGCGATCACTTTTCGAATGATGACGCTCATGAACTTGGTCTCCAACGATCTTCTTGGACATATTTCTATCGTTCATACGAACTTGTCCGACGGAATTACCAAAAAAACAGTGCGAGGTCTACAGCATCGCCAATTCAGAGCCGAGAGAAAAGTGGAAGCCCGCAGTTCAGCAGGTTTTCATGAAATTCAAGACGGAATTCGGAGAATTAATTTCGTGTAGTCGACTCGCAAGAGCGGCTGGAGAAGTTCGGAAACAACAATCCAGTGTTTCAGTTACCCGCACCGGTCACCGCCAACCGGGTTGAGGAAGTCGAGTAGGCTCCGAAGCTCCGGCGTGTCAAACCGGTGCGTCGAAACTTGGTCAAATACTTCGATCGTTTGTGTGCCGATTGACGTGTCGAAAATTAGGAATCTTGGAGCTGCTGCTTGTCGAACGAAAGCCTTAAGCCGATGTAATAATTTAGAAAAGTTTCGAATCGAGGTATATCAAGATCAGCAACTGTGTGGAGATCAGTCGCAGATGGTCGCACGGAACCGCTTCATTGAATAGAATCGCTCATGACGGTTCGCTAAATTACTGGGACAAAGTTCTGTTCCGAAGTCCGCAATCGTAAAATCACGATCCAAACTGCCATGAGGAAATCGTAGTTGTATCTCACGAAACGTGCGACCATCTGCGACTGATCTCCACACAGTTGCTGATCTTGATATACCTCGATTCGAAACTTTTCTAAATTATTACATCGGCTTAAGGCTTTCGTTCGACAAGCAGCAGCTCCAAGATCCCTAATTTTCGACGCGTCAATCGGCACACAAACGATCGGAGTATTTCACCAAGTTTGGACGCACCGGTTTGACAAGCGTTTGACACGCGTTTGACACGCCGGAGCGTCGGAGTTTACTTGACTCCCAGCCAATATTCACCTCCAAGTAGCTCACCTGCCAGCTAAACCAGCCAGATGGGGTACACTGGAAATGTGTTTTCTGGCACCGCGCCGGAGAATTACTAGTTCGGCCATGGAAGTGAGGGAGTGGACGAGGTGGCAGGATCCTGTTACAAGCCAATCGAGTCTCGCCGCAACCTGCAGTGGAACGATCTCTCCCTAACGGGTCGTGCCATTGCTGCGTGCTCTTTTTTCTGCTTACCTTGGCCCCTCTCATCAGATGAGCACCACAACGAACTATCCGTGGCACATACGAATGTTGTTGGTTTTTCCGTGGTTGATTACTGGTCTCTCCCTCATGGTACCTCGCTTCAATCGTATACCGGTCAACCCGCATATTTGCGAGCTCGTCGCCGTATTTATCAGTTCCATCGTCGTCTTGGTCGTAACTCCGGAAGGGCGAGTTCCCGAGTGGGCGACTGCCGTCGCCATAGCCGGTCTAGCGGCGCTAATGACCGGGCCGATGCTGAGTGGTTACGATAAGAACAGTTATCGGGGAGCGAGTGCCGAAATCGGGTAAGATGCCCGCTTCCGGGCTGTCTCCCCAGACCATGGTACATGCGGGTCCGCGTACGGCAGTTCAACGAAGATGAGCAAGCTCTTCTTGAGTGTCTTTAGACTCAAGACCCCTTGGGGTTGCAGCCAAGCGATCGTCATACCGACTCCACGGGCAATCGTCTTGACCATTGCCCCCGGCTTTTGTGGCCTATCGGACGGCGGCGGATTGGCGAGGGCCAGATAGCAACCTCCAACTCGCAGCGGCTTGACATGCGTTTGACACGCCCGAGCGACGGATTAACGGCAAAATGGAGCGTCTGAAAAGGGCTGTTCGGCGGAAATCGTCCGCCCCGAAGCCGATGTTTATTGTGGTAACTCGTGGCGATAAATCGATCCGCCTATACACCGAGAGATTGACAACATCGACCGGTACAGCCAGCCACGGGTTTTTAGAAACGATAGTTCTTTTGTTGTTAGCGAAGCAAACCACTGGTGCCGTCTGTGAACATAGGCGAGGCGATTAGAGTTGCACTTGGTGAGCTTAACTTTGGCGAGCCGGTTGGCAATGCATTTGGCATGTTGTTTCCATTTGCAATCGCTTGATCGGCCAGCAAGCCAGGATCCCGCCCACGCTGAGTTCCAGGCTCAGATAGGTGCGCAAAGGACATGTCGAGCATGGTTTGCAAACGAACTACTTCAGGATTGTTCGAATTCGACGCGATCAACCGACCGAGCGTCATTCGCGCGGGCACCAAATCGCCGATTCGATGTTGTGCATGAGCCAATTGAATATGCTTTTCAACGCGATCTACCGGCAATCGCTCCGAGGCTAAAGCAAGTGCTTCACCTGCCTCAATCCCCATTCCAAGATCCGCCAAAGCAATTCCGCGGCTCAACAGCACATCTGGATCCGAACTCGCAGAGGCATGCAAGTCCGTCATGCGATCCAATAGGGCAAGAGCGCTTTTCGGATGCCCCGTTTGTCGATTGATCTCAGCAAGCGAGAACTGCACCCGCGGGAAATCGCTTCTTTCCAAAAGTGCGCGGTTGTAGCATTCCTCAGCAGCCGGCAAGTCTCGTTCCGCTTGATGGGTATCACCAAGCAGCGCCCAGGCGTCTGCATTCTTGTGATTGACCGTCAAGACGCCTAACGCATATTCACGAGCCGACTTCAGATCCCCCACATCGAGGCTCATCTCACCAAGCTGCACTACGTATTCTGGATTTCGGCCAGATAACCGTACTGCTTCTCGCATATGCTCGATTGCACGTTGTCGATCACCTCGTTGCCAAAGAGTTGTCGCATAACCCCAATGCGCGCGTTCATCCAATGGCGAATTCCGTAGCGCTTCCGAAAACAACATTTCCGCATCTTGTTGCCTCGATCGTTGCATCGCAGCCGCCCCTCGAAGCGAC
>JANMNR010000146.1:0-4582 GCA_031368325.1 Pirellula sp.
TGGATTTCATCATAGGCGGTCCGACCGGACAGTTGGTGGCTCCGTCAAAGGTAGGGCCTGTCGAGATCATGTCCGCTACCAACAAGGGGAAGTTTTTGGTTGGGATCGAACTTGAGAAATCGGGAAAAGCTTGGCATTCTAAAAAGCGAGGTGCAATGGAGGTGACCAGCACCCTGCCTCGCGACCCATCGCAAATCAAAAACCTTGACGACTATCTTAGTACACTTGCGACTCGAGACTTCGCTGCCGCAGAAACGGGCCTTGTCACGATCGCTTCGGCCAGCATTCATAACAAGTCGGAGTACCAAGTTGCGGGAACCAAAGCCTGTGTTTCATGCCATCAGCAAGACGATACGTTGTGGCATGCTTCCAAACACTCGCATGCTTGGCAGACCTTAATCGACAAGCGTTCCCACGTTGATCCCTCGTGCCAGCAGTGCCATACCACAGGCTATGGCATTCCCGGCGGTTTCGAACAAGTTGCCAAGTCAACGCAATTGGTCAACGTGGGTTGCGAGAGTTGCCATGGTCCATCCCAATCGCATGCATTGAACCCAAAGACCAAGACAACCTACTTATCGCGCGAGCAATGCGTTCGGTGCCACGACCATGAGAACAGTCCGGAATTTGACTTCACCAAGTATTGGGAAAAGATTGTCCACGGCCAAAAGACGAACTGATGCAAAAGAAGATGGACGGTGGGATAGGAAGGAAAATGGGGGCCGAAAGATTGGGTACTCGATTTTTTTGCCCAAATCTTTCTAACTATTCCCGCTAAACAAGCACATCGTTGGCTGGTATCGCATTGCACTCCAGTCCCGCCAACTTCAAAAAGTTTGCCAAAACGATATAGCCAGCAACGGTCAGGATCGACTCTGGATGAAACTGAACTCCGTAAACCGGATGATCAACGTGCTGGACCGCCATGATGGTTCCGTCATCCGCCCACGCGGTTGCAAGGAGAGCGGTTGGAAGGCTGGCGGGCTCTATGACTAGCGAATGATATCGGCCAACTTGAAATCGGTTTGGTATCCCGTGAAACAACGGTGCACCGTTATGGTGGATGATACTGCTTTTGCCATGCATCGGCGATGGTGCTCGGACAATCCGTCCTCCGAACGCTTGTCCGATCGCTTGATGCCCAAGACAAACGCCTAAGATTGGTGTCTGCTCCGAGAGGCGGCGCACGACTTCCATCGAACATCCCGCTTCATCCGGCGACTTGGGACCGGGTGAGATGACAATGGCATCGAGTGACAACCGCCCAATTGCCTCCACGGTAATCGCATCGCTTCGGACGACCAATGTCTTCTGCCCAAGTCGCTGTAGATAACGATCGAGGTTGTAGACAAAGCTATCGTAGTTGTCGATCAGCAGAATCATGACTGCGACAGGGCCTTTTCGCCTGCTTCGAGCACTTGGATAATGCGTTCGACATCGTAGACGCAACCTCCCCAAGTCCCACCGCTCACTTTTTGAAGAGCGGCCCAAAGCCTAGAGTCGCTTGGCATGCGTTCGTCCTCGCGTAAGTCTGGATGCGGCGATCGTGCGGCCAAAATAGCGGCTCCGATTTCGGGCGAAAATTCTTTGCCATCACACCCGACAAAATTTACCGAGGCTTCCAAGGTTTCACGGTTGATTTCGATGCGGATCAAGTCGTCATCGCGAACTTTTCCAACGGGACCGCCTGCAAGCGCTTCGGGACCCACGTGACCGATACATGCTCCGGTGCTGACGCCCGAAAATCTTGCATCGGTTACGACTGCCACATGCTTGCCGTAGTCGAGAAACTTCAATGCACTGGTCAGCTGATAAGTTTCCTCCATTCCGGTACCCATCGGCCCCCGACCCATCAGCACAACAATGTCTCCCGCTTTGAGTGGTCGGACATGTTGTCCTTTGGCGGCCGCTACTGCGTCTTTCTCAGTTGTAAAGACTCGAGCTGGGCCTGTTTTGCGATAGACGCCGTCAGGATCGATCACCGTCGGATCAATGGCAGTCGATTTAATGACCGAACCATCGGGACAAATGTTTCCCTGCGGGAAACAGACTGTGCTGGTAAGTCCCATTTGCTTGGCTTTGTTTGGCGGGATAATCACTTGATCAGGATCGACGCTATCGCGTTGTCGAAGCAACTCACGCAATGCGATTCTTCGTTCGGATTTTTCCCAACCGTCTAGTATTTCATGCCATGTGAGGCCGCTAACTGTCTTTGCATCACATCGTGCAATACCGAGTTCACGCAGATGCCACATGATTTCGGGTACGCCGCCTGCCAAGAAAAGGCGAACGGTAGGGTGATACATGGGGCCATTGGGCAGGACATCAACAAACCGAGTCACACGACGATTGACTTCCGTCCATAGTTCGATGCCGGGCCGCGGCAAGCCCGCGGCAAAGGCGATCGCGGGTACATGCATTAGCAAGTTCGTTGAGCCGCCGCATGCCGCATGGACAGCAATTGCATTGTAAAACGAGTCCTCTGTTAGAATGTCTTGAAGAGTCGATTTGCGTTGGTGTTGGTCCCAAAGCACTGCCGCAGACTGTCGAGCCATCTCGATCCAAATAGGTTGCCCGCTTGGGGCGAGGGCGGCATGCGGCACGGTCATTCCCAGCGCTTCGGCGATCACCTGACTTGTCGCAGCCGTGCCCAAAAACTGACATCCGCCGCCGGGTGACCCACACGCTCGGCATCCCGCCTCTGCGGCCTCCTCAAGCGAGATCATTCCATTTGCATACCTAGCACCGATTGTCTGGACCTTTCCCAAATCCTCTGCGTCCTTGGCCGGCAGGGTAACTCCGCCAGGTACGACGACACTTGGCAAATGGGAACTGCCAGCCAACGCAAGCATCATGGCAGGTAATCCCTTGTCGCAAGTCGCGATACCAAGCACACCGCGACGCGTTGGAAGCGACCGAATCAACCTCCGGAAGACAATGGCTGCATCATTTCGATACGGTAGGGAGTCAAACATACCCACCGTTCCTTGCGTTCGACCGTCGCATGGGTCACTCACAAAGCCAGCAAACGGAACGCCACCCTTCTCGCTCAACCACTTCGCGGCAGCTTGCATCATCAAGCCTACTTCCCAGTGCCCGGTGTGGTATCCCAGTGCGATAGGACGACCATCTTCGCCGCGAATACCCCCCTGTGTGCTCAATAAAAGAAACTGTGGCCCCATCATCTTTTGGAGATCCCATCCCATGCCTGCATTCTGGGTCCATCCAAACAAATCGCCACTCGACCAGGTTCGAAGCATCTCGTCGGTGAGAGGCAAACTGCCTTGTGGCCCCTCCCCCTGCGTTGCGGTCGTCAGTGCGGGTTCGCGGCTACCGAACCAACTGTTGAGTGTGAAGGCATTTGCCATGAGCGAACAATCTAACCGGGGTGAGGGAACGCAAAAAAGCGAAGGCGACTTGAATTAAGCCGCCTTCGCTGTTGAACTTATTAGATTGTACTTGCTTGGCGAGTCGGTCGTATAGACCGTTCGAGTTTTATCGGTTCAGCGCGATCCCGAAGGTAAAGGCTGGCATGACGAGATTTTGATTATCGGAATCTCGGTTACCACCCTGAGTGGTGGTGGTTCCACGCCATATACCACGAGCAAAGTAGAGCATCGCAAAACCACCCCGGAGGTCCACGTTCTTGGTCGCTTTGTAGGAGCCTTCGACCCGGAGATCGAACCCGATCGTGGATGCCTCTTTTCTGCGTCCGGCATAGAACGGAGGAGGCGCCAAGAAGCCGTTAGCTGCGTTATTTTCTGTGAGGGATGTTGCTCCAATTGCAGGTGCTGTGGCGTAGGTCGTCTGTGTTGTAACGATACTCGTCGATTGACTTTGGTATACGTGACCGCCGAAGAACTTAAAGTCGTTCGACAGTGTCCAACGGTTGATGAATTTCGTGTATCGGAACCCAACTTGTCCAAGAATCATGTTGTTGTCGGTTTGGACCCGATCCCGCAATATGTCTTCGAAGGTACCGATGACTGCCGGCGGAGTTGCGGCGTTGAGGATGGACCCCGTTGTGTATGTGTCGTTGGCAGCGCTGTCACCGAAGAACACGTATCGCAAACCGAGCATGGGTTCCAAAATCCCACCATATCGATAGGGTTCCATTCGCCAGGTCTTGTTCGCTTCAAACGATGCGAACGATCCCACGTTGACACTGTCCTGAACTATGAATTGTCTCAGGATACCGTCATCGTTTTGATAAGGTGGCAACAAGGTAGGATTCGTTGCTGGAAGAATGAACTGATTGAGCCGTTGTTGAATGTACTGGTTGTACACGTTCGGGCCCGAAACATTCAGCACCGAAAAATTCCAACCCGACTCTTTGCTATTCATCCAGCCGAAATCGAATCGGTTACCCCAGGTGAAGTCAATCTTGTTACTCGGCTGTTCTGTATCGGATCGGCTTAGACCGATTTGCATACGATCATATGCAGCGTAAAAGCCAGTGTTCGCACGCTGACGTGAGGTCAAATCCTGCAGGTCCTGCAATTGGACAGGTGCAAAGAATTGCCAATCTGGGTCAAATGACATTGGCTCCGAAAAAGGGTGATACCCTTCCTGCGAGAAACCG